>NKIZ01000001.1:1200000-1500000 GCA_002256425.1 Alphaproteobacteria bacterium PA2 | reverse complement strand
GAGTCGATCAGCCAGATGCTGGGCGGCGGACATGCGGGCGGCGTCAACTTTGCCGAAGCCTGCCCAGGCGGAAAGGCTCCGGACGGGGCTGCCGAAGCCCTGGTCGCCAGTTGCAAGGCCAGCCTGAACGGCGCCACCCGTTCCGGCATCATTGTCTCGCTCTGCTTCTATCTCTGGGCGGCCTTCCACTATTTCCTTGGATCCTTCGGACTGGTGCAAGCCATGGCCAAGGCCCGGGCGGATCGCGGCGAGGCCTAGGGTCGGTGTTCGAGGGGTTCGCCAGGGTCTGGACTCCCCTCGCCGCCTCGGCGGCGCTGAAGAAGGCGCCGCTGGGCTTCACCCTTGCGGGGGAGAAGATTGTTCTCTTCCGCGACATTTCCGGGGCCCCGGCGGCCCTGCTGGATCGCTGCCCACACCGGGGCGTGGCTCTGTCCCTGGGTCAGGTTATGCCCAATGGCTGTCTGGAATGTCCATTCCACGGATGGCAGTTCGACAGCCGGGGCGCCAACCAGCACATTCCGTTCAATCCCCAGGCGCGCAAGGAAACCCTCGGCGCGACGCCCTTGCCCGTCCGGGAGATCGGCGAGCTTATCTGGGTCTATACCGCGCCCGGGCTTGAAGCGCCGACGGAGCCATCCCCCCCGGAAGGCCTGACCGATCCGAACCTGGCCCGCACCATCGTCGAGCGAAGATGGAACTGTCACTGGACCCGAGCCATGGAGAACATGCTCGACAGTCCGCACCTGCCCTTTGTCCATCGCAAGACCATCGGCAAGTTCACCCGTCGCTACATGACCCCGGACTCGACCATGACGGTCACCTGGGATGAGACTGAATTCGGGGGCCTGACCCGAAGTCTGGTGGACGGCCGGGACGGCGGCGGGCGGCTGGAGTTCCACAAGCCCAATATCATGGCCCTGCACATCCCGATCCCCAACCGGCATCTGCGGATCCACGCGCTGGTCATCCCTGTTGATGATCACCAGACGAGGCTCTTGGTTGTGGGCAGCCGGGACTTCCTGAAATTCGGCTGGGCCCAGGGCCTCTTTGCCGCAAATACTGCGCGCATTGCCGACGAGGACCGCGCCGTCGTGGAGAGCTCCTGGCCCAGTGAAGTCCCGCCCATCGCGCAGGAACATTCCGTCGCCACGGATCGCGCCACCCTGGCCTTCCGGAAATACTACTTTGAAACCCTTAAGCCGTCGGCTGTCTGAGGCTTGATCGGGACATTTCCATTGCCCGGCGCCCTGAGGCTCCTTAACCTGAAACCAGAACGGCCCGTCTGATGGCGAAGACCGTTGTTACGGGAGATGAACATGAACCGCGCCGCGCACCTTGCCCTGACCTGCGCACTTCTGGTGGGGGTAGCTCCGGCGCCGATGCTGGCCGCCGACGCAGCCAAGCCCGCAAAGGCCGCCGCCTACAAGGCGCCACGCAACGCTTTTGGCCAACCTGACATCTCCGGATACTGGTCCAACGCGACCCTGACACCTGAGTCCCGCAATCCCAGCCTGGGAAACCGAGCGGTCTTCACACCCGAAGAGGTCGCCAAACAGGAAAACGCTGTCGTTCAGGAAGTAGAAGACGGCAACAAGCCAATCGATCCCACCGTCGCCCCGTCGGTAGGCGGCGACCTGAAGCCCGGTACGCGACCTGAATTTGCAGCGGCAGGCGGCGCCGTTGGTGGCTATGACCGCGGCTGGCTTGATCCCGGCAACTACGTCATGCGGGTAAATGGCGAGCCTCGCACATCCTTCCTGACGACGCCCAATGGCCAGGTTCCGCCCCGAAAGGCGGGCGCCCCACCGGCGCCACGGGGCTTCTTCGGCGGTGGCGGCCCGCGCGGTTCAGGGGCTGACTTCGAGAACAGGTCCCTCGGCGAACGCTGCATCCTGTCCTTTGGCCGGAATGCCGGTCCTCCCATGTTCCCCAATGGCTTCTACAACAACAACTACCAGATCCTGCAGACGCCTGATTCCGTGGTCATCCAGGTCGAGATGGTCCACGATATTCGGGTTATCAAGCTCAATGGAACCCACAGGACCGACGGCGTTCGTCCCTGGATGGGCGACTCGATCGGCCATTGGGAAGGCGACACCCTGGTGGTGGAAACCACGAACATTCCCCAGCGCCAGAGCTATCGGGGATCCTGGGAGCATCTCACCGTCACGGAGCGGTTCACACGGTCTGCCAAGGACCGGCTGCACTATGCATTCACGATTGACGACCCCAGCCTCTACGACAAACCCTGGGGCGGAGAGTACGAGTTCTCGCCCCTCAATGGCGTGATCTACGAATACGCCTGCCATGAAGGCAATTACGCCCTGCCCGGCATACTCGCCGGCGCCAGGGCGGACGAAGAGGCTGCCGATGCAGCGAAGGCTGCGGCCGCGGCAAAGGCGGCGGCTGACGCCGCTGCGGCCTCTGCGCCCAAGCCCAGGTCGAAAGGGTGACAGCAAAAAGGCGCGCCATAACAGCGCGCCTTTTCGTAATTCAGAAGGTCATTGGCCCCGCTCTTTGGGCGCAGGACTATTCGCCGTTACGGACCTGATCGCGGGCCTGGGCGAGGAGTTCATCCATCTTCATGCGGACTTCGCCTTCGCTGACGGTGACCCCTGAAACCTTGAGGTCCTCGAACACCTTGCGCAGAACGTCCTCATCTCCCGGAAGCTCGAAGTCAGACTTCACGACGGCCTTCACATAGTCGTCCACGTGATCGCCAGCCAGGCCCATGAGTCCGGCGGCCCACTGGCCCAACATGCGGTTGCGTCGTGCGCCGGCCTTGAACTCCAGCTCCTGATCCAGGGCGAACTTGCTCTCAAAGCCGCGCTCGCGATTATCAAAACTGGTCATGGTATCCCCGTGGCACTCTTGGCCCCCTATCTATCGTCTGCTGCGTCGCCCCGCAATGGCCTCGACCTACTTGTACTTAAGTGAAATCACCTTGTGGTTGTCCCGTTCCGTGAAACACGACGCCAGGAGGGGCGCAGGCCGTGCGGTCGTTTGCGCCGGAGGCCGGTATCAGATAAAGGCTGACAGCCCATGAGCACCCGCCGCAAAAAGATCTATGAAGGCAAGGGCAAGATCCTGTTCGAGGGTCCCGAGCCGGGTACGCTGATCCAGTACTTCAAGGACGACACCACCGCTTTCAACAGCGAGAAAAAGGCTGTCCTGGAAGGCAAGGGCGTCATCAACAACCGGATCAGCGAGTATTTCATGACCCGCCTGAACACGGTGGGCATCCAGAACCATCTCATCCGGCGCCTGAACCTGCGCGAACAGCTGATCCGCGAGCTGGAAATCATCCCCTTGCAGGTGGTGGTCCGAAACGCCGCCGCCGGAAGCCTGTCCAACCGTTTCGGCCTGCCGGAAGGCCAAGCCCTCCCGCGCTCCATCATCGAATTCTACCTCAAGGACGACAAGCTCTCGAACCCTATGGTCACCGAAGAGCACATCACCGCCTTCAACTGGGCCACCACCCAGGAGATTGACGACATGATGGCCCTGTCCCTGCGCGTGAATGACTTCCTGAGCGGCGCCTTCGGGGCTGTCGGCATCAATCTCATTGATTTCAAACTGGAGTTCGGGCGGCTCTGGGAGAACGACTTCTCCCGGGTGGTCCTGGCCGACGAAATCAGCCCGGACACATGCCGGCTGTGGGACTCCCAGACCCTGGAAAAAATGGACAAGGACCGCTTCCGTCGGGACTTGGGCGATGTCATCGAGAACTATACAGAGGTCGCGCGGCGGCTCGGAATCATGAAGGAGATGCCGACCGTGATTCAAGGAGGCCTCCACTGATGCGCGCCAAGGTGCATGTTTTCCTGAAGCCCGGGGTTCTGGATGTCGCCGGCAAGGCGGTGGAGAACGCCCTGCATGGTCTCGGCTGGTCTGATGTGGCGGGCGTCCGCGTCGGCCGCACCATCGAATTCGACCTCAGCCAGACCGACCCCGCCGCCGCTGAGGCGGAGGTCAAGGCCATGTGCGAAAAGCTGCTCGCCAACACCGTGATCGAAAGCTACCGGGTGGAAGTGGGCTGAGGCACATTGATGGGGCGCCACCTTCTGGCTCAATACAATGTTGCGACCCTGAAGGCGCCCTTGGAGTCAGCCGAGAGCGCAGAATTCCGTAACGCCCTGGACGCCATCAATGCCCTAGGAGAAGCCCAGCCTGGCTTCGTCTGGCGCGCCAAGGGGGAAGGCTTCGACTCCGCCACGCCAGCGCCTGAGCAGAACCCGCAATACATCGTCAATCTGACGGTCTGGGAGTCTGCCGAAGCCCTCGCGGCCTTTGCCTACAGGACAGAACACCGGCTCTATGTGCGAAACCGTGAAGCCTGGTTCCATCCCCGGTCAGGGCCATCCTTCGTGCTCTGGTGGATTCCTAAGGACCACACGCCCACCGATATCGAGGGCGAGGCCAGGCTGGCGGATCTCGCCGCCAATGGCCCGACCGAGCATGCCTTCGATTTCGCAAACCGCTTCCCGCCTCCCCTCGTCAACCGCGCCGATGCAGTCTAGAGAACCCTCATGAAAGCCGCTGTCATCGTCTTCCCGGGGTCCAACTGCGACCGGGATTGCAAGGTCGCCATAGAGCGCTCTACGGGCGCCAGGGTGGACATGGTCTGGCATGGTGAAACGGTCCTGCCCTCGGGTCTGGACCTGATTGTCCTGCCGGGCGGCTTTTCCTACGGCGACTATCTGCGTTGCGGCGCCATGGCGGCCCTTTCGCCGGTCATGACGGAAGTAAAGGCGGCCGCCGAGCGTGGCGTGGCGACAGTTGGTATCTGCAACGGCTTCCAGATCCTGTGCGAGGCGGGGCTCCTGCCGGGCGCCCTGCTGCGGAACGAGCACCTGAAATATGTCTGCAAGGCCGTCGACCTCGAGGTCGCCAATGCCCAGACCAGGTTCACTGCCGGATATGGCGGTCGCCGGGAAGTCACCATGACCGTCGGCAATGGCGAGGGGAACTTCTTCGCAGACGCTGAAACCCTGGCCCGCATCGAAGGCGAGGGTCAGGTGGTCTTCCGCTATCTCGACAATCCCAACGGATCGACGGCCAACATCGCCGGCATCATCAATGGCAAGGGAAATGTCCTTGGCCTGATGCCTCACCCGGATCGCGCCTTCGAGGCTGAACTGGGATCGGCGGACGGGGCCATCCTCTTCCAGAGCGCCCTGGCCAGCGCCTGATCTAGGCCGCCTTCGAAGCCTTCATCAGGAAGGCCAGAATCTCGGCCACCGCCGAATAGAGCTGCTCCGGAATTTCCGTGTCGACTTCGAGCGTTGAAAGCGCTTCCGCCAGCGGCGCATTCTCGCTCAACGGGACCCCGTGCGCCCTGGCCGTAGCGACGATCCTTTCGCCGATCAGACCACGCCCAACCGCCACGACCTTGGGGGCGTCAGGGGCGTCATAGTGCAGGGCGACCGCAATGGTCGGCTTGGGAGGGCCCGGTTCCCGGCTCATATGGCGGTATCCAGCAGGCGGCCGGCCGAGGTCGGGGCTGCGCTGGGCGACCCATGATAGACAGCCACATCGACCTCCAGGCCTGGCCCCAGAAGACCCCGGGCCAGTTCTGGCGCCTGGGCCCTGAGAGCCTCCGCCGCCTCGGAATTCTGGACCCAGATGGCCACGCCAAGATGCTCGCCAGTCAGGTTCAGATTGGCGCTGACGGGACCGAAGGGCGCTATGTCCAGACCAAACCTGACGCGCCAGGTGGCCGCTGCCGGCGCCCCGGAGCTACGGCCATGACTTTCACGCTGGATCTCAAACTGCGCAATGCTTGCGCCATTCTGTGTGGCGACGGGCGCCTCAAACCGCCAGACCGTCGGATCAGACTCCTTCTGCGGAAGGCTTGCGATCTGCTCCAGCTCAATCCGGGCCAGGGCGCCGTCCACCGCATCGGCCAGTCTTTGCCGGCGAACATCTGCGGGCGCGTCCAGGTCCATGGGCTCGGTATAGGCAGGCTGACCGGAAATAGGGCCGCCGGCATAGGGCGGCGGCGGGCGAACCGCCCCTGTGGTCCTCCGCGGACCGGGCGGCAGGGCCAGGGCCTGCCTCAACAGCAGCAAGGCTGATTTCAGGTCCTGCGGTGGGTCATTGGGGTGCTGGGCGAGACCGGCTTCAAGCAACAGGCCTGAGTGGCGAAGGGCCGCCTCGACATCCGCACCCTTTATGGATGAGGTCAAAGGCGCCAGGCGGCTTACAACCCGATCGACCTCCGCACCCATGGACTCTGGCAGGGCCTTGCCCTCCAGGGCGCTCTCCAGTTCGGCCATCAGGTGTCCAAGGCCATCCTGGCGGACCACAGCTTCAAGCCCGGCCTGGGAGAGGACCAGGGCGCGCAATGTCCGGGCTGGGGCATGGGGATCAGCAGCAGGCTGGGCCGGGATATCCCCATGGGCCAGGGCCCCGGCAGGCGCAGGAAGGCCGCCGTGGACGCGAGTGACCGCCTGCTCGGCCAGGACCGCCAGGGTCCGACTGACATCTTCGATCGGATTCAGGCTCAAGCGCAGGATCCTTCCTGGATCGCAGGCTAGGAAACTATGGTGAATGCGGTCTTAAGATACCTATTCCCTTAGGGAAATTCGGCTCACCTGAGGATCGGCTGCTATGTCGGCGCGATGATAGGGCAGCCGCACCCAGCCCTTCTTCGCGTTCAGCAGGGTCTGGTCTGCAAAGTGCGGCGATTTTGGATCCGTGGCCTGGCTGTAGGTCAGTATGGCGTCCGTCACCGGCCCCTTCTCATCAAAGGTCACCACCTGGATATAGCTGGAACCATGGAAGGGCACGTAACCCAGGCCGGGGACCAGTTTTGATTGCTGGGCGTTGAGCACGCCGTCAGTGCCTTCACCGCCGTGAACCGGGATTTTCAGATCACCCCGGATGGCGACCTGAACCTGACCCCAGGGGGCGTCCAGGGGGATTTTCGCCGCGTCCAGCAGGTCAACTGCCTGGGCCAGGGCCAGCCTGACCTTGTCAGCGGACGGCCCGGCAGTCTTCAGCCCGGAGGGCGTGTGCACCGGGTCTGCCGGATCGAACGGCGTCGCCCAGACGCCCGGAATCTTTTCGGCATTCCGCCAGAATTCCACGAAGAGATGGGCCCCGACGCTCTCCAGGTTCATGCGCCGGTCCCAGCTTGCCAGGACCGCGCAAGCCCGTGTCAGATCAACGGTCTTTCCCGAGGCCAGGGTGGCGATGGGCGAGCCTTCGCAGATCTTCGCAAGGTCGCCCAGGACCAGGTCAGCGGCCAGATTCCGGTTGCGATAGAGCATGGACTGCACCGATGCCGGATCCACTTCCCGCCCGGGCAATCCATCCTGCCCTGCCAGCCGGGCCTCGATCTCCATCAGGCCAGAGCGGGTTCGCAGGTTCTGCGCGATGGCGGTAGGCCCGACGATGGGCGGCTGCCCGGTCATGGGCGCACGGGCATTGGTCAGCCAGTAGCTGTCATTGCTGTTGGCCACATAGTCGGTGCGGATCATGGACGGCATGGAGGCGCCGGCCAGCAGTCCGGGCGCCGGCGTACCCGGTGCATTGTCCCAGTCGCAGGCGGCCCTGGCGCCATCCAGCATGTAGATGCGCGCGCTGGCGGCCATTGGCCCAAGGCCCGAAAGAGGCGCACAGGCCTTCAGTTTGTCGGCCGAAACGTTCGGCGTGGCCGTGACATCGGCATAAAGGACCTGCCCCGCCCGGTCGGCGGCGATGGTGTTCACCCAGGGAATGCCCAGGGTCTTTTCAATCGTAGCCTTGATCTCGCCGACCCGTCGGGCGCGGGCGATGTTGAGCCAGACATCCCCTGACCGCAGATTGTTCATGTTGGCGTCCTTCAGGGCGTAGGCCCGACTGGCCGTCCAATTGACTCCCACCTGGGGCATGACCACCACAGGTCCATACCGGGTCGAATAGAGGGTCCGGGTCCGGGGCGTCGCCTCGCCCTTCACCTCAACCGAGATGGTCCGGGCGGCCATGGGCTCGGACTTGCCGTCCACCAGATAGGCCTTGGGATCCTTGGGATCGAGGGTCAGCTCAAACACCGTAAAATGCCTGTCGGTAGAGACCGTATGGGTCCAGGCGACATCCTTGTTGAACCCGATCGACATGCCTGGCGCGCCGCCGATGGTCACGCCCATGGCGTCGATCTTGCCTGGAATGGTCAGGTGCATTTCGTAGAAGCGGTTGGTGGTTTCCCAGGGGAAATGCGGATTGCCCAGCAGAACGCCGGACTTGTTGGCCGTCACCGCACTTCCGAAGGCCCAGCCGTTCGAGCCCAGGCCGAAGGTCTCCGGTTCCAGTGGCAGCCCGACCTGGGCCATGTCGCCGACCTTGGGCGCCGGGCTGTTCGGCGGCGCTGCGGTGACCGCCTGCTTCAGCCAGGCCGCCCCACTGGCCTGGATCATCCGCTCCTCTGTGAGCCGCAGCATGTCGTCAAGATTGATGGCTCGAATCCAGTCTTCCCGGCACCCTTCCGGACGCGAGGCCGCGGGGTGGTCTCGCAGATAGCGGTTATAGCCGGCCACATAGCCGCGAACGAGATTCTGGTAGTCCGGCGAGACCCTGGTGAAGGCCTTGCGGAGGGCGACGATGTCCAGATTGGCCTTGAAGAACAGATCGGCTTCGAAGTTCTTCACCGGAGAAAAGGCGATGGTCGTGGTCTCATCAGCGCCGAAGTATTTCGACCGATCGCCATTCACCGTGACCACCTTGTCGGCGATCAGGCAGAGATTGTCCTGCAGGTAGGCATAGGCCTCGCCATAGCCCAGGCTGGCATAGTCGCGGGCCAGGACATGGGGAATGCCATAGGCTGTCCGGGCGATTTCCACCTTGATCCCGGCGGCATGGGCCAGGTTCGGGCCCGCCAGAACCAGGACGGCGAGGCTCGTCGACGCCAAGAGATTACGCATGTTTCCCCCACTGCGGACCTTGCCGCTATTGGGGTCATGGTGTCGGAGGAAGTGGCTGCTTCGTCAACGCCTGTCTTGCGCAGCCTGCGGGCGGATCAGATCAGTTCCAGGCGCATGCCCGTGCCGTCCAGCTTGGCGCCGTCGAACTGGACGCCGCGCTTCCGGCCATCCCGAAGCGGCAGGGCGCCCAGATTTGCGCCCAGGAAGTTGGCGTGCATCAGATTGGCGCCGCGGAAGGAAGCGCCTCTCAGATCGGCATCCCTGAAGACGGCCCCACGGAGATCGGCGCCATCGAAATTCGCGCCAGGAAACCTCGTTTCGGAAAAGTCGACACCGATCGCCATGCAACGGCGCGCGCTGAAGCCGACGAGTTCGCGCTTCTGGAAGGCGGTTGGCGCAACCCGGAGGTCAAACTCATCGAGATTGGCGGGCCGACCATGGCGACCATTGGTC
Organism: Alphaproteobacteria bacterium PA2; assembly: GCA_002256425.1. NCBI lineage: Bacteria > Pseudomonadati > Pseudomonadota > Alphaproteobacteria > Alphaproteobacteria bacterium PA2. Next base: position 1,490,644 of record NKIZ01000001.1, on the reverse strand, counting down.
CGGACCCACTCCTCCGCCAGGCTGAGCTCCTGGCGGATCATGTCCGAGCGCCGGGCGGCTTCGGGCGTCGGATCGGTGACGCAACCCTCCAGGGCGGCGGCCGGAATGCGCAGATCATCCAGGTCGATATTGGTCAGGATGGCGCCGCGGAAGGTCGCTCCATCCAGTCGAGCCCCATAAAGGTCGGCGCCATCGAGATTGGCGTCCGTGAAGATGGCGTTCTTCAGATTGGCGTTGCGCAGACGCACGCCGCGCATTGAGCAGTTGCTGAAATTGACGGCGAAGGCTTCCACCATGTCGGGATTTCCCGGGCTGAGCCCGCCGCCGCCGAATCCGGCCCCGGCACGCCAGCGAAGACCAAGCACGTCGTCTGCGGCGCACAGGGTCGCTGGACGCATGTCGGCCTCATCCAGGATGGAGCCCTCCATCTTGGCCCCTACAAAAGTGCTGCCCCGCAGATCGGCGCGATCCAGGCGCGCACCCCTGAAGTCGCATCGGGTCAGGTCGGCGCAGTAAAGGGCGGCCCGCTGCAGGTTCGTGCCGACAAAGGTTGTTCCCTCAAGGACCGAGCCGGTCATGTCACAATCAGCCAGATTGCGGCGATCGCAACGGAAGTTCTGGGCGATGATGAATCTCGCGATGAGCCGCGCACCGCCACTTCTGCCGGTGATCAGGTCTTCATGCGCCTTGACCATGCGCTCAAAGACAGCGGCTTCAAGTGGAAGGGCTTCCCCATCCAGAGCACTCCTGTCCAACAGCATTTGGCTCTCCCGCTTTCCTGGCCAGGCACAATCGGGAGATGCAGACCCGCGACGTTTTGGCGCACCCAGAACGCGGTATTCCGGTAAATACACCGTTAAGCATGCGACACTTTGACACCATTCGGGAGTTGAAACTTTCAACCGAGGGTCAAATACAACTTCGCACGCTGGTGGGCCCGGTAGGACTCGAACCTACAACCAGACCGTTATGAGCGGTCGGCTCTAACCATTGAGCTACAGGCCCGTTTCAGCGAAGCGGAAGAGCCGGTTAGCACGGGCTGCACGCCGCTTAAAGCCTAGGTTCATATTCGACCTGTCAGACCTGTTCCCGAGACTGCGGCTTCGCCTTACGATCGCCGCAGGATCAGACCAGCCTTTGCGGCACGATCAGACCAAGGAGACGCCAAATGAAGACCTTCGCCGCCGCCACCCTGATGGGCGCGCTTCTGGCCACCGCCTGGGTCACCCCGGCGGCCTTCGCCCAATCCCCTTCAGCCGGAGACACCTTGTTTCACGCTACGACCCTGAACCTGTCCGCCTATGGCGAAACCAGAATTGCCCCGGACATGGCCAGCATAAGTCTGGGCGTCAATACTGACGCACCGACCGCAGCCCAGGCCCTGACCGCCAATGCCGCCCAGATGAACCGGGTGATGACCGCCCTGACCGCCGCCGGCGTCGCCGCCAAGGACATCCAGACCTCCAACCTCAGCCTGAACGCCCAGTATGACTATGAGGCCAACCAGTCGCCAAAGCTGCGCGGCTATCAGGCGACGAATACCGTGACCATCATCGTCCACGACCTGAAGAAGCTTGGCCAGGCTGTGGACGCCACGGTCAAGGCCGGGGTCAATCAGGTGAATGGCATCAGCTTTGGCGTCAGCGATCCCAGCGCCGCTGAAGACGCTGCCCGCCAGAAGGCGGTCAAGGCCCTGCTGGCCAAGGCCAACCTTTACGCCAACGCCAGCGGCTACAAGGTCGCCCGGCTGGTGTCCCTCAGCGAAAGCGGCGGGTACCAGGCGCCTCAGCCCATGCCGATGATGGCCATGGCGCGCATGGAAAAGGATGCTGGCAGCCCTGTCGCCGGCGGAGAACTGAGCCTGAGGATCGACGTTTCAGCGGTCTACGAGCTCAACAAGTAGCGAAGACGGCGGCGGGTTTCCTCAGAAGCCCGCCGACCTGAAGGCGCTGGCCAGATGTTCGGCCACAACCATGCCAGGCGGGGTCGTGGTCCCCTCCATCACGGCTACAAACACCAGATCCGCATGACCCTCGACGGCGCCGGTCGCCCAGGCCACCGATCTGGATCCGTCCGGCTTGGTAAGGCAGCTGAGGTTCGAGGCTGATCGTGATCTGGAGACCGGAGCCAATTGGGCGTCGGCCGTTGTCAGGCTGGTCCCCAGGCAGGTTGGCCAGGCCGTGCCACAGGCCACATGGGTGCCGTAGCGATAAACCAGGTCTCCGCTGCCGGCCTTTGCGATCAGCACGCAGGTGTTGAGGTCGCCCACCTTGTCGTCGAGCGCGGCTTCGAGGTCCGAAGCCGAGACACCCTTTGGCAGGGGGGGCGCGCAGGCGGACAGGGCCGCGACACAGGCCAGGATGGACGCCACCCGACGGATCATTGGAACCTCACACTTCACTCTGCGGGCAGACTAGACCAGACTCGCCGTGGATCGAAGCCTTGACGCGCCCCACGTCAACCGGCGCAATGACGATCGAACACCCGGCTCAGGTCCGGAACGACAAAGGGAGTCAGCCATGGATGGCGATCAAGTGACCAAGAGCGGCGGCGCAGCCTTTGACGAGGCCATGTTGAGCCGCATCCCGGGCGCCCTGCAGGGTGTCGTGGATGCTGGCGACCTTTCCGGCTTCGTCACCATGATCTGGCGCAAGGGCGAAGTGGTCCAGCTGAACACCCTGGGCTGTCGCGATGTGGCCACCAAGGCGCCCATGACCAGGGACACCCTGTTCCGCATCGCTTCCATGACCAAGCCGGTCACCTCCATCGCCACCCTGATGCTGATGGAGGAAGGCAAGCTGAAGCTGGACGATCCCGTCACCAAATGGCTGCCGGAGTTTTCGGGCATGAAGGTGATGAAGGACGCGTTGGGCGCCGTGGACGACGTCTATGACTCCCCGCGAGACATCACGGTCGAAGACCTGATGACCCACCGTTCGGGCCTGGCCTATGGCTTCACATCCGTCGGCCCCATCGCCCATGCCTACGAGAAGGCCCTGGGTTCGCCCCTGGCCAATCCGCACGGTCCAGACATCTGGATCAAGCGCCTGTCGGAACTGCCCCTGCTCTATCCCCCCGGTGAGCGTTTCCACTACAGCCACGCCACCGACCTGCTGGGCTTCATGATCGCCCGGATCGAGGGCAAGACCCTGGCTGACCTCCTGCAGGAGCGGATCTTCGGGCCCCTGGGCATGGTCGATACCGACTTCTGGTGTCCGCCGGAAAAGCGCAGCCGCATGGCCAGCCTCTACAAGATCGACCCGAAGATCGACGCCATGGTCGATGTCTCCTTCCCGCACGACGACCACCGCCCCTCCTTCACCGGCGGCGGCGGCGGCCTGATCTCGTCGGTTGATGACTATCTGGCCTTTGCACGGATGATGCTGGGCAAGGGCGAACTGAACGGCGTGCGCCTGATCAAGGCCGACACCTTCGACATGATGGTCGCCAACCGCCTGACCCCGGCCCAGCGGGAAATCCCCTTCATGGGCATTCCCTTCTGGATGGGTCAGGGCTTTGGTCTCGGAGTTTCAGTCATCACGGATGCTGAAAAGCAGGCCTGGATGGGCGCCGGCTCAAACGGCTCATTTGGCTGGCCGGGCGCCTTTGGCACCTGGTGGCAGGCCGACCCCGAAGAGGACATGGTGATGATCTATCTGATCCAGAATTCCATGGACCTCAGCCCCGAGGCCGCCAGCCAGCTGGCCACGGGTCAGCGCATGGGCGGCCGCGCCGCCCTGCCGATTTTCCAGAAGCTGACCTATGCCGCCCTGGGCAAGGCCACCCTCTAGGGATTACTTTCCCTAAGGGTTTCTGGGCGCCATGCAGATGGGGCGGTCGCCAATGCGGTCGCCCATCAGGCTGCCGTCGCGGACGGCCGCCCGGCGGGCGCGGTCCAGGGCCAGATTCTCGACGGGTGGTTTGACACCAGCCGGGCAGATGGCAACGTCCACACGCTCCCCGTCAGGGCATGAACAGAAGTATTCGCGGTTATCCAGCCGACTGCTGGGTACGCTGCAGACCACCGGCAAGGTCGCGCCAGAGACATCCAGGCAGATCTGGGTCCTGGTCGGCGTGGACGATGTTGCTGCGGAGGCTGCGCCGGCAAGAGCCAGGGCGAAAACAAGGGCAAGAGTCTTCATGTGACGCTCCGTGAGGTCAGAGAACCCACAGACGCTAGCACGGGTTCTGCCTGACGCATCGAGGAAACACGCCAAAGGATTCACCATGTTCGCTGGGGAAACCTTTACTGCGGACGATGCAGGTTAGGGTCAGAGGACCCAATCATGAACCCCATCGCGACCGCCCAGTACGGACTTTTCGCCGCCAGTCAGCGTTTTGAAGCCTCGGCCCAGCGGACGGCCATGTGGGGCAGTCCGGATGCAAACATCGATCTGGCCGTAGAAGCGGTGGAGCAGATCTCGGCATCCTCCGCCTTCAAGGCCAATATCGCGGTCCTCAAGACCGCCGACGACATGCAGCAAACCCTGCTGGATATACTCGCCTAACAGGGCCGCTCGGCCGCCAGGGCCAGACACCGGCCATCAAGGTCCGCCGGCAGGGTCAACCCCCAGGCCGCCGCCAGTGTGGGGGCGATATCCACAGTCTCCACCGGCAAGAACCGCGCCTGCGGCTTCACGCCCGGCCACCAGAACAGCATTGGCACCCGACGATCATAATCCCAGGGTGAGCCATGACTGGCCACAAGCACCCCAGGAATAGGTGGCGACAGGGTGGACTGAGGCTTGACCGCCGCCAGAAGATCAGGCGACCGACCGGCAAAGACGCTGAGGGAAAACCGCTCCTTCAGGGTCAATTCGTCTGGGGGAATTCCCTGGCGGACAGGACTGGCCAGCAGATCCTTCTGGGTGTAGGCGCCGGCGATCTCGGGCTGGGCCGACATGATCCGGGCCGCAGCTTCAGCCACCTTTTCCCTGTCAGCGTCCGGGACGCCGACGATTTCCGACTCTTCCACAGAGCCGCTGAGCGGCGCAGTCTTCAGCCCCAACTCAGTCATGAGGATGGCGTTGACCCGGGTCATGATCGTGGCCGAGGTCACACGGCTGGCCATGGGGAAACCCTCGTCATGAAGGCGCTCGGTGAAATCAGATCCGCCATGGTCGGCGCTGAGCACGACCATGTAGGGAACCTTCAACCGGTCCACTTCGGAAAGCAGGCGGCCGATGGTTTCATCCAGCCGATGCATCTGCTCGCACATTTCCGGACCACGGGTGCCATAGCGATGGCCGACAAAGTCGGTGGCCGAGAAGCTGACGGCCAGCAGGTCCGGCGCCGGACCCTTGCCCAGCTTGTAAGCGCGGATCAGGCGGCGGGCGGCCTCGCCGGTCATTTCGTCGGCCATGGGTGAAGCGACAACCTGGGACTTGATGACCACCGGATCATCAGACTCGCCCCAGCCGGTGGGCGGCAGGCGGGACTCGAAGGTCTTGCCGTTGACTGTCCAGTTTGCGGCCTTGGCCCTGCAGTCCGCGTGCTGATAGGTCCATCTGGGTCTCTTGGTCCAGACCGGCGCCAGTTCTGCATTGTAGGCCGCCAGGGGGGCGAGGGCCTTGGCCGCATCGGCGCCCGGCGCCATGTAGGTGGTGAACCCCCTGCCTTCCACCAGCCAGAAGACGCCGTCGGCCTTGTGTCCGGCCATGGTGATGGCGGCGCGATCCTTGGCGGACACCGCCAGGACGCGGCTTTCCGGCGAGACCGCCTTCAACCAGTCGCCCAGGGTGGTCGCCAGCAGGCGTTTTGGCCCAACCGGCTGAGCCTTGGGATCATGGGCAAGAACAACAGTGGGATCATTGACGCAGTAGACCGGTTTGCCGGTGGCTTCGTCCCGGTAGGCATTGGACACGATCCCGGTCTTGCTGGGGTGCTTGCCGGTCAGCAGGGTCGAGTGACCCGGGCAGGTCTCGGTCGAAGCGTGGGTCTGATAACCGCTGGTATAGATTACCCCCTGCGACAGTCGCCCAAGGCCGGCCACATATTGCCCACGCCAATCATCAAACAGGTTCGAGCTGAACTGGTCGACACTTATGGCGACAATCAGCTTGGGTTTGACGGGCTCAGCCTGCGCCACAGGACTGATCGAAAGGGCCAGGAGACCGAGGGCGGCTAGGGCGGAACGCGACATGAAACCTCAAGAATCCCGGGACTGTGAATTGGATCAAGGCTAGAGACCGGGGATAGGTCAAACAAGCGAAGCTTTGACAACAGTCCCTGCCGGAAACAGCGCGCCCATGGTCACACGGCCCCTCTTCGTCACCCAGGTCTATGAGGCCTCAATCGCTGCGGAACGCGGATTTGATGCTTTTCGCGGCGAACTGGCCGAGGCCTGCGACATGCTGGCGGCAGAAGACAAGGCCGGACGCGCCTGGTGCAAGGCTAATGCCTATGGCGGCTATACCTCCTATGCCTCGCTGAACGACCTGCCACAGAGGGCCAGTGTCTTCGGCGCGCTGAAGGCCAAGCTGGACAAGCACGTGGCGGCCTTCGCCAGGGACCTGCAACTGGATCTCGGCGGCGGAAAGCTGAAGATGGACAGCCTGTGGGTCAATATCCTCAAGCCCGGCGCTGCACACTCCGGCCATATCCACCCGCACAGTGTGATATCCGGCACCATCTATGTGGAAACTCCGCCCGGCGCCGGCGCGCTGAAGCTGGAAGACCCCCGATTGCCCATGATGATGGCCTCCCCGCCGCGCCTTGACGACTGCGACGAGACGGCGAAGACCTTCGTCTATCTGAAGCCCTCCCCCGGCACGGTCTTCCTCTGGGAGAGTTGGCTCCGCCACGAGGTGGTCGCAAATGCCGCGAAGACCGAGCGGGTTTCGGTGAGTTTCAACTACGCCTGGCGTTAGTGGCCGCCAAAAGAAAAGCCCCCTCGCCTTTCGGCGAAGGGACTCGTCAATCTTCTGATCTGCCTGGGACCTAGCTGTCCAGGAAGCTCCGCAGCTTGCGGCTGCGGCTGGGGTGCTTGAGCTTGCGCAGGGCCTTGGCTTCGATCTGGCGGATCCGTTCGCGGGTGACGCTGAACTGCTGGCCGACTTCTTCCAGGGTGTGGTCGGTATTCATGCCGATACCGAAACGCATGCGCAGTACCCGCTCTTCCCGCGGCGTCAGGCTGGCCAGGACCCGGGTGGTGGTTTCCCGCAGGTTGGACTGGATGGCCGCGTCGATGGGCAGGATGGCGTTCTTGTCCTCGATGAAGTCGCCCAGGTGGGAGTCTTCTTCATCCCCGATCGGGGTTTCGAGGCTGATCGGCTCCTTGGCGATCTTCAGGACCTTGCGTACCTTTTCCAGGGGCATGGCCAGCTTCTCGGCCAGTTCTTCCGGGGTCGGCTCGCGACCGATCTCGTGCAGCATCTGGCGCGAGGTGCGGACGATCTTGTTGATGGTCTCGATCATGTGCACCGGAATACGGATGGTGCGCGCCTGGTCGGCGATGGACCGGGTGATGGCCTGACGGATCCACCAGGTCGCATAGGTCGAGAACTTGTAGCCGCGGCGATATTCGAACTTATCGACCGCCTTCATCAGGCCGATATTGCCTTCCTGGATCAGGTCGAGGAACTGCAGGCCGCGGTTGGTGTACTTCTTGGCGATGGAGATCACGAGGCGCAGGTTCGCCTCGACCATTTCCTTCTTGGCCTGACGGGCCTCGCGCTCGCCCTTCTGGACCGTATGGACAATGCGGCGATAGTCGTCGATGGGCACGCCGGTTTCAGTGGCGAGCGAGGCGATTTCGGTGCGGATGACGCCGATCTGGCCGACGTCGTTCTCGGCGAACTTGGTCCAGCGGACGCCCAGGGCCTTCACCTGATCGGTCCAGCTGGGGTTCAGTTCCGAGCCGAAATAGGCCTTGAGGAATTCGCCGCGGGAAATGCCATAGCTGTCGGCCAGACGCAGAAGGCGGCCTTCCAGCCCCATGAGGCGCTTGTTGATGGCGTAGAGCTGCTCAACCAGGGCTTCGATCCGGTTGTTGTTCAGCTTCAGGGTCTTGAGGTGCTGAACAATGGCGGTCGAAGCGACTTCATAGGCCTTGCGGTCAGCATCGGACAGGTCTTCGCCCTTGAGGCGCTTGCCCACCAGCTTTTCCTGCAGGGCGCGGAAGGCGTCGAATTCCAGGGCGATGGCGTCCAGGGTCGCCATGACCCCTTCGCGCAGTTCGCCTTCCATGGCGCTGATGGTCGGGCCGGCGCCGTCATCGAAATCATCATCGTCGTCGCTTTCGGACTTGGCGATGGCTTCGCCGTCCTCGGTGACATCGGGATTGGCTTCAGCTTCGGCCTCACGGGCCTCGCGGGCCTCGTTCTCGGCGGCCTGGGCCAGTTCAGCGGCCGCAGCATTGATGCCGCCATAGGTCTGCTCGAGGTCGATGACTTCCCGCAGCAGGATGCGACCGGTGCCCAGTTCCTCGCGCCACACCATGATGGCTTCGAAGGTCAGGGCGCTTTCGCACAGGCCACGGATCATGGTGTCGCGGCCGGCTTCGATGCGCTTGGCGATGGCGATTTCGCCTTCGCGGGACAGCAGTTCCACTGAACCCATTTCCCGCAGATACATGCGGACAGGGTCATCGGTGCGGTCGTAGGCGGCTTCCTTGGGGGTTTCAACGACGGCGGTCTCTTCCCGCACGGCGACGTCGCCGCCTTCGGCGTCCTCTTCAGCCTCAACCACGTTGACGCCCATTTCCGACAGCATGGCCAGGGTGTCTTCGATGGCCTCGGAGGTCACTTCCTCGCTGGGCAGGACCTTGTTCAGCTCATCCATGGTCACATAACCACGGGCCTTGGCCTGCTTGATGAACTTCTTGACGCCGGCGTCGGTCAGGTCGAGCAGCGGGCCATCGCCCCCGGAGGTTTCTGGTGCTTCAGCTTCTGCAGTATTGCTCATCGTCGTCTCCGGATTCGATCCGATCCCCATGCAAGGCTCGGGCCGCAAATGGTTAAGAGCCCCGGTCCGGCGCAAAAAAAAGCGCCAGACGAGGCCGTCATTCTGTCCAATCTCTAATCGCGCGTTTCAGTGCGTCGCGCTCACCCTTCAGGCGTGCGAGGTTTTCCATAGCCGAAGGCTCGCCCAGGTGACCCTTGGCGGCGGCTATAGCCTCGTCGAGCGCCGCCAGTCTGGAAAGACGGGCGAAGGCTTGCGACCACTGAGATCTAGCGGCTTCGAGGGAGACATCCGATTTCAGGATGGGCGCGCTCGATGTCGCAGCGGCCCGGTCGATGTCTGTCAGAAGGGTGCTAAACCCACAGGATGCCAAATGGCGTGTGAGGGTCGCAGTGTCAAGATGCTCCGACTGAAGTCGCAGACGAATGATTTCCTTGGTCAATTCGATCAAAGCCGGTTCTCCGAAGCCCTGGGCCGCCAGATCTTCTTCCAGATGGTCATCCAGCACGACCGGATCAAGGATCACATAGTGGGCCATGGCCGCAGGAATGAGGTCCAGCGAAGAGGCCAGCCTTCGGGCCGCTGACCGGCCAAGGGCGGTCGGCGCCGGGTCGATCCATTCCTTGCCCTTGGCGAAGCGCCCGCCCCGACCGGGCCGGTTGGGAACCCAGGGTTCGCGGGCTGCGCCGCCGCCAGCTGAGGCCGATCGCGGAAGGGCGGCGTCATACCGGCCCAGCAGATCATCGCGATAGGCCTGCTGAAGGTCCTTGTCGGCGATGGCGCTGGCGGCCTGGCGCAGGCGGGCCTTGAAGCCGGCCTTGCGCTCCGGAGTATCCAGGGGCTCCAGGTCATGCTCCCGGCGGAACAGGGCCTCCACAAAGGGCGTCGTCGCTGAAAGCTGGGCCCGCAGGGCTGCCGGCCCCTGCTCCCGCAGCACTTCATCTGGGTCCTTGCCGCCGCTGACCAGGGCGAAGCGGAAACTCTTGCCGGCCTTGAGGATGGGCAGGGCCCGGTCAATCACCCGGGTGGCCGCTGCAATCCCGGCCCGGTCGCCATCGAAACACAGGGTGGGCTCGGGATGATGGCGCCAGAGGACCTCCATCTGTTCTTCAGTCAGGGCGGTGCCCATGGGCGCCACGGCGGCGATCCCGGCCCTCTGGCAGGCGATGACGTCCATATAGCCTTCGACCACCGCCAGGATGGGCTGGGCATCTGAAGGCGCCGCGGCGATGATCTTCCGGGATTCCGCCAGGCCATAGAGCATGTGGCCCTTGTGGAAGAGACCCGTCTCGGGACCGTTCAGGTACTTGGCCCGGGCCTTGGGATCCATGGCGCGACCGCCGAAGGACACCACCCTGCCCCGCTGGTCGGTAATGGGAAAGATGATACGGTCCCTGAACCGGTCATAGGGCGCGCCGCCGTCCTCGGGCGCCACCAGCAGGCCCGCCTCGATCAGCTCGTGGGGCCGAGCTCCCTTGGCGATCAGATAGTCCTTTAGCGCCGTTCGCCCTGACGGTGCAAAGCCGATGCGGAAACGCGCCCACTCGCCCTGGGGTAGACCCCGCCCTTCCAGATAGGCCCTGGCGTCGCGGCCCACCGGGCGGGTCAGTTCGGCGCTGAACCACTGGGCGGCGGTTTCCAGCCACTCGGACAGGCCCTGACGGACCTTTTCCTGCTCGGCCGCCCGTGGATCCACTTCGGGCAGGGCCAGGCCCGCCTCCCCGGCCAGTTTCTCGACAGCCTCGGCAAAGGATAGCCGCTCGGTTTCCTGCAGGAAGGAGATCAGGTCCCCGGTCTTGCCCGACGAGAAGTCGAAGAACTGGCCCTTGTCGTCATTGACGTAGAAGGACGGGGTCTTCTCCTTGGTGAAGGGCGAGAGACCGACATATTCGCGGCCACGCTTCTGCAGCTTCACGGTCCGCCCGATCACATCAGAGGGGCGAAGCCGGGACTTGATCTCGTCGATGAAACGTTCGTCAAAGCGCACCGCGTAAGGATAGCGCCGATCAGCCTGAAAATCGACCGACTACAACCCTTGAGCCTGGCTGAGCAGATTGTAGATGTCCCCAGGAGCTCCCTGGATCTGGCATTCCTGGGCGCCGACCCATCGACGGCGGATGGAACGGATTTCAATCACCAGATTTGCGCCATCCATACAGGTGACGTTCTGTCCGCCCTTCAGGGGCAAGGTATTGGGCAGATAGGGCGGAAACCGCCAGAGGCAGGCGACGCCCAGCATGACATCCAGCTTGGCGCCCTGGGATCGCGAAAGCCTCCCACGGGTGACCTTGGCGGCTGGCGTCCCGCCATCGGGGGACATTCTGGCTGATCCCTGCACCCAACGCTCCACACGCCATCCTGCATTGCTGCGGGACGCCAGAAGATAGTGCTGGCCGCCGATCATGGCGATGTTCAGGCCAGCGCGGATCTGAACCTGTCTGCCCTGCCCTGGCAAATGCTCACGGGATGCCTTGAGGACCTCACCGGCGTAGGCCGGAGGTGATTTGGGAAGGCGTGCGGCGTCGATATCGCCCTGAAGGCCACAATCAGCCCAGGCCCGGCCTGCTGCCAGAGCCATGATCGACGAAAGCATGATCCCGGCCTTCATGGTTTCAACCCGCGACCAGCGCCAGCCACTCGTCCTCGGTCATCACCTGGATGCCAAGTTCGGTGGCGGTCTTCAGCTTCGATCCCGCCCCGGGCCCGGCGACAACCAGATCGGTCTTCTTTGACACAGACCCTGAGACCTTGGCCCCCAGGGCTTCGGCCTGGGCCTTGGCTTCATCCCGGGTCATGCGCTCCAGGGCGCCGGTAAAGACCACGGTCTTTCCAGCCACAGCAGTGTCGGTCTTGGGCGGTTCGGCGTCGAGAATGGTCAGCTCGGCGACCAGGTTCTGGACCACGGCGCGGTTGTGATCTTCGGCGAAATAGGCGGCGGCGGCTTCGATGACTGCGCCGCCAATCTGGTCGAGATTGTCCAGTTCCTCCATGGCCTCCGGGTCGCGGTCGGCCACCTTGTCCATGGCGGCCAGGAAGGCCTGGGCGGTCAGATAACCCCGGGCCATGACCACGGCGGTGGTTTCGCCTATGTGCCTGATGCCCAGGCCAAAGATGAAGCGGTCCAGGGCGATGGTCCGCCGCGCCTCGATACCGGCGGCCAGATTGGCGACGCTGGTCTCGCCATAGCCGTCCGTCCCCTTGAGTTCCTCAAGCTTCTCAGCATCCCGCGCCAGGCGGAATATGTCCGCCGGCTCTCGGATCCAGCCCCGCTCAAAAAAGGCGGTAAGCTGCTTTTCCCCAAGTCCCTCAATGTCATAGGCCCGGCGGGAGACGAAGTGGCGTAGGTGCTCGATCCGCTGGAAGGGACAGGCAAACTCCCCCGAGCAGCGCCGCACAACGGTCTCCGCCCCACCCGCCGTGGTCTCGCGCACCAACGGCGTCTTGAGGGAGCATGGACAATGGGTCGGGAACTCGAAGACCTCGGCGTCGGGCGCCCGCTCGTCCAGCACAACGCTGACAATCTGCGGGATGACGTCCCCTGCCCTCTGCAGGATGACCGTATCGCCAACCCGGATGTCCTTGCGGGCGATCTCGTCGCCATTGTGCAGGGTGGCGTTGACCACCACCACACCGCCCACCGTCACCGGCTGCAGCCGCGCAACGGGTGTCACGGCGCCGGTCCGTCCGACCTGGAGGTCGATGGCCTCGAGCCGGGTCCGCGCCTGCTCGGCTGGGAATTTGCGGGCAATGGCCCAGCGGGGGGTGCGGGTGACGAAGCCCAGCCTTTGCTGCCAGTCCAGCCGGTCGACCTTGTAGACCACGCCGTCAATGTCGAAGGCCAACTTCGGTCGGGCGGCCTCCATCACGGCATAGGCCTCAAGCAGGCCGTCCAGACCAAGGACCCTCTGCGACTGGGGCGTTGTCTGGAACCCCCACGCCTTCAGAAGCCCAAGAGCCTCCGCCTGGGTCTCGGCGAAGGGCGATGAGTGCAGGCCCCAGGCATAGGCGAAGAACCGGAGTGGCCGCTGGGCGGTGATCCTTGAATCGATCTGTCGCAGGGAACCGGCCGCCGCGTTGCGGGGATTGGCGTAGGTCTTCTGTCCCGCAGCTTCCGCCGCTGAATTCAGGGCGGCGAACTCCTCATGGCCCAGATAGACCTCACCACGGATTTCGATGACATCGGGCCAACCCGACCCCGACAGTCGTTTCGGAATGTCATCAATCGTCCTGAGATTCTCGGTGACGTCCTCGCCCACCCGGCCATCGCCCCGGGTAGCCCCCTGAATCAGGACACCTTTTTCATAACGAATTGAAGCTGATAGACCATCAATCTTCGGCTCGGCCGTATAGGCGACCACCTCATCGCCCAGCATTAGGAAGCGTCGGATGCGGGCGTCGAACTCCTGGGCGTCCTCGGTGGAAAAGGCGTTGTCCAGGCTCAGCATGGGCGCCCCATGCTCAACCGGCGAGAACTGCTCGGCCCGGGCCGCGCCCACCTTGAAGCTCGGGGAGTTCTCGCGGATCAGGTGCGGGAAGCGCGCCTCAATGGCCAGGTTCCGCGCCTTCAGGGCGTCATACGCGCCGTCGGAAATCTGCGGCGCATCATCCCTGTGATAGGCGATGTCATGGGCCGCCAGCTGGTCGGCCAGGGCTGTCAGCTCCTCAAGGGCCTGGGCCTCTGAAAGGTCTGCGACCAGCGTATCAGGCATGCATCAGGGCCCGGGCTGCCGCGCGGGCGGCGTCGGTGATCTGGGCGCCGGCAAGCATGCGGGCGATCTCTTCCTCGCGATCCGCCGGGTTCAGGGTCTCGACCCCGGTCCGCAGCTTCTCGCCGTCGCCGGATTTGGATATCCGCCAGTGTGCGTCACCCCGGGCAGCGACCTGCGGACTGTGGGTGACCACCAGGACCTGGGCGTCCGATGCAAGCCTGCGCAGGCGTAGCCCCACGGCGTCGGCGACAGCGCCGCCAACCCCCTGGTCAACCTCGTCAAAGATCATCAAGGGCTGGGGCCCTTCGGCGCGCCCCGCCAGGGCGGCCTTCAAGGCCAAGGCGAAGCGGGCCAGTTCACCGCCAGAGGCTATCGCCCCGAGATCGCCAAAGGGCGCGCCCGGATTGGTGGCGATTTCGAAGGCTATGCGGTCCTGCCCGGCCGGCCCGGCGCGGTCCTCGTCCAGGGTCTCCACGGCAACCCGGAATCTCGCCTTGTCCAGCTTGAGGGGCGCCAGTTCCGACTCCACCGCCACGGCCAGGCGGTCGCCGGCGGCCCGGCGCGAGGCGCTCAGCTTCTCGGCCTGGGCGCGGTAGGCGGCGCGCGCTCTGGCGACTTCGGCGTCTGCCGCCTTGAGGGCGTCTTCACTGGATTCCATGGCCTGAAGCCGCTGGGCGAACCTGACCCGCAGGCCAGGAAGGTCCTCGACAGCGACACTGAGCTTGCGGGCCATGGCCCTGAGCTCAAAAAGCCGTTCCTCAGCCTTTTCAAGGCGATCAGGGCGGAAATCAAAGGCGTCGGCGGCGGCGTCGACAGCAGCCTCCGCCTCCTGGACCTCGCCGAACACCCGGTCCACCGCCGCTGAGGCAGCGGCCAGTCGAACGACCGCCGTCGTCTCTTCGGAGGCGCCGGCCTGAACCGCACGGGCCCGGGCATGCTCCAGGGCGCGAACCGAAGCTGCAAGCTTGGCCGACAGACCTTCAAAGGCTGACTTGGCGGCGTTGATGTCAGTGAGGGCCTTTTCCGAGGCGCCCAGAATGGCCCTTTCCTCAGCCAGTTCGGTCTCTTCTCCGGCCTGGGGCGCAAGGCGGTCCAGTTCCCCCAAACGCAGGGTCAGTTCCTCGGCTTCCTCGGCGGCAGTGGCCACCAACTGGCGGAGTTCGTCGGCCTTGGTCCGCGCTGTCCGCAAGGCCGTCCAGGCCTCGCCGGTCGCACGCACCAGACCACCCAGGGATCCATAGGCGTCCAGCAGGGGGCGATGGGTCTTGGCGTCCAGCAGGCCGACGGTCTCATGCTGGCCATGCACCTCGATCAGGGCGGCGCCCAGTTCCTTCAGCACAGCGACGCTTGTGGCCTGATCATTGACGAAGGCGCGACTGCGCCCGTCCGCAGCCAGAGTCCGCCGCAGGACCAGGTCCTCGTCACGGGCGTAGGTCAGGCCCTTGTCCTCAAGGATATCCCAGACAGGGTGGGCCGGACTGGGTGCGAAAACAGCTGAGACGGCGGCCTGGGCGGACCCACGCCTGACCAGACCCGCATCCGCCCTTGCGCCGGTCGCAAGGCCAAGGGCGTCGAGAATGATCGACTTGCCGGCGCCGGTCTCGCCTGTAAGCGCAGTGAGACCCGGGCCAATGGACAGGTCCAGGGCCTCGATCAGAACGACATCACGGATCCAGAGACCGATCAGCATGTGGGGAAGATCACCCGAAATCGCCTGCGCCGAAAGAGCCTGCGTCTACCGGGATTCACTTTTAGTTCCAAATCGCCCGCGGGCATCCATCTGACGGGCTCAGCGGCCGAAGAAAGGCACGCGGAAACGCTTCTTCGGCTTGGCGGGCTTGATGGCGTTGGCCATGGGCGGCGCCTCGGCAGCGTCGTCGGGGGAAAGGGTCACAGACTTGTCCTTGACGAATGGGAGATGTCCCAGAACGCCCTTGCGGTCCGTCAGGGGCGCTGTCGCCGGGCGAAGGCCCTTGTCCGTCAGCAACCGATAGGCGTCGCGATACCAGCCATCGCCAGGATAGTTATAGCCCAGCACGGCGCCGTTCTTCGTCGCCTCATCCAGCAGCCCCATGGTCATATAGGCCTCGACCATGCGGTAGAGGGCTTCAGGGGTGTGGGTCGTGGTCTGATAGCGGTCAACAACCGTCCTGAACCGACCAACTGCCGCTAGGGTGTCACCGTGGCGAAGGTAATAGCGGCCAATGGTCATTTCCTTGCCGGCAAGCTGGTCATTGACCATGTCGATCTTCAGGCGGGCGTCGGCGGCGTATTCCGACTTGGGATAGCGCTGGACCACATCACGCAGGGCCTCAAGCGCCTGGCCGGTGGCGGCCTGGTCCCGGCCAACGTCGACGATTTCCTCGAAATAGCAGATGGCCTTGAGATAGTGGGCGTAAGCCGCCGCCTGATTGCCGGGATAGAGCGAGATGAACCGGTCCGTGTCGCCGATGGCTTCGGCATAGTTGTCAGCCTGGTAGTGGGCGAAGGCGGTCATCAAGATCGCCCGGCGCGACCACTCCGAATAGGGATGCTGGCGCTCGACCTCGGCGAAATAGTTCACCGCCTGGTTCCACTGCTGTTTGTCCATACGGTCGGCGCCGGTGGCGTAGAGCAGTTCAACCGGGCGCTCTTCGTAGACGAGCTTGTCTTTTTTGGGCTTGCCGGCGCACCCGGCGAGGGCGAGGGCCAGGATCACAGCGACGGTCGCCGACCGAGCCCAGGAATTGCGAAGCAAGGACACCTTCACCTCAGACCATCTTAGCGCGCCCCCGCGCCGAAGGAGTGGTTCTACACCAGGGGACGTAGAGCGCAAACGGGATGGCGCGAATTCGACATTCAACCAGGGCGGAAACAAGGCCGCCTCAGTCCTTCACCGGGGCGATCCGCCCCTCGGCAATACCCAGCAACTCGTTGGCGATAGCCTGTATATCCTTGATTTCATACGGCAGTTTGTCGACAAGGGCGTCATTGAGCGCCCTGGCCATCCTGCTGAGATGCGGGTAGCCGAAAAGTCCCCCGGCGCCGGCCATGCGATGAACTATGTGGACGAATTCCGGGTCCTGCTGAAACCCTGGCTCGGAAAGGGCTCGCTGGACGACATCGAAATCTTCCAGGCACCGCCCGAGGAATCGTTCTCCCAGACTGAGCGTCTCGCCCATCGCCCTGTCCTTCCCGATTTCAACCACTTCGCGCCCTGACAGACATTTCCGGTAAAGCCCCGGTCCAACAGCATTACGTCAGCAAGTTCTAAGGGTTTGGTAACCACGTGGGTGCGACAAACTGTCCACATAATACCGCTGTCTGGGTGCCTCATGCGAAATCGCGCAAAGGTTGTTGTCGCCGATGACGATGACCTGCTTCAAACACTGCTGGATCACAAGCTCAGCTCCGCCGGCTACCGCGTGGAAACCGTGGGTGACGGCCAGGCAGCCCTGGATCGCGCCAGACTGATTTCGCCCCAGGTCATCGTCCTGGACGCCATGATGCCGATCATGGACGGCTTTGAGGCCCTGCGCCGTTTCAAGGCCGATCCGGCGCTGGCCTCCATCCCGGTCATCATGCTGACCGCCATGCGACGGGACACCGACATTGTGACCGCCCTGCAGCTTGGCGCGGCCGACTACCTGTCCAAGCCCTTCAACCCCGACGAACTGATTGCGCGCATGTCCCGCATTGCGCCGCCCTTCCGGGATGCGGCCTGATGAAGTTCGCCTTGATGCTCACGGCGGTCGTTCTGGCCATTGCGACGCCAGCCCTGGCTCAGCCCCAGAAAATCTCCCCGGAATGGCGCGTCTATGTCAGCGCCAGCCAGAGCAAGCTGAACAAGGGTCGGGGTAAGTGGCAGGACGCCGCCCTGGTCGCCGCCTATCGCCAGAACGCCAGCACCTGGCTGTCTGGCGGGATCGAGACCTCCCGGCGTTTCGGCATGCAGGACACTGTCATTTCCGGCCGGATCGCCAGGACCTTCGACAAGGGCGCGACGGCGCAAGTGGCCCTGGCAGGGGCGCCTGGCGCGAAGATCCGCGCCCAAACGGCGATCCAGGTCGGCGCAACCACGGCCCCGATTGTCCACTTCTCACCGGAATGGTCATTGAATCTCGGCCTCCAGGCCACGGCCGCACACTACAAGTCCAACGATGTGGGCTCGTTCCAGCCCTTCGTGGAAGTGAAGTCGGACAAGGGCGCGGAATTCTCGGCCCGGGCGATCGCCTCCTTCGGCGACTTCGGAAAGACCCTCTACGGATACTCACTCCGGGGCCTGACCCCCGTGACAAACCGCATGCGGGTACAGGTGGGCTATGCAGACGCCCCTGAATCCGACAGCGGGATCACGCTCAAGACCCAGGCCTACAGTGGCGGCCTGGCCTTCGACATCAACGACTGGACCTCGGTCCGGCTGGACGCCGCCCATGAAGTCCGCGACCAGTTTGATCGCAATGAGCTGGCTGTCGGTTTGGCCCGCCGGTTCTAGACAATGGGACCTGCGACAGGGCTGTGGATTGCCGCAGGTATTCTGGTCGCCGGGTCCTTTTTGTGCGTTTTTCTGATCATGGCCATTCGCTTGGTCCAGGACGGCTATCAAAAATACCGTCGCAAGGCGCTGTATCACTGCCGCAGACTGCTGCTGCACGTCGTCGCTGACGATCCCGAGGCCCTGGCCCAGCTGCCCAGGGAGGTTAGACGCGCTGACGTCCTCGCCCACGGTCTTCTGGAAATTGCAGCCCTCATCAAGGGCGGCGATCGGGACAAGCTGGTCAATGCCGTCTATGAGGCCGGCGGCTTTGAACCCCTGGTTCGCAAGGCACTTCGCGGATCCCTGGCGCGACGCATGACCTGCCTGGAAGCCGTCGCCTTCTTCCCCTTGAAGACCTGTCGCCCCATCCTGCGCACCGCCATGGCCGACCCACACCCTGACGTCCGGCTCATTGCGGTTGGCGGGCTGATCGAGGCCGGAGCTTCGATCTCGCCAAAGACCCTGATCCGCTCAAGTCTGGACGGGCATCTGCCGGTGTCGCTGCGATTCATGGCCCTGTTGCATCACCTGGTGAAGAACCAGCCGCGGTCAGCCATCGAGACCCTGCATGATGAGCACCTGCCCCTGGCCTATCAGTTGATGCTCTGCGACGCGATCGGCAGCGCCGGTGACTATGAGGCCCTGCCCATACTGTGCCGCAAGGCGACCTCCATGGTGCCGGAACTGCGCGCCATCGCCGTCAACGCCCTGGGCCGGCTGAAGCATCCCGGCGCTGAGTCGGTCATAGACGCTGCCCTGGAAGACACAGACTGGCGGGTCCGCCGGGCGGCTGTGGAAGCCATCGGCCAGGTCAAGTTCAAGCGCCAGTACCAGCATGTGGCCGACCTGCTCGCTGATCCGGTCTGGGCGGTGCGGGCCCAGGCGGTGGCGACCCTGGCGGCGGCCGGTGAGCCCGGGCATTTCGTCCTGAGGCATGTTTCAAAGTTCTCGGACAATGCCGCTGTGCGCGACCTGGCGGCCATCACCCTTGGTGAGAGGCTGGCGGCGTGATCTTCCTCCAGCAGTTCATCCACTTTGTCTCGGTCGCCATAGGCGCGATCCTGGTCCTGTCCGCCGGGCTGCAGAACCTCATCCAGGTCGTACAGCTGGTCCTGGCCGGCCGCGCCATCCGCGCCATGGCCAACAACCGCGAGAACCGTTGGCTCTGGCGGCGTTTTGGCGATTCCGCCCCGCCCATCACCCTGATTGCGCCGGCCTATAACGAGGTCACCAGCGTCGTGGAAAGCGTCCGCTCCCTGCTCAATCTGCAGTATCCGCAGTTTGAGGTGGTGGTGGTCAATGACGGCTCGACGGACGGGACCCTGGCCGCCCTCATCGAGGCCTTCCAGCTTCAGCCAACCCAGCGCGCCTTTGACTATGAAGCCCCCTGCCAACCGGTCCGGGGCCTCTACGCCTCCCTGCACCAGGCCAGGCTGCTGGTGGTGGACAAGGCCAATGGCGGCAAGTCCGACGCCCTGAACGCCGGCATCAATCTGGCGAGATACGACCTGGTCTGCGCCATGGACTCTGACTCCCTCCTCGAGCCCGAGGCCCTGCTGCGCGCCGCCCAGCCCTTTATCGAAGATCCGGATCGGGTGGTCGCCGTGGGCGGTTCCATACGTGTGGTCAATGGCTGCAGGGTCGAACAGGGTCGGGTGCTGGGGGTGAAGCTTCCCCTCAACCCAGTCGCCCTCTTCCAGGTTGGTGAATACTGCCGGGCCTACATGCTGGGCCGACTGGCCTGGGGGCATCTTGAAGCCCTGACCCTGATCTCAGGCGCCTTTGGCCTGTTCCGCCGGGACGCGGCGATTTCCGTGGGCGGCTATACCCACAAGACTGTCGGCGAGGATCTGGAACTGGTGATCAAGCTACATCGCCGTTTCCGGGAGCGGGGCGAACCCTATCGGGTCGTCTTCGCCCCCGATCCCGTCTGCTGGACCCAGGTGCCTGACAGTTTCCGTGACCTTGGCCGGCAGCGGATGCGCTGGCAGCGCGGGGCGATGGAAACCATAACCAAGCATCGCGACATGCTGTTTCGCCCCCGCTATGGCCGGATCGGTTCCCTGGCCATGGGCAATATGCTGATCACCGACGTCATCGGTCCCATCGCCGAGGTCCTCGGCTACATCATTCTGCCAACCTTCGGCCTGCTGGGGGTTCTGTCCTGGTCCTATTTTTCGGCCTTCCTGGCGCTCAGTCTCGGCTTCAACATGGCGATCAGCGTCGCTGGCATCGCCCTGGATGAGACCCAGCAGCACCGGGTCAGCTCCGGCAAGGACGTCTTCCTTCTGCTCTGCGTCGCCGTGGCGGAGAATTTCGGTTACCGCCAGCTCTGCAGCTATTGGCGACTGCGCGGCACCCTGCAGTTCCTCGGCGGCGTCCAGGGCTGGGGTTCCATGACCCGCCAGGGCTTTTCCAAGCCAGCCAAGGCCTGACCCGATCTAGTTCCAGGACAGGCTCTGCGTCCCTGCCGGCATGTTGGCCAGAACCCCTCCGCCGCCGGCCTTCAGCCCATTGCCGCCGGAAGTCCCGGTGATCCGGGCCTTGGGCATGTAGATTTCGAGGTTATGGAGGTCACGGGGAGCCTCGACGGTCAGGGTCCAGCCCTTTCCGCTTTGCACAACATCGACCCGTGCGTCGTCCCTGGCGCGCCACCAGGCGCCGAAGGTCGAAGGGGTGGCGAACCAGGCGCGATCACGCCACTTGGCGATCAGCTTCTTCTCGAAAGCGAGCTTTTCCCCGGTGATGTCAGGATGCAGCAGGACGACGGCCAGACCACGGCGCCTGGATATCTGTTCCAGGACCACATTGATGGTCTCGAACCTCAATCCCAGGCCAGGCCGGGCTTCATCTTCAATGGTCACCGGAAACTCGTAGACCGGCTCCAGGGCAAAATTGGAACGCCCCTCTGTCAGCTGGAATGGCAGGTGGGTCAGGCAGGAATTGGCGGTGATGGAGGAGTCATAATAGTAGCCCGATGCAGCCAGGGCTTCCGGCAGCCGGAACGGGTTTGCAAGGTGCCCGGCCCGGAAGGCCCGAACCTCAGCGCCGGTCAGATGATCCAGCAGGAATTTCGAGACCCGCAATTCCCCCAGGATGCTGCCGCCCCGCGCCTCGGTTCTTGAGGTCACAAAGGGTTCATAGTCGGGATAGCGCTCCCGGCCGGTGCCGATATCAAAGGTCTTAAAGGCCCGGGTGTGGGCGACCGTATGGCTGCCGATTTCCATTCCGGCCTTGCGCAACCTGCGTACCCAGGGCGCTGTCTTGTCCGTAAAGAACACGTCGTCATTATAGTCGCGGACATATTTGGTCTGCATGAAGAAGGCGCCCTTCACCCCGCCCTCACTCATGGCGTCAGAGAAGGCCTGCGCATTGGCGACTGACTGCGTGAAGTCGATGTCATGTGTCAGTAGGATACTGAGATCCTTGCCGGGCGGCGCAGGCGCCAGCAGCCAGGGCATGGGCTCACCGCGGACATAGAACCTGGAAAGCCAGTCATAGAGAACATCAAGGCTGGGCTCATAGGCATTGTCATAGGCTATGGCCAAGGCTTCGGCCCGACCATTCATGGCCCTCTGGCTGAGCCCGCCCAGGTCAACACCCAGGGTGCAGGCCTCGCCGACATTCCTGTGACAGATCAGGGCCGGCTCGCCGGATTCAAATCTTGCCACTGCTGCGCCGCTGGTCGCTTCATACTTCAGGACCTGAATCTGGGCCTCGGTTCCAGTGCGACTGATCCGTGCGGTTTCGAGACCGGTTGTCTCTGGACCGGGACCCCAGATCATTGTCTCCGCAAGGCCAGGCTTGGGCGGTCCTGCAATGCCGAAAAGTTCCTGCAGGCCGCCCCCTTCAAAGTCGAAGGTCAGGAGCGATCCTCCTGTGTGGACATGGTCCACAAGGGCGCGGAAGTGGCGGGCCTGCAGCACCCGCCCGGAAATGATGGGGTAGATGAATATGGTCTTGTGGCGCAGGGCGACGTCCGGATCCCTCGTCATCACGAAGGGGATGCCGTGCGCCTTCATACCGCGCACCAGACCCAGCCAGTCGGAATCCGGGTCGGTGACCAGAATGGCCAGCCTGTGTTCAGACCCCTCGGCATAATCACTGATCTGGGCCTTGCGGGCCGGCTGGACCACCGAGGCGCGCAAGGGACCCCAGACTCCGAAGAAGCGATAGACGTGAGCCGGATGCCGGGTTGCAAGACCGATCCCGACCAACAGGATCGCAGCCCCGGCCAGCCAGTACTTCAGGCGTGGGTGACGACGAACGGCACTGAGGAAGCTGAGAAGGTTCACGCCGATATCCAGAGGGGAGTCAGCGGTAGTCTAGCACCAAGGCTCGGGATTCGTGTCCCCGACTAGCCGGCCTGGGCCAGCTCTTCCACTAGGGTGCGGTAGCGCCAGGACTGTGGTGCAGCGGCAAGGGCGCGAACCAGGGCGTTATTGATGCCATGTCCTGCCAAAACGCCTTCGAAACGGCCAATGATCGGCGCGCCCAGAACGAAGAGGTCGCCGATGGCGTCGAGGGCCTTGTGACGGACAAATTCGTCGGGACGCCGCAGACCCTCTGGATTGAGAATGCGGTCGCCTTCAATGACCACTGCATTGTCCATTGAACCACCCCGGGCCAGGCCCATGGCGCGCAGGGCCTCAACCTCATGCAGGAAGCCGAAGGTGCGGCAATCGGCCAGTTCGCGACGGAAGGCCTTCACGCCCATGGGCATGTCCACCCGCTGGCGGCCGATGGCGGCCGAGGCGAAGGCGATTTCGAAAGCCACTTCAAACTGGTCTGAGGGCTCAAGACGGGCTGACTTGTCGCCATCAACCACTTCAATAGGGGCCAGGATCTCGATGAACCGGCGCGGCGCCTCCTGGGCCCGGCGACCGACAATGTCGAGTATGTGGGTGAACGGCAGGGCCGATCCATCCATGATCGGCATTTCAGGACCATCGATCTCGACGATCGCATTGTCGATCTCGGTCATGACCAGGGCGGCCATCAGATGCTCGATGGTCGACAGGGTCACGCCGGCGTCGTTGGTGATGACTGTGCCCAACTGGGTCTTGCAGACCGCCTCGGCCGAAACCGCGATGCGGTTATCGCGATCGGTCACATCAGTGCGGACGAAAACAATCCCGGTATCCGCCGGGGCCGGACGGACCGATACCCGGGTGTGCGCGCCCGTGTGAACGCCGATGCCCGCGAACAGGGCGGGACCTTGCAGGGTGTGCTGAAACGCCGATGGGGTCACGGGAAAGCCCTTTCAGATCCGCAGGCCTTTTCGGACCTGTCCACGAGCCGGAATATGGTTTCTGCCGCACCGCAGCAAGACAAGTCCTGTTTCCAAATGTTTCGACGTGAAGCGGGGCGAAACTGTTTTTTAATCAGGGCTTTGTGGAGTTAACGCCAGGGCCAAATGAAAACGGCTGGAGCAGGCTCCAGCCGTCTCATGACAGACGATCTTTCTGAAATCAGTTTGCGAGGCGACGCAGGAAGGAAGGGATTTCCAGATCTTCCTGGCTCTCGGCCTGGCCTTGCGGCGCGGCGGACTCGACCGGCAGGGCCGAACCGCGGGCAGGAGCCCGGGGTGCAGCGGCCGCAGGGGCGTCATAGCGGGGCCGACTGCCGAACAGGCTCAGGAACCCACCCGACTTCTGGGGCCGGCGGTCCTCAAAGACGGCCTCGCCGAACAGAGGCTCGTCTTCTTCCTCATCGGCGACCATGGGATCAACGATCCGGCCAATCGGCGCGGGCTCGACATAGGTCTGGGCTGCCGGCGTGATCAACGGACGCTGGGGCGCAACGGGTTCGGGCGCGGCATAGAGATCAGCCTGGGCTTCCTCCACGGGCGGTGGCGACACCGTCGCGGCGGGGCGCACATATTCCTGCTGGACCTGGGGCGCCGGCGCTGGGGGCGGCGTATAGGAGGCAGGCTCATAGGTCCTGGTCGTCTGCGCCGCCGGGGTCGCATAGATCGACCGGACGGGCTCCACCGGTTGGGCCGGAGCCTGGGTTACTTCCGGTGCGCGCAGGGGCGGCGCCTGCAGGGGGCGGCGCTCCATCTTGGGCTCAATGGCGGCGATCGAGGCGCCGTCCATGCCGGTGGCGACCACGGAAACCCGGATCATGCCTTCCAGCGTGGGGTCGAAGGCCGCGCCGAAGATGATATTGCCTTCAGGGTCGACCTGTTCGGAGATGGCGTTGGCCGCTTCGTCGACTTCCAGCAGGGTCATGTCGAGGCCGCCGGTCACATTGACCAGAACCGCCTTCGCGCCCTTCAGGGAGACTTCGTCCAGAAGCGGGTTCTGGATGGCGTTCTGGGCCGCCATCAGGGCGCGGTCTTCACCCGAAGCCTCACCGGTGCCCATCATGGCCTTGCCCATTTCGGTCATGACCGAACGGACGTCAGCAAAGTCGAGGTTGATCAGGCCCGGCAGCACCATCAGGTCAGTGATGGAGCGGACGCCCGAATGCAGGACCTGGTCGGCCATGCCGAAGGCCTCGGCGAAGGTGGTCCGCTCATTGGCGACCCGGAACAGGTTCTGGTTCGGAATGACGATCAGGGTGTCTACATAGCGCTGCAGCTCGCTGATCCCAGCATCGGCCAGACGCATGCGGTGACGGCCTTCGAAGTGGAAGGGCTTGGTCACGACGCCAACAGTGAGGATGCCCCGCTCACGGGCGCACTTGGCGATGATCGGCGCAGCACCTGTGCCAGTACCGCCACCCATGCCGGCGGTGATGAAGACCATGTGGGCGCCGTCCAGGTGCTCACCGATCTCGGGAATGGATTCCTCGGCAGCGCTCATGCCGACTTCAGGATGAGCCCCGGCCCCGAGGCCCTGGGTCACCTGAACGCCGAGCTGGATGCGCCGGTCGGTCTTGGAGAAGGAGAGTTGCTGAGCGTCGGTATTGGCGACGACGAACTCGACGCCCTCCAACCCGGCTTCGATCATGTTGTTGACCGCGTTGCCGCCCGCTCCGCCGATGCCGAACACAACAATGCGTGGCTTCAACTCGGTGGCTCGCGGTGCAGAAAGTGCAATAGCCATAGGACCTCTCGCGTGCTCCGTCTTACTTCCAAAGACCCCCAGCGACCCGCCCGCTAGGCGTCTGCGACGGACGGCTTAAGGAAGCGCCCACCATCGTTAATTGGAGGTTAACTGCATAAGGCGAGTCGGGATTCCGTCGACCTGCAACTTGCGCTTTTTGTTGCCAAATAAGGGGTATCTGTGCCCTGCAAAGTCCCCCGCGGCATGTTGACTCAGCCGGATTCACCCCGTCCTGGGCGACGAATCGAGCCGCCAGCGTCAACCACTATCTGAATACCAGATCGGAACGAGTCGCGCCGACTGTGCACAAAGGACGAGCAACTGGGGATAATCCGCACCCGTTGCAATCGACAGAGGCCTAGAGGTTGTCGATCAACCAGGCCGCTGCCTTGGCAACCGGATTTGCGCCAGGATCGAGGGGCTCACGACGCAGCTTTGCAGAGGCCAGCGCCTTGGCCGACACGGCTTCCCGCGGGCCGAAGGCCGAGCGATGCAGGACCCCTGCGGCAGCGCAGAAAGCCGGACCGGAGGCTGCGTCAGCCAGGTGGGGCACCCGGCGAGGACGGCCCAACCGCACCGGCCGGTCAAACACGCGTACCGCGACCTCGCGAATGCCTGACAGCTGGCTGGCGCCGCCGGTGAGCACCAGGCCTGCGCCTGGCTCAACCCCTGCCCCCGAGGCCCTCAGGCGATCACGGAGGAGTTCCAGGGTTTCTTCGACCCGCGGCGCAATGATGCCCTTGAGAAGCGAGCGTGGCGCAATGACAGGGCCAGCGCCCGGATCGTCGCCCCGGGGCGGCGCTTCAATCATTTCGCGGTCTTCATTGGCCGAGGCAATGGCGGAGCCGTGCAGGGTCTTGATCCGCTCAGCTCCGGCGACCGAGGTCGACAGACCCCGGGCGATGTCAGCCGTCACATGCTGTCCGCCGACCGCCAGGGTCTCGACGTGCACAAGGCTGCCATTGGAGAACACGGCCGCGGAGGTGGAGCCGCCGCCCATGTCGATGCAGACCGCGCCCAGGTCCATTTCGTCTTCTTCAAGAGCCGCCAGGGCGGAAACGAAGGGCGCAGCAACCACGCCTTCAAACTGCAGGTGGGCCCGCTCGACACAGGCCCCCAGGGTCTGGAAGACCGCTTCGGCCACCGAGACGACAAGCAGCTCGACAGTCAGGGCCCGGCCGAACATGGAGCGCGGATCGCGGATGCCGTGCTGGCCGTCCACGGCCCAGCCGACGGGGAGGATGTGGGCGGCGCGGCGTCCGGGCAGCTTGATCTGACCAAGGGCGGCCTGAATGGCGCGGACCAGATCAGCGTCCGTGATGGGGCGAGCGCCCAACGAGACCCGGCCCGTGACCCGATGGCTGGTCAGCTGACCGCCTGCAGTGGCGACGGTGACGCCCTGCACCTGAACGCCGGCGACATTCTCTGCCCGCTCAACGGCCTGGGCGATGGCGTCGGAGGCTTCATCGAGATTGACGATGGCGCCGCCCTTGATCCCGCGGGATTGAACATAGCCGACACCGGCGGTGGTCAGGGTGCGATCCCCACGACGGATGCCGTCAGGCTTCATGATGAAACAGGCGACTTTCGAAGCACCCAGATCAACAGCCGCCACAACAGGTTGCCGGCCCAGGGCGGCCTTCAGGCCATCCCGGCTGTCTGATCTTGTTTCACTGCGGCTGCCCAAGCCCATCCCCCCCTTCAACATTACGCGCCGTCCGCAACCAGGGGACCAGCCGCCGGGGCGACCCGGGGGCGCACGGAAACCGTTTCAGGGTCGCGCAGGTCGATGCGCTCAAATCCCAGTTCGAGAATGCGTGACTTCACTTCCAGTTGCTCAAGGGCGATCAGGGCAGCGTCTACCCCGCCGCTTGGCAGCTGGATCAGGCTGCCATCCTTCAGGCGCAGGTCCCACCGCCGGTTATCAACCCGAACCATGGCCTCGACCCGCGACATCAGACCGGGCCGCTGGGACACGGCGTTGAGGATCTGCGCGGCATGATCATTGGCGCCTTCGCCCACCACCAGCGGCAGTTTCGCAAATGCCCGGGCGTCGGCCTCGGGGATAACCTGGCCCTTGTCATCGATGACCCGGGTGAAGCCGCCGTCCTGCCA
Organism: Alphaproteobacteria bacterium PA2; assembly: GCA_002256425.1. Classification (NCBI taxonomy): domain Bacteria; kingdom Pseudomonadati; phylum Pseudomonadota; class Alphaproteobacteria; species Alphaproteobacteria bacterium PA2. The sequence goes on along the minus strand of NKIZ01000001.1, from coordinate 1,463,351 downwards.
GATGGCCACCTGGGGACGCTCGACAATCTGCAGGACAAGGGTGTCAGGAAGCAGTCTCACCACCCGCACAGACTTCACCCAGCCCACGGACTGAATGTCGGTCTGCAGCTTGCCAAGGTCCATGCCCAGCAGGGGCATGTCCCTATAGACATTGGCGGTTTTCAGAATATCGGCAGTCGCCAGTTTCGAGGCGCCCTGAACCCGCACGGCCCTCAGCTTGAAGCCCAGAGAGGCGAAGCGTGTTCCCACCGCAGCATTGGTCGCGGCGCCCAGTCTTTCCGCCCGGTCCCCGGTCGCAAGGGTGACACCCAGGGCCAGAACAAGGACGCCACAGGCGGCGAACAGGGCATGGTGGGCGGAAAGGCCGACGCCTTCAGCGGCGCGAAGCTTGGCGGGCGCGTAGGCGTTCGCCGCCCGCGCGCGGGGCGCGGGAGCTTTCTTGGTGCTAGGGGGCGATTTGGCCCGGGGTTTCGGCTGAGCGCGCGATCCCCCCCGCATCACCGCGGGCATAAGCATCCTCCGTTATCCAAAGCACCAGTTGATCGAAACTCACGCCCTGCGACGCGGCTTGCTCGGGGACGAGCGAAGTCGGCGTCATGCCGGGTTGAGTGTTCACCTCCAGAAGGACCAGAATGTCGTTAACGTCGTCATAACGAAGGTCCGACCGACTGACCCCGCTACAGCCCAGGGCCTGATGGGCCTGCTCGGATAAACGCATAGCTTTTTCAAAGGCATGAGGCGGGATCTGGGCCGGCACAACATGCTTTGAACCCCCGTCAGAATACTTGGCCTCATAGTCATAAAATCCCGAAACCGGTACGATTTCGGTAACCGTCATGGCCTTGCCGTCCATAACGCCCACAGCCAGTTCGAGTCCGCGGATGAAGGGTTCAACCATGACCTGTTCGCCGAAGGTCCAGGATGGCGAGGCCAGCTCCTGCGGCGGACGGTTCGCGCCCTCCGGAATGATGAACACCCCGACTGAAGAGCCTTCCGCATTGGGCTTCACCACATAGGGCGGGGCCATGACGTGGTCGGCGGCAACCTCCATACGGTTGAACAGTCCGCCCCCCGGCACCACCACCCCGGCTGCAGCCAGGACCGCCTTGGACTTGGCCTTGTCCATGGCCAGGGCCGAGGGCAGCACGCCAGAGTGGGTATAGGTCAAGCCAAGGGTCTCAAGGACGCCCTGCACACAGCCATCCTCACCCCATTCGCCATGCAGGGCGTTGAAGCAGACATCAGGCTGCAGACGGGTCAGAACCTGGGCCAGATCCCGACCGGCGTCCACCCGCGATACCCGCGCGCCCAGACGCTCCAGGGCGTCGGCGCATTCCCGACCGGAGACCAGGCTGACCTCCCGCTCTGAGGACAGGCCTCCCAGAAGAACGGCGACATGCTTTCCGGCCAGGGGTCCGCTCACGGCGCCACCGCCGACTTGCGGAAGTCGATGTCGCTGTTGGCGGTCACCCGCAGGAAGGCCGCCCAGACAGCGACATTCTGCGCCAGCTTCTTCGGATCCACCTTGTCGAGGGTGTCATCGGCTGAATGGTGCAGGTCGAAATAGCGGCTGGCGTCCTGATCGAAATCGACCACCGGCACGCCGGCCTCCTTCAGGCCTTCAACATCTGCTCCACCTTCATCGGCGGGTTCCCGCGACAGAATGACCTTCAGGTCCGGAAGGACGGTGGCGAAGGCCTTCATGGCCGGCTGGGCAAGAGACCCTTTGGGCAGCCGCGCCCGCCAGATCTCATCGCCGCCCAGATCGCTTTCCCCTGCGAGGACGATTTTTGCGGCCTCGTCCTTGTGGGCCAGGGCATAGGCGGCGCCTGACCCGCCCTGCTCTTCTGACCCCCACATGACGACCCGGAGGGTCCGCGCCGGACGTCCGCCCTCGGTTCCCGCCAGCCGCGCCGCCGAGGTCGCGATAGCTATGCCCGAGGCGTCATCAATGGCGCCTGTGCCGGGATCCCAGGAATCCAGATGCCCGCCGACGACGATGACCTCCTCTGGTCGGACCGCGCCCTTCAGTTCCCCGACCACATTCCAGGACTGCGCCTGGGGAATGACCGTGGACGACAGGTTGAGACGAACCTTCACCGGTTTGCCCCGCGCCATCATGTGTTCGAGAAGCTCTGCGTCAGGAACCGAAAGGGCCGCTGCGGGAATGCCGGGCTCGCCACGCATGGAACCTGTATGCGGCAGACGGGTGTCGTCGGTTGAAATCGACCGGACAAGAAAGCCAACAGCCCCCCGCTTGGCCGCCTCAGCCGCGCCGATCGACCGGGGCGCAACCCCGGATCCATAGCCATCGGGACCCTGTGTGCGCCGCATGGCCTGGCTGATGACAGCGATCTTGCCTTTCAGGGCGCCAACGGGTTGGGCCTGCAACTCCTGCAGGGATTTGAAGAGGACAACTTCCGCCTCAAGGCCGCCCGGGGGCGTCGACGACGACCAGCCGAGGCCCAGAATGGAAAGCTTCTGCGGGAAGGGTGAAACCACCTCAGCTGACTCGGCGCCACGCACCCAGGCCCTGGAGGTAAAGGGTTCTGCATGGACGTTCTCAAAGCCCAGGGCGGTGAGTTTTGCGAGACCCCAGTCCTTGGCCCTGACAATGGCTGGCGTTCCCACCGAGCGGGCGCCCACCTCCGTGGTCAGGGACTCCAGAACCTCCCAGGCGGTAGGGTCTGCCAGGGCCTTGGCCCTCAGGGCCTGGGCTTCCTGGGCAAGGTCAGCGGCCGTAGCCGAGCTGGCGAAAAACAGGGCGGCGAAGCAGGACGCAGTCAGGAGCTTTTTCATAACTCGCCCGTCGCTTAGCCGGGGTCGCCTGTCAAGTCGCGCTCGCCGCTCCAGAGCGCGTCAGGGACGGCCCAGGCGCTTGATTTCCCACTCCAACTGCACACCGGTCCTGGCCAGGACATCGGCGCGCACGGTCTCGCCCAGGCCTTCAATGTCTGCGGCGGTGGCCTGGCCGGTATTGATCATGAAGTTGGAATGCTGGGGTGAGAACATGGCGCCGCCATGCAGCTTGCCGCGCCAGCCTGCTTCATCCACCAGCTTCCACGATGAATGCCCCTCCGGGTTCTTGAAGGTGGAGCCTCCGGTCTTTTCACGGATTGGCTGGCTGGCTTCCCGCCTGGCGGTGATTTCGTCCATGCGCGCCGTGATGGCGGCGGGATCATCGGCCTGGCCATGAAACACCGCCTGCATCCAGATGATATCGGCCGGCGCCTGACTGTGCCGGTAGGTGTAGCCGAAGTCCTCGAGGGTATAGGCCACCACCTCCCCGGACCGGTCAAAGCCCCAGGCGCTGGAAAGGACGTCCTTGGTCTCCCGGCCATAGCAGCCGGCGTTCATGGTCAGGGCGCCGCCTATGGTTCCGGGAATGCCCGCATAGAACTCAAGACCGGCGAGACCGGCCTTGGCGGCAGCCTTGGCGACCGCGGAATCCAGGGCGCCAGCGTCAGCGACGATCTGATCCTCATCCACGACGATTTCAGCGAAGGCCTTGCCGGCCAGTCGGATGACGACGCCTTCAACGCCGCCATCGCGGACGATGACATTGGACCCGACCCCCAGCACGTGGACTGGAACCTCGGCCGGCAGCTGGCTGAGGAAATCCGAGAGGTCGTCCGGATCGGCCGGCAGGTATAGGACGTCAGCAGGTCCGCCGACCCGGAACCAGGTGAAGGGACCCAGGTTCTCATTGCGCAGCAGCTTGCCGCGAACTTCCGGAAGACTGTCTCGCCAGGTCATTTCGTGAGGCCTTCCAGCTGACCTGGCAGGGCATAGGCCCAGGTGGTGATGTCCCCGGCGCCCAGCAGGACCACCAGATCGCCGGATCGGGCTTCTTTTGACACCAGGTCTGCAAGTTCAGCCGGGCCGCCCAGCGGCAGGGCGCGGCGATGTCCGAACCGACGGAGCCCCTCCACCAGGTCATCGCGGCTGGCGCCCGGCAGGGGCGCCTCGCCAGCTGAATAAACGTCAGCGACGATGACCGTGTCGGCGTCGTTGAAGCAGCCGCAGAACTCGGAGAACAGGTCTTTCAGTCGGGAATAGCGGTGCGGCTGGACGACGGCGATGACCCGGCCTTCCGTAACCGCCCGGGCGGCCTTCAGGACCGAGGAAATCTCTACAGGGTGATGGCCATAGTCATCAATGACCCGGACACCATTGGCGACTCCGGTGGTGGTGAACCGGCGCTTGACCCCGCCAAACCCGGTGAGGCCCTTGCGGATGTCAGCTTCGCTGACGCCGAGCTCCCGCGCCACGGCGATGGCCGCCAGGGCGTTCATGACATTGTGGTGTCCGGCCATGGGCAGGTGCATGTCCCGCCAGGTCATGACATCGCCGCCCAGGGGCGCGATGACCACGTCAAAGCGGCTGCCATCAGGGCCCATGGTGATGTTGAGCGCCCGCACCTCGGCCTGGGGATTGACCCCGTAGGGCACCAGACGCCGGTTCTCGACCTTGGCGGCCATGGCCTGGACCTCGGGATGGTCCGTACAGACCGCCGCAAAGCCATAGAAGGGGATGTTCTCGACAAAGTCCCGGAAGGCCTTCCGGACCGCGTCAAAGTCGCCGTAGTGATCCAGGTGCTCGGGGTCGATATTGGTGACGATGGCGCAGGTCGATTTCAGGCGCAGGAAGGTGCCGTCGCTCTCATCAGCCTCGACGACGATCCAGTCGCCCTCGCCTACCTTGGCGTTGGTGCCATAGGCGTTGATGATGCCGCCATTGACCACGGTGGGGTCCAGGCCGCCGGCATCCAGCAGGGCCGCGACCATGGAGGTTGTGGTGGTCTTGCCGTGGGTGCCGCCGACCGCCACGGAGAACTGCAGGCGCATGAGTTCCGCCAGCATTTCAGCCCGCCGGACCAGGGGCAGGCGCCGCGCTCGGGCTGCCGCCAGCTCAGGATTGTCGGCCTTGATGGCGGTGGAATAGACCACGGCGGAAGCGCCATCGACGTTGCCCGCGTCCTGGCCGATGAAGATGCGGGCGCCCAGCTTTTCAAGGCGTTCGGTATTGGCGCTGGCCTTGGCGTCGGAGCCCTGCACCGTATAGCCGATGCGCAGCATGATCTCGGCAATGCCGCTCATGCCTATGCCGCCAATGCCGACAAAGTGCACGGGACCCAGTTCGAAGGGCACAGGACGACGGCGGTTCATGCAATTCGTCCCTGGGCGGCGGTGACTTCCACCAGATCAGCCAGACGTTCTGCAGCGTCCGGCTTGGCTATGGACCGGGCGCCGGCCGCCATGCGGACCAGACGGTCGGGGTGGGACAGCAGCTTGGTCAGGGCGCCGGCCATGGTGTCGACAGTGAGTTGGTCTTCCCGGGCGACCTGGGCGCCGCCTGCGTCGGCCATGACCTTGGCGTTCTGACCCTGATCGTCATCAAGGGCGATGGCCAGGGGCACCAGAATGGCGGGCTTGCCGGCTATGGCGAATTCGCAGACCGATCCTGCGCCCGAACGTCCGACCACCAGATGGGCCTGACGCAGACGGGTCGCCATGTCGCGGAAGAAGGGGGCGATCTCGGCCTGGACATTGGCGTCGGCATAGATCCGCCGGGCATTGTCCATGCTCTCTACCCGGGTCTGCTGCTGGACCCGGAGGCGATTGCGCAGGTCCTCTGGCAGTTGGGCGATGGCCGCCGGCATGAGTTCGGACAACAGGCGGGCGCCCTGGCTGCCGCCGGTGATCAGCAGACGCAATGTGCCGCCCGGCTCAGGCGGCAGGTAGGGCTTGTCTGCAAGCTCGCGGATTTCAGGGCGGACAGGATTTCCAACCACCACCACCTTGTCCTGGATTTTCGCCGGAGCCTTCTGAAGGACGGGAAAGGCGCAGGCGACCGCACGGACATGGGAGGCCAGCCGGCGATTGGCGCGGCCCATGACGGCGTTCTGTTCATGAAGGACTGTCGGGCGGTTCTGGGAAATGCCGGCCAGCAGGCCGGGAACGGACGGGTAGCCTCCGAACCCCACAACGACGGCGGGATCCAGGCGGGCGAAGGCTGCGCGGGCCTGCAATATGCCCTTGAAGATCGCAATGCCCGCCAGCGCCATGCCCACCGGGTCTCCGGACTTGAAGGTCCGCGCCGAAAGGCCGATCCGCTCCTCCGCCGGGAAGTTTTCAGACATGGCGGCGACCCGCTCGTCGCTGGCCAGCACAATGCGCCAGCCGCGGGCGATCAGGGCTTCAGAAAGAGCCTGGGCGGGGAACAGGTGTCCCCCAGTGCCTCCAGCGGCGACGACGGCGATCTTGCGCATGAACAGGCTTTAAGTGAAGGCGAGGCGATTGTGTAGCCTAACCCGGCATGTAGACACCGGGACGGCGGCGGGTCAGGGCCAGGGCGAGGCCGAGTGTCAGGCATATGGCCAGCATGGACGAGCCGCCATAGGAGATCAGGGGCAGGGTCATGCCCTTGGTGGGGATCAGGTTCAGATTGACCGCCACATTGATGAAGACCTGTTCGCCTACCAGGACAAACAGCCCGGCTGCAGCCACCTGCTGGAAGGTGTCCGACAGCTTCATGGCCTTTGACAGTCCCCGGATCACCACAAAGGCGTAGAGGGAAATCAGGAAGAGGGAGAAGACCAGGCCGTACTCTTCTGCTGCGACGGAATAGATGAAGTCGGTGTGCAGGTCGGGAACATGACGCTTCATGACACCCTCCCCAGGACCCCGACCAAACAGGCCGCCGGCTGCAATGGCTTCGGCAGCGCGGTCAACCTGATGGTTATCGAGCCTTGAGTCCGCATCACCGTGACTGAGGAACTTGTCCACCCGGCTGGCCACGTGGGGCATGAGGAAGTAGGTCGAGCTCAATCCAGCCAGAGCGACGCCCCCCAGGAACATGATCCAGCTGAGCGGCACGCCGGCCATCCAGAAGGCGGCGCCAAAGGCCACGGTCAGCAAGACGGTCTGACCCACATCAGGCTGGATCAGCAGTAGGATGATGGACACCAGATACAGGCAGAAGGCGATGCTGACCCCGGGAACACCCTGCCCCTTCTGACCCTCGGAAAACATCCAGGCGACCAGAACGATCAGGGCCGGTTTCATGAACTCGGATGGCTGAAGCGTGAAACCGGCAAACTCCAGCCAGCGGGTGGCGCCCTTGGCGTTGTGACCGATGAAAGGCAGGGCGATCATGATGCAGATCGCTACCAGCCAGATGAAGAATGCGGCCCGCCGCACGCCGCGAACATCCAGCACGGTCGTAGAAAGCAGAATGATCAGGCCCGCAGCTGCGAAAACGCATTGGCGGATCGCGAAGTGGAAGGGATCATCCACATGCATCCGGGCTGCTGCGGCAGGGCTCGAGGCAAACGACATGAGAACGCCGAGAACCACCAGCAGAACGACAGCGCCCAGCAGCCAGCGGTCCATGGTCCACCACCAGACGCCAAGTCGGGTTCGGTCAGACCGCGCAAAGGCCCTGTTCTCGCTCTTGACCTCACCGGGAGGCTCGGGATCGTGATCGAGAACACTGTCGGTCATTGGAAAGCCCGTCTGTGCGGCGCGGCCTCGGAAGTCTCGCCCAGCGCCAGGACAGCGGCCCGGAAGGCCTCCCCCCGGGCTTCAAAGTCAGCGAACTGATCGAAGGATGCGCAGGCTGGAGACAAAAGCACGACCGCCGGAGCGCCGGAGGCCCGGGCGTCGGCATAGGCGGCCGAGACGGCGTTTTCCAGGGTTCCGCATTCAACGCTCCGGGCCTTGCCCTGAAGGGTGTGGGCGAAGGCTTCGCTTGCCTCTCCGATGAGGTAGGCAGCCTCGATCCTGGGGAACAGGTCCGCCAGCGCGTCTATGCCACCGGTCTTGGGCTGGCCGCCTGCGATCCAGTAGAATTTCGGATAGCTGGACATGGCCTGCCGCGCGGCGTCGGTATTGGTCGCCTTGCTGTCATTGACGAAGCGGATATCGCCCAGATGAGCGACCGTCTCCATCCGGTGAGCCAGCCCCGGGAAGGACATCAACCCTGCGGCCACTTCCTCTGTGAGGATGCCCAGACCACGACAGGCCGCATAAGCAGCGGCTGCATTCTGCCAGTTATGTCGACCCGGCAGGGACCTGGCCTCGAGAATGTCGGCGACCTCGGCCGCCCGTTCGCCTGTTGCATCATAGAGAACCCCTTGAAGGGCATAGACGCCGCGCCCCATGGCCTTGGAAGCCGAGATGGGCACGATGGTCCTGCGATTTGCGGCGGTGATCTCTGTGCAGATCCTCTGGCCCCAGGGATCATCAACCCCGATGACGGCCGTGTCGCCCTTGCCCTGGTTCAGCAGGATGCGGCGCTTGGCGGCCACATAGCCTTCCATGCCGCCATGCCGGTCCAGGTGATCGGGCGATACATTGAGCAGGACCGAAACGTCAGGCTTGAGACTTGAGGTCAGATCAAGCTGGTAGGAGGACAATTCCAGGACATAGACCGCCCCGCCATGCATGTCCGGCAGTCCAAGGACGCCAAAGCCGATATTGCCGCCAACCCGGGTGTCACGGCCTGCCTCGGCGCAGATATGGCCGATCAGGGCCGTTGTGGTCGACTTGCCGTTGGTGCCTGTGATGGCGATCACCTTGGGGCGCTTGCCCTCGGGCGCTGCATTCACGGTACGGGCGAAGAGCTCAACATCGCCCAGAATCTCCACGCCTGCGGCCCGGGCCTTTTCGACGGTCCAGTGCGGTTCGGGATGGGTCAGGGGCACGCCGGGCGACAGCATCAGGGCGGCGAATTGGGACCAATCCGCCGTGCTGAGATCGACCAGAGGCAGGCCCTCCGCGATCGCGGCTTCGCGCCCGGCCGGACGTTCGTCCCACAGGGCGACCTCAGCCCCTCCAGCCAGAAGGGCGTGCGCCGCCGTCAGACCCGTACGGGCCAGACCGAAGACGGCGACGCGTTTTCCCTCAAAGCCGCGAACCGGGATCATGAGCGCGTTCCGACCCCCTACCGCAGCTTCAGTGTGGCGAGGCCCAGAATGGCCAGCATGACGGCGACGATCCAGAAGCGGATGACGACGGTGGACTCTGACCAGCCAAGTTTCTCGAAGTGGTGGTGGATCGGCGCCATCAGGAAAATGCGCTTGCCGGTCATTCTGAAGTAGGCGACCTGGATGATGACCGACAGGGTTTCGGCGACGAACAGGCCGCCGATGATACCCAGGACGATCTCGTGCTTGGTGGCGACCGCCACAGCGCCCAGGGCGCCTCCAAGGGCCAGGGCGCCGGTGTCACCCATGAAGATCTTGGCGGGCGGTGCATTGTACCAGAGGAAGCCGAGGCCGGCCCCGATCATGGCGCCGCAGAAGACCGCGACCTCCCCTACCCCCGGGACAAAGTGAAGTTGCAGGTATCGGGCAAAGACGAAGTTGCCGACCAGATAGGCGATCAGACCAAAGGCCGCCGCGGCGATCATCACCGGAACCGTCGCCAGCCCATCCAGACCGTCCGTGAAGTTCACGGCGTTGGCGCCGCCGACAATGATGAAGGCCCCGAAGGCCAGATAGAACCAGCCCAGGTTCAGCAGGGCCGCCTTGAATATCGGGAAGGCGACAGAGGTTCCCAACTGCGGAGCGTCCGGCGGGGATTTTCCGTAAACGACGATGAGCATGACGGCGGCCAGGGCGATGGCCACCTCCAGGATCAGCCGAAGCCGGCCCGACACGCCGGCCGTGGTCTGCTTGGTGACCTTGGCGTAGTCGTCGGAGAAGCCGAGCAGGCCATAGCCCGCCGTGACCATCACGACAGCCCAGACATAGACATTGCTGAGGTCGGCCCACAGCAGGGTGCCGACCAGAAGACCCGCCAGGATCATCACGCCGCCCATGGTGGGGGTGCCGGCCTTCTCGATCACGTGGCGCTCAATGCCTTCCTTGCGGATTGGCTGCCCCTTGCCCTGCTTGGTCTGCATCCAGCGGATGAAGCGTGACCCCATGGCCACGACAACCAGTTGGGCGGTGAACAGCGCCATACCCGTCCGGAAGGTCAGGTATTTCATCAGGTTGAGGATCGGGATGTGCCCGCCTGCAGCGGCCTGCTCGTAGAGCCAATAGAGCATTACCGCGTTCCCTCCGCCCCGAGGTCCAGCTTGCCGAGCGCCGTCGCAATGACGCCGGCCCTGGAGCCGTTGGAGCCCTTCACCATCACAAGATCGCCTGGCTCTGCGGCCTGTGCGATTTGCGGCGCAAGATCGGCCGCGTTGAGGGCGTAGCCGCCGCGCCGAGTCGACGGAAGGGCGTCCCAGAGGGATTTCATGAGGGGGCCGGCGCAGAAGACCAGATCAATCCCGGCCTTCTCCAGGGGTTCGGCCAGCGCCGCGTGGTAGTTTGGCGCCTCGTCACCCAGTTCGAGCATGTCGGTCAGCGCGACGATACGTCGCCCCATCGGCTTGCGTACGCCGAGGCTGGCGAAGGCTGCGGCCATCGAGATTGGGTTGGCGTTGTAGCTTTCGTCCACCAGGGTGAAGGAGCCGCCAGGAAGCCTTACCTGTCGCTCGGCGCCGCGGCCCTCAAGAGGCTGGAACTCGGCCAGGGCCTGCAGGCTGTGCTCAAGGGACACATTCAAAGCCTCAAGCATCAGCAGGACGGCCATGCTGTTGGGGCCCCAGTGGAACCCGGTCTGGCGTATCGGAAAGTCCAGGGCCCTGCCATGCAACCGGGCCTTGATCTGCGCATAGCCCGGCTGAGGCTCAAAGCTCACCAACTGCGCCGCGCAGGTGCTGTCGACACCAAAGGCATGGACCTTCAATCCTGCCTTGCGGGCTTCGGAACTGAGGTATTCAAACCAGGCGTTGTCGGCGTTCAGAACCGCGACGCCGCCCGGCGACATGCCATGAAAGATCTCGGCCTTGGCCCTGGCTACGCCCCGCTCCCCTTCCGGGAAATTTTCCACATGGACGGGCCCGACGGTTGTGATGGCCACAGCGTGGGGCGCCACCATTCTTGAGAGGGGCGTAATCTCATCGGCATGGTTCATGCCGATCTCGAAGATGGCCCGCTCTGTATCCCGGGGCATGCGCGCCAGGGTCAGGGGCACGCCGATATGATTGTTGTAGCTCTTGATCGAGCTGTGGGCCCTGCCGGCCAGCGCAAGGCCTGCGCGGATGGCCTGGGTCACGCTGGTCTTGCCCACCGAGCCGGTCACCGCGCCACGCAAGGTCTGGGGCGCGCGAACCCGCGCCGCGACGCCGAGGGCTTCAAGGGCGGCGAATGTGTCGGCGACCTGAACGGAAGGCCCGCCAACCGGCTTTGAGGCCAGGGCTCCGGCCGCGCCCTTTTCAAGGGCCTGGGCCACAAAGTCGTGACCGTCCCGCACGCCGGCCAGGGCGACAAACAGGTCGCCAGGTTCAACGGTCCGGGTGTCGATGGAGACGCCATTGACCGCAAAATCGGTCATCACCTGACCATCGGTCGCCGTGGCGATGTCATGGGCGGTCCAGAGGGCGTCAGACATCTGCACCCTCCAGGGCCAGGGCAGTTTCAGCCACATCGTCGAAGGGGTGAACAACCCCGGCGATGGTCATGCCCTGTTCGTGCCCCTTGCCAGCGACGATGAGCACATCCCCGGAACCAAGTTCGGCCACGCCGGCCCGGATGGCCTCCCTGCGATCGCCAACTTCCTTGAGGCCTGGATTTCCCGCCATGATGTCGGCGCGGATCGCGGCCGGGACCTCGCTGCGGGGATTGTCGTCGGTGACAATGGCGACGTCGGCAAACTGCGCCGCAATCGCACCCATCAGGGGTCGCTTGGTCCGGTCCCGATCTCCCCCGGCGCCGAAGACGACGATGAGCTTTCTCGAGGCGTGCGGGCGAAGGGCCTTGAGGACGGTCTCAAGCCCGTCAGGCGTATGGGCATAGTCGACATAGGCCTCGCCGCCGCCAGTCCTGGCGCCGACCCGCTGCAGCCTGCCCGGTGCGCCCTCAAGGTGCTCGAGCGCACCCAGAACCGTGTCCAGCGGCACGCCTGCAGCAAGACAAAGGCCTGCGGCGACCAAGGCGTTGGAGGCCTGAAAGCCCCCTGCCAGAGGCAGATTCACGTCAAATGTCCTGCCGCCCGCTTCCAGCGAAAGCCTCTGGCCGGAAGGGGTCATGACCCGCGCCGTCATGCGAAGGGTCTGACCCGCCTCGCCGACCGTGATCAGGCTCTGCCCCGACACCGTCGCAGCGGCCGCAAATGCGCTGAAACTGTCGGAGTCCGCGTTCAGAACCGCCGTCCCGCCCCGGGGCAGCAAGGTCTCGAACAGCCGCAGCTTGGCGGCGCGATAGGTCTCCATCGTGCCGTGGTAGTCGAGGTGATCCTGGGTGAGGTTCAGGAAGCCGGCGGCCTTGAGTTGAACCCCGTCCAGCCGCCTCTGGTCCACGCCGTGCGAGGAGGCCTCGAGGGCCAGATGGGTCACCTGCTGATCCACCAGCCCGGCCATCAGTTCGGCGACATCGGCAGCATCCGGCGTCGTCAGGCCCGGCGGTGTCAACTGGACGTCGAACCCGTTGGGACCTGTGGCTCGGACGCCGAGGGTTCCCATGCTGGCGGCGCGATGCCCTGCGGCATTGAAAATCTGGCGACAGAAGGCGGCGACAGAGGTCTTGCCATTGGTTCCCGTGACCGCAACGACGGTCTGGGGCTGCCTTGCCCAGAAGTGGGCCGCCGCCAGGGCGTAGGCGCGTCTGGGATCAGGGGTGACAATCACCGGCACGCCCAGTTCGGGCATGTCTTCCCGGGCGATGACAGCGACCGCGCCAGAGGCCACAGCGCCTGCAGCAAACTTTCCACCGTCAACGCTTACGCCCGGCAGGGCGGCGAACAGGAATCCGGGCTTCACCCTGCGGCTGTCTGCGGTGACGCCGGTTATGTCCGGATCCTGGCCAAGGTCCAGGTGGACAAGGTCTGAAAGCTTGCGGCTCACTGCTCGTCCCCGGGATTTGCAGGCGCCCTTGCCCGGGAAAGGCTGGCTATGTCGGCCTGACGGCGGACATGCAGGAAGGGCGCGATGCGATCTATGACCCGGCCCGCCGCCGGGGCGGCCACCCATCCCCCGGTGGAGAATCCGGAAGTTGCGGCGTTGCCGTGAGGCTCATCCATGAGGATCAGGACGAAGTAACGATCGGTCTTTACATCCCCGTCGGTCGGAAAGACCGCCGCAAAGGACGACACCTGCTTGGTCGGGCTGTAGCCCCGTATGGCCGGATCGTACTTCTCGCCGGTTCCGGTCTTGCCGCCGACAGTGAGACCGGGAACATCGGCCTTGCCGCCGGATCCGCCTGTGACATTGGCCCGCATGATCTGCAGCATTTCGAGCGAAGTCTTTTCAGACACGACCCGCGGCCCGCCAACCTTTGCGCCATCGGGAACCTTGCGGATTGTCAGGGGGACGAGGGAGCCGCCATTCAGCAGGGCGCCCATGGCGCGGCTGAGCGCGAGGGGGCTGACGTCAATGCCATGTCCAAACGAGGTCGAGGCGACAGCGTCCTCGTCCCACTTCCGGGGCACCAGGGGCATGGCTGACTCCCGCAGCTCGACCTTGGCGGGACGCGTCAGGCCGAGGGCGTCGAAATAATGGCTGAGGCGGGTCGGGCCGATGCGCTCGGCCAGCCGCGCGGTGCCGATGTTGGAGGAGTGCTGGAAGACCTCCACCAGGCTCAGGATCTTACCGGTGGCGTGATAGTCGTGGATGGTGCGATAGCCCATCCGGAACGGCGCCCGGGCGTCAAAGGTCGAGTTGGGGGTGGCCTCGCCGGTGTCCAGGCCAATGGCGACGGTAAAGGCCTTGAAGGTCGAGCCCATCTCGTAAACCGCCGATGCCGCGCGATTGAGTTTCTGCTCATCGGTGGCCTGACCCGGATGATTGGGGTCAAAGGTCGGCCAGCTGGCCATACCCAGGATTTCGCCCGTCCTGACGTTGGTGACGATGCCTACAGCGCCGTGTGGATTGAACTCCCTCGCAGCCTTGGTCAGCTCATCCTCAAGGGCCGCCTGGATCCGAAGATCAACAGAGAGGGCGAACGGAACCTTGTCGCCGGCCATCTTGCGGATGTCGTCATTGAAGGCGGCTTCCGCACCGCCGAGACCGCGACCGCCTGTGTCGGCGAAGCCGATCATGTGAGCTGCGGTCGATCCAAGGGGATAGATGCGCTTCTGCTCCGGCTCGAAGCTGATCCCTGGCAGGCCGAGGTCATGGATCTGCGCCTTGACCGTCGGTGTGAGACCACCCACCAGGAAGCCGCGGTGTTTTGACTTCAGGGCCCGATCAATCCGGGCCTGGGGCAGGTCGGGCAGCACAGCCAGAAGTGCGCGTCGGGTCTCATTGGTGTCCCAGATCTCCCTGGGCTCGAGATAGAGACCGTAGTGCGCAAGATCGATGGCCAGCATGGAACCATTGCGGTCTACGAGATCCGCACGCGCCATGCCGCCCTCGAGCCCGCCGCCGCTGACACGGCTGACCCCGGGATACATGGCCATCTTCGTAGCGCCTGCCGCCAGGACAACAAACCCGACCGAGAATGCCGCCAGAACCACCAGGATGCGGATGCGCGTATCGTCTTCCGCCCGGCCTGCCGCCCGGGCCCGCTCGAACGAATGCTCGAGCTTCCAGACAAGATCCCGGATCCAACGCCAGTTCGGGGCGGGAATGCCATTGAGGACCAGGCTCAAAGCTTGCCTCCCAGGGGTGCGGGCTGAGAAACGGCCATGGCGGAGGACAGAGCTTCGGGGGAAACTTCCCGGGTCGCCCTTACCGGCGCCAGACCAAGATAGGCGCCCGAGAGCCTGCCGATCCGGTCAGGCCGCTCCAGATGGGAAACCTCGGCCTGCAGAAGGCGGATGCGTTCATGTTCGACGACGATCTCGTCCTCGACCCGGGCGATTTCGCCGCGCTCACTGCCGGCAATGGTCTTGGCGAGGTAAACCGAGAGGATCAGGGCGATCAGCAGGCCGAAGGCCATGACATCAATCAGGCGAAAGCCCCAGATACGACGGGTAAAGAGGATCATGCCGCCTCCTTCCAGACTGGCGCGGACGTCCGGATCGCCGCGCGAAGCTTGGCTGAACGGGCGCGGGGATTGGCCGCGACTTCCGCGTCGCTGGGCCCCTGAGCGCCATTGAAAACAAGCTGGAAACTGGGTGGAGCACCGACCTGGACCGGCGGCGCATGGCGCGATCCGCCGGGTGTTCGACCAGCCCGCTCGGTGAAGAAGGCCTTCACGATGCGATCTTCCAGGGAATGGAAGGTCACGACAGCCAGACAGCCCCCCGCTCTCAGGACTTCCTCGGCAGCCAGCAGACCCGCCTCCAGTTCCGACAACTCTTCATTCACAGCGATCCGAAGACCCTGAAAGGTCCGGGTGGCCGGATGAACCTTGGCGCCGCGCCGTCCGCCGAGGACCCGCTCGACAAATTCAGCGAAATCAAGGGTGCGGGTGAAGGGCTCTTCGACCCGACGCCGTCCGATGGCGGCGGCGATGCGGCGGGACTGGCGCTCTTCGCCATAGACCCAGAGCATGCGGGCAAGGTCCTTTAGGTCGGCGGTGTTCACAATGTCTGCCGCCGTCTGGCCTGTGTCGCTCATGCGCATGTCGAGAGGGCCATCCCGCATGAAGGAAAAGCCTCGATCCGCCTCATCCAGCTGCATGGACGAAACCCCGAGATCCAGGGCTACGCCATCGACGGAGTCGGCGCCCAATTCCACCGACATGTCGGAGAAACGCGCCTCGATAAGCCTGAACCTGTCACCGAGCCCGTCTGCGAAGCGTGCAGCGGTAGGATCGCGATCAAAGGCAACGACCTCGACGCCGGCAGCCAGGAAGGCGCGGCTGTAGCCCCCCGCCCCGAAGGTGCCATCGACGATCTTCTGCCCAGGCTTCAGGGACATGGCCGCAAGGACCGGCTCAAGAAGGACGGGAACATGGGGGGCGCTCAAGCGCCGCCTCCCAGGCGCGCGGCGCGCTGTGCAGATCGCAGCTGGGCAAGGCCATCCCGCGCCAGCTCTCTCTGAGCCGAGCGATGGGCCTGAAACGCCTCCCGACCCCAGATCTGGAACCGGTCGCCAAGGCCAACAACCACAACCCAGTCATCGAGACCGAACATGTCGCAGAGATGCTCAGGCAGGGTGATGCGCCCGGCGGTGTCAAACGCCATGCGGGCCAGACCGCCATAGATCGAGGTTTCAAGGGCGCTGCGGATCGGGTCACCGAAATCCAGTTCCTCGATTACGCCCACATAGCGATCGAACAGGGCCTGGCCGCCACCTTCAATGCAATCAGCTTCGATGGAGGGAAAACAGACCACGCCATCAAAGGGGCCAGACATCAGGGCGCGGAACTCCTGTGGCACCACAATGCGCCGCTTGGCGTCCAGCTGCTTTTCAAACGTCGAGACGAACATCCCGCCGCGCCCCAAATCGTGGCCGCAATGGCCAATGTGAAATTCACCCCTGGAGACCCGGCCGCAGCACTCTGCGCAGACCTCCAACATCCATAATCGAACGTGATTGGGTTAACATGGGATCAATTGGGATACAATGACTCCCAGGGGTGAATTCGGGCAAAAACAAAGGTGTTCAGGGCATCTATAGTTAACATACGTAAACAATTCACAGAACATACACTGAACACGTTAAGCATAACGCCGTGTTTTCGAGTTTCTGTGGAAAGTGAGGAAACCAGACGGCCTGTAAGCCGGGTTCTGTGCCGCCAACCGAAGTCGACGCGACGATCATTCCTCTGGACCGGCCATTGCTGGACGGTTCTCGCGACCTACCCGGACATCTCGGACCTTCGACGGTCCTACCCTCTTGCGAGGGCGCGACATCCCTATTCGGTCTTGCTCCTGGCGGGGCTTGCCATGCCGTCCCCGTCGCCGGGTCCGCGGTGCGCTCTTACCGCACCCTTTCACCCTTACCTGAACCGGAGTTCAGGCGGTCTGCTCTCTGTGGCGCTATCCCTGGGGTCACCCCCGGTGGGCGTTACCCACCGCCATGTCGAAGTGGAGCCCGGACTTTCCTCGACCCTCGTGAGAGGACCGCGATCGCCCGGCCGTCTGGTTCCGCATCAGCAATGGCCGCTATGGTCCCGCGGGTCAATCGGCGAGGCGTCCATAGATGAGCTGGTCCCAGAACCGCCCCTTCCAGAAGGCGTGATCCCGCAGCTTGCCCTCGAGGACAAACCCATGCCGCTCAAGCAGTTTGCAGGACCGGATATTGCCGACCGTCACCATGGCCTCCAGCCGGTGCAGCCCCAGGGTTCCATAGCCGAAGGCCATGACGTAGGGCAGGATCTCGCTCATCACCCCCTGCCCCCACTGATCCTGAGCAAGGTCATAGGCGATCTCGCCCCGGCGGCCGCGATCCAGTTCAAGGGTATTGAAGCCTACCGTCCCGATCAGGCGCGACACCCCTTCCCGCCGGATCGCCCAGCGCAGGCCGCGATTGCCCGCCGCCATTTCGCGGGCCCAGGCGACAATGTCTTTGGCCTCGGCGAAATTGACGAGGGGGTCGATATCCATGAATTCGGCCACTGCCGGATCGCCAAACAAGGTCAGCAGATCGCGGGCGTCGCCGTCGGCCAGAGGCGTCAACCGGTAGGGGCCCGCCGTCAGGATCTGGCGAGCCAGGGGCGGGATCACTTGAGCGCCTGCATGGCCCGGGCCAACGGATGGGCCCCGAGGGCGGCTATGACACCCTGTCGGTCATCGGCGGACTTGTTCTGGCTGAGCTTGAAGGTGGCCTCAAGGCGGGTGATGGCCAGCCGGGCCCCGACAATGCCCCGGAGCATGGCGTCGAACCTGCCGACAGACATCTTGTTCCGGGTCCAGGCCGGCTTGGGCGCCAGCCGCGCCTCCTCCTGGGCGGAAAGGTCGTCCAGCAGGGCGACGAGGCCGGCCTCATCCAGCGGGGCGACGACACCTTCCAGCTCCACAGACATGTAATTCCAGGTCGGCACCTGATCGTCTGAAGCATACCAGTCCGGGCTGACATAGGCCTCGGGGCCCATGCTGACAGCGACCGCTTCAAAGCCGGCTTCGATATGCCCCGCCAGGGCGTTGTTGCGGGAAAGGTGAAAGTCCAGGACCGTTCCGCCCTCGAGTTCCCGCGCCAGGACAGGCGCATGAGCGACCCGTATTCGCCCCTCGGGCGCTGCGGAAATCGCGGCAAGGGGATGACGTTTCAGGTGCTCGAGAATCGGCCCGATCGCCTCGACCGCAAAGATCGGCGCCGGGTGCATCAGCCCGCCGCCCGCAACAGTGCAATCAGCCTTGCCCGCGTCTCGCCATCGGCCACGCCGTCGAATTTCTCCTGACGCCAGTGGCGCTGGAAGGCCCGGACCACCGAGGTCGTATGAGCATCAAAGGTCCCTGAGGGCGCGCAGTCATAACCCAGCCGGGTGAAACCGGCCTGCAGGGCGAAGACCCCTGCCCCTTCAGCCCCTTCGCCCAGAGGTGCGCCTGGCGCCGCCGGCGGCTCGACCCACAATCCATGCCCGGCCTCGGCCAGGGTCTTCCAGGGGAAGAGTTCGCCCGGATCATCCTTGCGGTCGGGCGCCACGTCGGAGTGACCGACAATCCGGCCATCCTCGATTATCCAGCGGGTTCGGATATCGGCAAGCAGGCCGATCACCGCCGCGATCTGCGCCTCGGGAAAAGCGCGATAGCCCCATTCATGGCCGGGATTGACGATCTCGATGCCGATGGACCGGCTGTTGACGTCGGTCTCACCCTTCCAGAACGAGACCCCGGCGTGCCAGGCGCGGCGTTCCTCGGCCACAAGACGGAAGACCCGTCCGTCTTCCTCCACCAGATAATGGGAACTGACCTTGGACTGGGCGTCCCGCAGGCGGTCCAGGGCCCCCTCTCCCGTCTTCATGCCGGTATAGTGGAGCACGATCATGTCCGGCGGCGTCTTGCGCACGTCGAAATTCGGCGATGGGGCGTCGATGAAATCCATGACTCGCGAGCCTAGAGCGTGTTCCCGCCAAGGGCTAGGCGGCGCGGCTTCTCGACAGTACAGCCATGACCTGGTTCCAGCGCAGGGCGATGACCAGCACGCCGGCCAGGGCCAGGGCTGTGCCGAGGGCCATCCGGAACCCGAAGGCGTCGTGGGTGAACACCACGCCCAGGGCAATGGTCGCCAGGGGCGTCATCAGGGTCAGGGGCGAAATCAGCGTCGCCTCGTACCTCTGGATCAGGCCGTAATAGAGGGTATGAGCCACAACCGAGACGAACAGCCCTGAGAAGAGGGCGGCGGCCCAGAACTGCCAGCCGGCCTCCACGGCCAATTGCACCTGGTTCGGCTCGAACAGCAGGGAAAAGGCCAGGGTCGGGGCCAGGGACGACACCCCCACCCAGGCCTGGAACTGGAGGGGTTTGACCCCTTCCATCTGCTTCATCATGACAGCCCCCAGCGATCCAAGGACCGATGCGGCGACGACCAGCATGAGCCCGGGAGAAAGCCTGAACCCGCCCGGATCCCACATGACCAGAAGGACGCCCGCCAGGGTCAGGGCGACGCCAACTATCCGCCTCCGGGTCAGGCGCTCGCCCAGCATGAAATAGGACAGGACCGTCGTCAGGGGCACGCCCATCTGACTGACAATGGCGACAGCAGAAGGACTGGAGGTTTTCAGGGCGATGAAGACCAGGGAAAAGGTTCCGCCGCCCATCATCAGGCCGACCATGACCATTTTCCATCGCGGGCGCGGCATGTTCCGCAGCCAGGGAAAGACCGCGATCGAGACCACGGCGAACCGCATGGCCGCATAGAACATGGGCGGTGCACCCAGATGGGTGACCACATACTTCGACACGACATTGTTGGCCGCCCAGGCAAGGCAGACAAAGGCCAGCAGCAGGAAGTCGCGAACGGACATGGGGTGGCTTAAGCCCCGTTCGCCCCGGGGGAGCAACTCAAATCGCCACTTTCATTCTGGAGGCGCGCTTCAAGCCTTGCCGCTGCAAGGCCGGAGGCGGCATTCTTCCCCCCTAAAGTCAAAAACGGAGCGGACATGGAACTCTGGCGACTTGATGCGACGGACCTTGCGGCGCTGATCCGCGCCGGTCGTGTTTCGGCACGTGAAGCGGTCCAGTCCTGCCTTGCCCGGCTGGATGCGGTGAATCCCCGCCTCAACGCCGTGGTTCACGTCCTGGCGGATGAAGCCCTGAGCATGGCGGCGGCGGCGGATGAAGCCCAGGCCCGTGGCGAGGTCCTGGGGCCCCTGCACGGGGTTCCCGCAACCATCAAGATTGTCGCTGACCAGAAGGGGTGCGCCACCGACAATGGCGTCGTCATGTTCAGGAACCTGGTCGCCCGGGAGGATGCGCCAGTGGTCGCCAATCTGCGCCGCGCCGGGGCGATCCTTGTCGGACGCACCGCAGCGCCGGCCTTTTCCATGCGGGCCATGACCAGCAGCACCCTGCATGGCCAGACCTTTAATCCATGGAACCGTGATGTGACCTGCGGCGGGTCCAGCGGTGGCGCGGCCGCCTCCCTTGCGGCTGGAATTGGCGCCATCGCCCACGGCTCTGACATTGGCGGATCCATCCGCTGGCCGGCCTACTGCAACGGGGTGGTGGGTCTGCGGACCTCCCCGGGCCGCATTCCGTCCTTCAACCCGACGGCCCGCAATGGCCGAAATCTCGCCAGCCAGATGATGGCTGTGGCGGGGCCGCTGTCGCGAAGCGTCCGTGACGCGCGCCTCGCCCTGGCGGCCATGTCGCCTGGCGATCCCAGGGATCAGGTCTGGACCCCTGCGCCCCTGGTCGGACCGCCTGCGCCGCGTCGCGCCGCACTGGTTGCGTCTCCTGCGGGATTTTCGGTTCACCCCGCTGTTGCTGACGCCGTGCGGGAGGCGGGGCGTCGTCTTGCAGCCGCAGGCTATGAGATCGTCGAGGTCGAACCGCCAAACCTCCGCGAGGTCGCCGACCTGTGGGAGCCCATGGGCCTGCCCCACTTCGGCATCAGTCTGGTCCCCATTCTCGAGCAGGTCGGTGATCCTGCCCTGACCGGTTTCTTCACCCACTGGATCGCTGAAAAAGGCCTGGCCGACATGCCGACCTTCCTCAGCGCCTTTGCACGACGCGACCAGCTGCTCACGGCCTGGAACCAGTTCTTCGAGACCTATCCCGTCATTATTGCGCCGAACTGCCCCGAGCCCAGCCTGCCTGCTGAACTGGACACGGAAGGTCGCGAGGGTGTCCTGCGAACCCTGGAAGGGATCAGGCTTCAGTTCATGTGCCCTGTCCTTGGGCTGCCCGGCCTGTCAGTTCCCCTTGGCGAGCATGAAGGTCAGCCCCTCGGCGTCCAGATCATCTCCGCACGATACCGGGAGGACCTCTGTCTTGCCGCCGGTGAGATCATCGAGGCCCACCAACCTGTCACAACGCCCATCGACCCCCGTTAGGAAAACCCATGACGCCCTTTCTTGGCCCCGATGTCCGCAATCTCGGCGCAGCCTATATCGACCCCTCAGCCCGGATCTTCGGCGATGTGGAGATCGCCGCCGACGCCTCGGTCTGGTGCAATGTGGTGGTCCGGGCGGAAAGCGACCGGGTGGTGATTGGCCCCCGGGCCAACATCCAGGATTTTGTCATGATCCACGTAGGCTCGGGCACAGGAACCTTTGTCGGGGCTGACTGCTCCATCACCCACCACGTCACCCTGCACGGCTGCACCATCGGCGACGCCTGCCTCATCGGCATCGGCGCCACCATCATGGATGGCTGCCAGATCGGCGAAGGCAGCATTGTCGCCGGCGGCGCCTTTCTGAAGGAAGGTACGATCATTCCGCCCCATTCCATCGTCATGGGTGCGCCCGGTGCTGTGACCAAGACCCGGGACAACACGATCGCCAACCGGCTGAACGCCTTCCTCTATCTGAAGAACGCACAGGGTTACGCCGTCGGCGACTACCGGGTCTGGTCCAAGGTGGAGTTCCGGACGGAAATGGCGGCCGAGCGGGCCCGGCTCATGGCCGGCGCTTCGTAAACCTCAGGGCGGTCAGGGTGGGTGAGAAGCCCACCACCCTGCTGTCCACAAGCCCCAGGGCCTTGGCGGCGGTCATGACCTCCACATCCTTGATGGTGGCGGCCTTGCCCTTGCGCGAAACAATCCAGACCGCAGCCTTGGGGGCCATGACCTCCATCAGGCCTGCCAGGCCCTGCACCTCGGCCACGGTGTCGGCGCCGTAGAAGAGGATGTCGAAACGGGTGTCGACAAGTGTCACACCCCGGGCGGTGAGTTCGTCGACCAGAGCGTCATCATCCACATTCCGGATGGCCACCGCCATGCCCGGCTTTACGCCCAGCTTGTCCAGTCTGGTCTTTGGATTGAGGATGGCGTCAGCCCAGGCGGAGGCCTGCTTTTCGCCCAGGCGAAAGCGGGCGCCGTCCGGGAGGATAAGGTCACCGCCCATAGCCGAGACGCCGAGCAGGGCTTCGCCGTCGTAGACCCTACGGGCAGCGCCTCGGAAGATGAGACGCGCACCCTCAAGCTGGAGGCGGCCAAGGTCTTCGCCGTCCGGAAAGACAGCTGGAACCTCGGCCTCCTTGCCCATTCCCCTTATGCGACCTTGCCCAGGGACAGGGCTTCGTAACGGGCCAGGTGATGGTCGGTGGAGCCGAAGGCGCCTTCGATCATGGTGGCGCGCTTGAAATAGTGGCCGATGGCCATTTCGTCGGTCATGCCCATGCCGCCATGCAGCTGGATGGCGTTCTGGCCGACAAACTTGCAGGCCTTGCCGATCTGCACCTTCGCCGCCGCGACGGCCTTGGCGCGATCTTCGGCGGGGTCGGTCAGCTTGATGGTCGCCATGTAGGTCATGGAAACCGACTGCTCCAGCTGGATGAACATGTCGACCATCCGGTGCTGCAGGACCTGGAAGGACGAGATCGGCTGGCCGAACTGCTTGCGCTGCTTGGTGTATTCCAGCGTACCCTCGTGCAGGCGACGCAGGACGCCGCAGGCTTCGGCGCAGGTGGCGGCGACGGCTTCGTCGATCACCTGTTCCACCAGGGGCAGGGACTGACCTTCCGGACCCACCAGGGCTTCGCCGCCGACGGACACGTTCTCGAGATAGACTTCCGCGGCGCGGAAACCATCAACCGTGGGATAGTCGCGGGTGGTCACGCCCTTGGCCGACTTCTCGACGATGAAGACCGAAACGCCCTGGGCGTCCCGCTGGCCGCCGCCGGTGCGGGCGGTGACGATGAAGTGGGTGGCGTAGGGGCCGCCGATGACCACGGCCTTGTGGCCGTTGAGGACATAGCCAGAGCCGTCCTTCTTGGCGGTGGTCTTCAGGTCCGACCAGTTATAGCGGCCCTGGGGTTCGGCGTGGGCGAAGGAAATGATCGCCTCGCCGGCGATGACCTTGCCGATCAGCTCATCGGCGCCCGCCGGCTTGCCGTGCTTTAGGAAGCCGCCGCCGATGACCACGGTCTGCAGGTAGGGCTCGACCACCAGGGACTTACCCAGCTCTTCCATGACCACCATGTTTTCGGTGTAGCCGCCGCCCAGGCCGCCCTGCTCTTCGGAGAAGGCAGCGCCCAGAATGCCCAGCTCGTCTGCAAAGGCCTTCCAGACGTCCGGACGCCAGCCCGGTTCGGCTTTCAGGGCCGCGCGGCGCTGATCAAAGCTGTAATTGTCGGCCAGATAGCTGGCGACCGTATCGCGCAGCATGGACTGTTCGTCGGTGAAGCTGAAATCCATGGGTTCCTCGGGTCGTGCGCCGCCCCGTCAGTGACGGAGCGGCATTTCGTGGGATGTTTCGGCGTTAGGCTTGGTATTAGAGGCCCAGAACCATCTTGGCGATGATGTTGCGCTGGATCTCGTTGGACCCGCCATAGATCGACGTCTTGCGGGTGTTGAAATAGTCGCCCGCCGTATCCAGGGCGTGCAGAGGACCGACCCCGGAATTGTGGCCGGTCTCACCCAGGAAGGGCGCGCCGTAATGGCCCGCAGCCTCCAGGGCCAGTTCGGTCAGACGCTGCTGGATCTCGGTGCCCTTGATCTTGAGGATCGAGCTTTCCGTCCCCGGACCCTTGCCGCTGCTTTCGCCGGCCAGGGTGCGCAGTTCGGTGAATTCCAGCGCGGTCAGGTCGATCTCCAGTTCAGCAACCTTGCGACGGAAGAAGGGATCCATCAGCAGGGCGCCGCCCAGATCGGACATTTCCGTGGAGGCCATTTCCCGGATGCGTTCCAGGCCACGCTTGGAACGGGCCACGCCGGCAATGCCGGAGCGCTCGTGGGCCAGCAGGGCCTTGGCGCAGGTCCAGCCCTGGTTTTCGTGGAAGATGCGGTTCTCGACCGGGACCTTCACATTGTCCAGAAAGACGTCATTGACCTCATGACCGCCTTCCAGGGTCGTGATCCGGCGGACCTCGATGCCCGGCGACTTCATGTCGATGAGCAGGAAGCTGATGCCCGACTGCGGCTTGGAGTCCGGATCGGTGCGGACCAGGAAGAAGCCCCAGTCAGCGTGCTGGCCAAGGGTGGTCCAGGTCTTCTGGCCATTGACCAGATAGTATTCCTTGCCGTCGTCGGCAGTGAAGCGCTCGGCCTTGGTCTTCAGGCTGGCCAGGTCGGAACCGGCGCCCGGCTCGGAATAGCCCTGACACCACCAGATCTTGCCGTCCCGGATGTCGGGCAGGAACTTGGCCTTCTGCTCGGGCGTGCCGAAGGTGTAGAGCACCGGCGCCAGCATGGCGACGCCGAAGGGCAGGATGCCGATGGTGTCGGCCAGGGCCTGTTCCTCGGACCAGATGTACTTCTGGGTCGGGGTCCAGTCTGTTCCACCCAGTTCCTTGGGCCAGGACGGCGTCGACCAACCCTTTTTGGCCAGGATGCGATGCCAGGAGAGATAGTCCTCCTTGCTCAGGGTTTCGCCGCGGTCCTGTTTCTCCCGCAGGGCCTTGGGATAGTTTTCGGCAATGAAGGTCCGGGCTTCGAGCCGGAACGCATTATCTTCCGCAGAAAAGTCGAGGTTCATGTCGGGGCTCCCTGACGCGTACGCCTGCAGCGTAAAATTAAGCGGCGCATCCATAGCGAAACGTCTTCGATTTGGGAAGATGACGTTTACGTCAACGGAAGGATTTCAGGATTTTTCACCAGGCTCGGGCATTTTGAACTGGAGGCGAATGGTGATCCTGCCGTCCTTGACCCGGGGATCTCCCGGTTCGACGTGGAAATTCCTGACAAGTTGCAGGGCGAAGCTGCCGACATTGGCGTGCATGGGCGTCTCTGAAACCACACGACAATTGCGCAGCCGGTTCGACGGCAGAACCTTGCAGGCCACCACCGCCTTGCCCTGCTGAGGCGGTGGCGGGTGATCCATCAGGCGGCCAGGGCCAACAGGGGCTTCTGCCGGGCAGCGCGCCAACCCGGGAAGATGCCGCCGATCAGACCGATCACCAGGGCCAGGGTTACGGCCTGACCGATGATGTCGGGCCCGATCTGCAGACGGAAGGCGACCTGGGTAAAGCCGGCGCCCAAGGTGGAGGCCGACAGGTTGTTGAAGCCGATCGCGCAGATCGCGACGCCCAGCAGCGCGCCAAGAGCTGAAAGGACCAGGGCTTCAACCATGGTGCCCATGAAGGCGGAAAAACCGGAAAAGCCGATGACCCGCAGGGTGGCGATCTCGGCGGCGCGACTGGAGACCGAGGCGTACATGGTGTTCAGCGCGCCGGCCAGGGCGCCGATGGCCATGATGATACCCAGGGGCCAGCCAAAATACTTGATCAGCAGGCCCGACCGCTCCGCCTGGGCGGCATAGAAATCGAGTTCGCTCTGCGCCTTGAGCTGCAGTCGCGGCTCGTCCTTCACATACTTCACAAAGGCCGGCATGGCAGCTGGACTGGTCAGGACCACCCGGGCTGTCTGGAAGGATGTGCCGCGGTTGAACAGGCTCTGCACCACCGGTGCATCAGCCCAGAGTTCGGATTCAAAGACGGTGCCCGGAGCCTCGAAGACGCCGACCACCTTCCAGTTCTGGGTGCCGAAACGGATGGACTTGCCCATCTCGAAGCCCGCGAATTCCCGCAGCAGTCCTGCCCCTACGACGATTTCATTGGAGCCGGGGGTAAACATCCGGCCCTCCTTGATCCTGGCCTGTTTGCGGACCAGCAGGCCGTCAGGGCCAATGCCACGCATGGGCATGTTGGCCTTCGTTCCCGAAGATTTCTTGATGCCATCCACCACCAGCATGAGCTCGGAAGACACAAGGGGACTGCCGTCAGGTCCTGCCTTGACGCCTGGCCCCTGCCCCAGAAGGTCGGCCTGTTCCCGGGACATGGAGCTGTTCAGCTCGGCCTCGGCCCCGTCCCGCAGGACAATGGCGACATCTGGCGCGCCGGACCCCTTCAAGGTCTGGTTGAACCCGTTAGCGAGGGACAGGAAGCCCAGCAGAACCGCCACCACCAGGGCGACGGACACCACAGTCGCCAGGGACATCCACAGGCGCTGGGGAATGGAGCGCACATTCAAGGCGATCACGGAACCGGTCTGGCGAAGCAGGCTCATCTCTGGTCTCCCTAGCGCCGGTTCAGGGCGTCGATAATGCTCATCCGCAGGGCCGAAACCGCCGGGATGGCGCCGGTCACCAGACCAAGCGTAATGGCCAGCAACAGGCCGGAAACGGCCACGATTGGCGACATGGACAGTTCCCCCAACTGGTCTCCCACAGGCGACTTGGCCAGCCCCTTGAGGATGAAGGCGGAAACCGCCAGCCCAAGGACAGCGCCCATGGTCGACAGCAACAGGGCCTCGCCCAGCACCATCCGAAGGACCCGCGGGCTGGAAAAGCCCAGGGTCTTCATGACGCCAATCTCCTTGGTCCGCTCGCGCATGGCCGAGACCAGGGTCGTGCTGACAATCATCAGGATTGCGGTGAAGGCGGCGGCCACCACCATGGTGACTATGAAGTTCAGGTCGCCGGCCTGTTTGAGGAAGGCCCGCGCGAAGGTCTTTTCGTCCACCGTTGACGTCTCCGCCGATGAATTGGCGAACATGGCGTCCACAGCCTTGGCTATGGCGTCATTGAGGTCCGGCGAGGCTGTGCGGATCGAGATATTGCCGATGGTGTCGCGCCCGAAGGTCCGGGTTTCATTGACATAGTCATAATGGAAATAGATGGCCGACGTGGAATCCGTCGGCTTGGCGCCCGTGAATATCCCGGTGATCTTCATGTCCCAGGTGCGGCTGCCATCCGGCTTTACATAGATGTTCGAGCTGATGGGAACCGTCTGGCCCAGCTTCCAGCCGTACTGTTCAGCCACAGACTTCCCGACCAGGACGCCGGTTCTCTCCGACAGGAAGGCCTTCTTCTCGGCCTCGGTCAGTTTCACTTCATTGCCGTAGAGGTCGAGATAGGTCTCAGGGTCCACATAGAAACCGACAAACCGGCTCTTCCTCTGGTCCTGGAAATAGGCGCCGAACCAGCTCTGGTGGGTGACGCCGGTGACGCCGGTGATGGTGGCGACCCGGTTTACATAGGAAATCGGCAGGGGCTGGGTGAAGTTGATCTTGTTGGACACGATCAGCCGGTTGCCAGACGTTCCGGTCTCCGACGCCGCATTAAGCGCCACATTCAGGCTGGTCAGCATGCCGAAGATCAGGAAGGCCATGAAGATCGACACCGTCAGGAGGATGGTCCTGAGCGGCTTGCGAAACAGGTTTTTCCGGACGAGGTCGAAGTCGTTCATGCCGTCGCCTCGACAAAGCGGCCCTTGTCGAGATGCAGGGTGCGGGTGGCGAAACGGGCAGCTTCGGGGTCGTGGGTGACCATGACGATGGTCTTGCCCAGTTCCTTGTTCAGCAGCTGCAGGGTCCGCAGGATGTCATTGGCCGTGGCGCGATCGAGGTCGCCGGTCGGTTCGTCCGCCAGGATCAGCTTGGGGTCGGAGACAATGGCCCGGGCGATAGCCACCCGCTGCTGCTGACCGCCGGACAGTTCCTTGGGCTTGTGCCTGGCGCGGTCCGACAGCTCGACAATCTTCAGCGCCGTCTCGACATTGTCCCGCCGCTTCTTGGGCGACAGCTTGGTGAGCATCAGGGGCAGTTCAACATTCTGGGCGGCGGTGAGCACAGGCATCAGATTGTAGAACTGGAAGATGAAGCCGACGCTGCGCGCCCGCCAAGCCGCCAGCTGGCCTTCGGAATAGCCATCGATCCGCTCGCCATCGAACCAGATCTCGCCGCCGTCGCAACGATCCGTCCCGCCCAGGAGGTTCAGAAGGGTCGTCTTGCCCGAGCCGGACGGGCCCATGATGGCGACGAAATCGCCCTCTTCGATTCCCATGGTCAGGCCGTCAAAGATGGCTATGCCTTCCTTGCCCCGCCTGTAGTTCTTTACGACGTTGTTCAGTTGGATAAGGGCGCTCATCGGGGGATCCTGCAGGGCCGATTCAAGATTTCTTGTCGAGGAAGGTCACCTTCACGCCCATCTCCGGGAGGATGCGGACATCCCTGGATTCAAAGGCGATCCGGACCCGCACTGTCGCCTTGTCGCGGCTGGCGGTGGGAATGGTGGCGATGACGTGGGCCGGAAGCACCGAGTCCGGATAGGCGTCCAGAATGGCCTCGACCTTCTGACCAGGCGAAACCCGACCGATGTAGGCCTCATTCACGTCGACCTCGATTTCGAGGCTGTCCATGTCGACAATGGTGCAGATGCCGGTCCGGGTGAACCCGCCCCCCGCAGACAGGGGCGAAATGATTTCCCCGGGCTGGGCGGCCTTGTCGATGACCATGCCGGTGAAGGGCGCCCGGATTTCATATCTGCTCAGCTGGACCTGGGTGCGGTTCGAATCGGAAATGGCCGCCGCCAGCTGGGCACGGGCAAGGTCTTCCTGGGCCGCCGCCACCTTGGCCTTCAGCATGGCGGCCTGAAGGTTGGCCTCGCTGATATAGCCGGTCTTGGCCAGTGTCTGGTATCGGGCCAGATCCCTCTGGGCCTGAACGTACTGGACCTGGGCTGAATTGAGCGCGGCCTGGGCAGAAACGGCCCTTGCCTGGGTCGACGCTGCATCGACGCGGGCCAATGAGCCATCCAGCACAGCCAGGACCTGGCCAGCCTGAACCGACTGCCCCTCCTCGACCCGCACTTCAATGACCCGGCCGGTGACTTCCGCCGCCACGGTCGCACGGGTGCGGGCCACCACATAACCCGAAGCCGTCAGGCCTCCGGCAGGCGCAACCGCCCTCGCAGGTCCGCTCTGCGCGGCCTCCACAATGACGGGTTTGGCCTTGGGCGTCGGCTTCAGGATCCAGCCCGCAGCGCCGCCGATCAGCAGGCTTCCGGCCGCCAGGGCGCCCAGCACCACCGGACCGAACTTTGCGCCGCCTTCATCCTCGTCTGAACGCGAGCGATCAATGCTCAACGACCTCAAGAGCTCTGACTTGTCTTCGCTCACTATTACCAGCCCCAAAGCCTGACGCGTGCCCCGTCGTCGGTCGGGATATTCAAGCCCGTCAGGCGACCCTACAATGGGGGCCAAACATGGACTTCGCAACAGGGTGATCGCCAATGGGAACCAGGACCGGCCCTCCCCCGCAACTCGACCGGGACGGCGTCAACAACCTGCTCATGAAGGCCTTCCCCCTGGCGGACCCCAGGAGCCTGGCCCTGGCCCGGGAAGTTGGCCCGGGGTGGGTGCTTGTGGTGCGCCCCTATGGGGGCGACCGGACCCTGCGCCCCGGCGGCGTGATCTCCGGCCCCAATCTCATGGAGATTGCAGATCTGGCGGCTTACACCCTCGTGCTCGCCCACATCGGCGAACAGCTGATGGCGGTCACCAGTTCCCTGACCATGAATTTCCTGCGCGGCGCCAAACCCGGTGACATTCATGCGCGCGCTGAAATGTTGCGTCTGGGCCGCCGCATCGCCGTGTGCGATGTTCGGATATGGACCGAAAGCCCGGATCGCCCGGCCGCCCAGGCCACCGTCACCTACGCCATCCCGAGTGCGTGAGACCACGATGACACAGATCCCCGACAGACCACCCGCCCCCATCAAGACTCCCTGCATCAAGGTCTGCGTGGTCGATGGGGAAAGCGGCCTCTGCATGGGCTGCTACCGGCGGCTCAATGAAGTGGCGGGCTGGTCGAAACTCTCGCCGGAGCAAAGGGATGAAATCCTGCTCGAACTGCCATCGCGCCGGGCTCTGATAAGGCCGGAAAAACTGGCCATGTTCTGACGGCGGACGTTTCGCCGTTCATCCCTTGAAAACCTCGTTGTCCTAGTCTGATCGCGATATCGGGCCGAGAATGGCCGTCAATCGCCGGAAGGCGGGGTTTTGATCATGTTGCGACTTGCGGTTCTGTCATTGGTGGGCGCCGTCTCTGCGGTCGGCGCGGCGCAGGCTGTTGCGGCCTTTGCGCCCTCCAACCATGCCGAAACCCTGACCCTCATTCAGCCTCAACCGGTGGTCGCCGAGTCCGAAGGCAGCGCCGCTTCCATCGCCAAGGCCGCTGACGGGCACTACTGGGCCCAAGCCAGCGTCAATGGCACGGCCGTGAAATTCCTGGTGGACACCGGCGCCAGCACGGTCGCCCTCACCACCACCGACGCCCAGCGTCTGGGCTTCGACCCCGGCCACCTGAACTATAACTACAAGGTCATGACCGCCAATGGCGAGGCCCACGCTGCCGCCGTGAAGCTGGCCAGTGTCTCGGTCGCGGGCGCCCATGTGGCGGATGTGGACGCCCTGGTGCTGGACAAGGGTCTGGATACGTCCCTGCTGGGCATGACCTATCTGGGACGCCTGTCCCGGTTCGAAGCCACCAAGACCTCGCTGATCCTGCGGCCCTAGGCCAGGGCTTCGGTCAGGGCAGGTCTACGCACCGCCGCAAGGGCCTGGTCGACGACCTCCAGGCCGGCGCCGGGCCTTATGCTCTCCACCGTCAGAATGCGACGCCAGGTCCGGGCCCCCGGTCGACCATGGAAAAGCCCCAGCATGTGACGGGTCATGTGGGCAAGGTGCACGCCCTGTGACAACTGCCTGGAGAGATAGGGCTTGTAGGCCTCGACCGCCTCGAAAGGGTCACAGGCTTCGCCCTCGCCGAAGATCACCCGATCGGCTTCACCCAGAATGCCTGGCGTGTGGTAGGCCGCCCGACCGATCATCACGCCGTCCACATGGTCCAGATGGCTGACCGCGTCTTCCAGCGTCCCGACGCCGCCGTTGATGGCGATGGTCAGGTCCGGGCGCCCGGCCTTCAGCCGATAGACCAGGGGATAGTTCAGGGGCGGCACGTCCCGGTTTTCCTTGGGAGACAGCCCCTTGAGCAGGGCCTTGCGGGCGTGGACGATGAAGGTCGTCACGCCAGCCCTTGCGCAGTGCTCGACCAGGGTGAAAAGGCTCTCTTCCGGATCCTGGTCATCCACCCCGATCCGGCACTTCACGGTCACCGGAATATCGACTGCGGCGCCCATGGCGGACATGCATTCGGCCACCAGCTGAGGCTCCCGCATCAGGCAGGCGCCGAACCGCCCCGATTGCACCCGGTCTGACGGACAACCGACATTGAGATTGATTTCGTCATAGCCATAGTCCGCGCCGATCCGGGCGGCGGCGGCCAGGTCCACGGGATCGGACCCACCCAGTTGCAGGGCCACCGTATGCTCTGAAGGATCAAAGCCCAGCAGCCTTTCCCGGTCCCCATGCAGCACGGCGCCTGTGGTGACCATCTCGGTATAAAGGTGGGTGCGCGTGCTCAGGACACGGTGAAAAGCCCGGCAATGCCGGTCGGTCCAGTCCATCATGGGTGCAATAGACAATCTATGCACTTGAAATTGCTGCATTTTTTATTTAACTTCAATTCGTTGGATCGGCCGCCTCGCCGCCGATTTTACGACCCAATACGCTACTTTTCGCTACGTTTCTCCGTCTCACTGTACACATAGAGGACACAAAATTGGCCTCCTTCGTGAAGCTTCCATCCGGGTCCTGGCGAGCCATAGTGCGACGCAAGAGCCGCTATATCAGTGAGACCTTCCGGCGCAAGGACGACGCCCGGTCCTGGGCGCTCAACGCCGAGCGACAAATTGATCGCGGCGAGGCGCCCAAGGGGGCGCGGGCGGCAAGGCTGACAACTTTTGGCGATCTGATCGACCTGCACATCGAAGACATGAAGGAAGTCGGTCGCGCGCCGGGTCGGTCCAAGGACGCAACCCTGGCCATGCTCAAGCGTCAGCTGGGCGGCCTGAACATGATCGAGCTGGACCGCGAGCGGATCATCCGCTTTGGCCGCGCCAGGGCCGAACAGGGCGCTGGGCCGGTGACCCTCAGCATTGATATCGGGATGATCAAGCTCATCCTGTCCCACGCGGCGGCAGTGCACGGCGTCTCGGTACCTGTTGAGCCGATCGATCTGGCGCGTATCGCCCTCAAGCGCCTTGGCCTTGTGGGCAAGGGCAATGAGCGTGACCGGCGCCCGACCGACGAAGAGCTGGCCAAGCTTATCGCACACTTCGAGGGAAATGACCGTCAGATCATCCCCATGGGTCGGATCATCCAGTTCGCCGTCGCCACCGCCATGCGTCAGGAAGAAATCTGCCGGGTGACCTGGAGCGACCTGAATGAGCGCACCAAGATGCTGACCATCCGCGACCGTAAGGACCCGCGCGAGAAGCGAGGCAATGATCAGCGCATCCCCCTGCTCAGCGTCTCCGGCTTTGACGCCCTGGCCCTGATCGAGGAACAGCGCACCATCCGGGCCAATGAGGATGACCGGATCTTCCCCTATCACCACAAGTCAGCGGGAACGGCCTTCACCCGAGCCTGTAAGGACCTGGCCATCAAGGATCTCCACTTCCACGACCTACGCCACGAAGGCACAAGCCGCCTGTTCGAGGCGGGGTTCGCGATTGAGCAAGTAGCTCTCGTGACTGGTCACAAGGACTGGAAGATGCTGCGGCGCTATACGCACCTGAAGCCAGAGTCACTGCACGCCATCGCGGCGTCGAGGGCGGCATGATCTCGACCTTGAAAATCATAGCTCTTGGAGCTACACTCTTTGAGGTTCATTAGGCGATGAGCGTCTACAAGACCAAGGAGTTTTCGAGGTTCGCACGCAAGGCGGATTTGAAAAGTGCAGATCTGCTTGATGTCGCCAAGGCTGTGGCGTCCGGTCAATGGGACGCCGACCTCGGCGGTGGCGTTTTCAAGCAGAGGATCGCCCGGGATGGTGGCGGCAAGTCCGGCGGCTTTCGGACGATCATCCTGTTCAAAGTCGGTGGACATAGTTTCTTCGTCCATGGCTTTGCCAAGAACGAGAAGGCGAACATCACACCCAGGGAACTAAAGGCGCTGAAGGTGTTGGCGGCCACCTTCCTGGCCCTCGACCCGAGCGCCCTGGAGACGGCGAAAGCCGCCGGTGAGATTGAAGAGGTTAGGATCGATGGCGAAGACGGCGGGCAAGACTGAAGGCGGCATACTCGGGACGGTTCACAAGACCGCTGCCGGCCTGCATCGCGCCGGCGTCATCGACAAGGCGACCATGCGCGAGTTCGACACCCTGTGCCTGACGCCGGTGACGCCCATGGCGCCCGAGGAAATCAAGGCGCTACGGGAACGCGAGCAGGTCTCCCAGCCCGTCTTCGCCAGCTATCTGAACGTTCGCAAGGATGCAGTCAGCAAATGGGAGCGCGGCGAAAAACGACCTGACGGCCCATCGCTGAAACTGCTGAGCCTGGTGAAGTCTAAAGGACTGCAGGCAATTGCGTGACCATGTGTCAGCACAAGCCGCCAGTGGTCCTGAGGCTAGAAAGGCCCTGCCCTCGCGCCGCATATCAATCATCAGCCTGCTGGAAGAACCCGGCGCTATGAAGGTTGATGACCTGGCCGAAGCCTTCGCCATGTCCAGAGCTCAATTGGCGGACACCGCCGGCCTCGCTCGTGAAGTCTTCCAGAAGACTCGCCGCCGCAATGGTCCCAAAGCGCAGACCCGAATTCGGGAAATGCTGGAGATCATCTACCTCGTGGAAAGCTGGGCGGGGAGCGCTGCGCAAGCCATGGCCTGGTATCGCGCGGAACCCATTCCGGCCTTTGGCGGTCGTACAGCTGAAGCGCTCGTTAAGTCAGGCAACGCCGCCGCCGTTCGCGACTATGTCGATCACCTGGCCGAGGGCGGATACGCTTGAGGTTTGCGTAAGGACGATGCCGCGTCCATGGCCCATCCGGAAGGCCTCTGAGAAACTAGCTATCCAGGACTTGAGGCGATGCCAAACCCCATCGCCTAGCGCCCACTAAAGGCGGCTACTCCTCTCAAATGAGGCCGGCAGAAAATCGGCTCTATCATAGGCCAAGCCACTGTCAGCCTTAAGCGCATGGCCAGCCTCCGCCGGGGTCGGGACGGGCTGTCAAGGGCGGCCTGGCCGTCGCTCCGCGATGCGCGCCAAGGGCGCGCACCCTTGACGGTCCGACCCTAGCCCGGCCCTCGTTCCACCATGCGTTTAAGGCTCTCTCTAAAAGGGCACGAGGTGTAAAACCTTCTTTCTATTCAACCCCTTACCGAAAACCGCACATCAAAAGCACTTGCTATACCTCACTCTAGGCAGCTGATTTTACTGAACTTTTCGCCCCAAACACCCCGACGCACCTCGCGGCTTTTATCCTGCCATCGAAATTTTCTAGGCCCCGATCCCGCCAATTCTGCGATTTCCTGGCCAATTGTACGATGTCCGCAGAGGGCTGAATTTCAGTCATTTCAGGGCCTCTTCGGCCGATCTGGACCATCAAAACAAGCTAATCCACCATCACAGGCGGGTCAGTTCTCAGTGAAAATCAACACCGAGCCGCTAATGCGAAAAACCGCATAATCCGACTTTATGCTCTTTATCGGATATCATCTTATTATGCCCTAAATCGCATATTGATATTTTATGCGATTTAGGGCATAATTGTGAGAAGGAGATTCTCATGACCCAGATTGCGCGCTCCCCGAGCCAGGTCGGCAACCTCATCCAAAAATTCAGGAAACTGAAGGGAATGAGTCAGACTGAACTGGCTGAGCGGTCTGGCATGCGCCAGGAACTCATCTCAAAAATCGAAAGCGGTCACAACGGCGCAAAAATCTCGTCGATCAGCGATCTCCTTGCCGCGCTCGATCTGGAGATGACGATCGGTCCCCGAACGAAAAGCTCTTCGGCTGATATCGAGGACATATTCTGATGGGCCGCCGCAAGACCCATGCCCCGCTCAAGGTCCTGATCAACAATCGTCTTGTGGGACGGTTGGAGAAAGAACCCGGTGGGGCGATCGAGTTTCAGTACGATCAGAGCTGGCTGGATTGGCCACCCCATTTCCCGATTTCGCTATCTCTGCCACCACGGAAGGCCACCTTCCGGGGCGAGCCGGTGGTCGCAGTCTTCGACAACCTCCTGCCCGATAATCCGATGGTCCGCCGCCTCGTAGCGGAGAAAACGGGCGCGCTGGGGACAGACTCCTACAGCCTGCTGGAGCAGATCGGCCGTGACTGCGCTGGGGCGATGCAGTTTCTGCCCGACGGTATGGCGGTCAACACCCTCCAGCCGATTGCAGGCGAGCCTGTCAGCGACGAGGAGATCGAGGCGATCCTCGCCAACCTCGCCAGCGCGCCGCTCGGTATCGACACCGAACAGGAGTTCCGGATTTCAGTCGCCGGCGCCCAGGAAAAGACGGCGCTCCTCTTCCATGACGGACGCTGGAAACGCCCCATCGGCGCCACACCGACAACGCACATCCTTAAGCCGCAGTTGGGAGAAATCCCGACGCCCTGGGGCATGATCGATCTCTCGAACAGCGTCGAGAACGAGCACTATTGCCTGAAACTTCTCGAAGGGTTTCGGTTGCCAATCGCGAAGACCGAGATCGCAAGGTTCGGAGCGCGCCGCGTCCTTGTCGTCGAGCGTTTCGATCGTCGCTGGCGGAGCAACGACCAGATCCTGCGTCTTCCACAAGAAGATTGCTGCCAAGCGCTCTCGATCCCGTCGAGCCGCAAATATCAAAACCAGCAAGGGCCGAGCGCCGTCGACATCATGACGCTACTCAAGGAAAGCGATAACCCGATCACGGACCAAGCGGCCTTCTTCAAAAGTCAGATCATCTTCTGGCTCATCGGCGCGACCGACGGCCACGGTAAGAATTTCAGCGTCTTCCTGCGGCCCGGAGGGCGCTTCGAACTGACGCCATTCTATGACGTCCTGAGCGCGCAACCGGCCTTTGATGCCAAGCGCATTCCACACAACAAGTACAAGCTGGCGATGTCAGTCGGCACGAGCCGACACTACGAAATCCAGGATGTGCACGGCCGGCACTTTGTCGAGACGGCGAAGGAAGCAGGCTTGGGCTCAACGATTATCAAACAGGTTCTGGATGAGGTCTTCCAAGACGCACTGCCTGCGACGGAAAGGGCCCTTAGCCTGATG
This sequence comes from Alphaproteobacteria bacterium PA2, assembly GCA_002256425.1. Lineage (NCBI taxonomy): Bacteria > Pseudomonadati > Pseudomonadota > Alphaproteobacteria > Alphaproteobacteria bacterium PA2. The sequence goes on along the minus strand of NKIZ01000001.1, from coordinate 1,426,972 downwards.
CCTCAGGATTTCCATGCCGACATCCACACCTCGGTCGTCAATGCGATGACGGGCCGTCTGCGACAGCTCGAAACGGCGTGGGACGCTCTCTGATCTGACCAGCAAACACTTTGGCAATAAGCGGATATGTCCGTTCCGAACGGACATATCCGCCTCGCTTCAAAGCGCCAGTTCAGAACAAACTGAGCTGGCGCCAGGCGGTGACATGGGCCTTACACTCCGCTGAACGCGCAGCGCCATCAAGCCCGGCGATGACCTAGCCGAAAGGACCACCGGCGGAGGCGATGTCTTCGCCAGAGAGGGAGTGGGAACGAACGCGACTATTCGCTATGTTTCTCCCACCCAGTGCGCACAAAGAGAACACGAAATCGGTGTTCTTTGGTGAAGCTTCCATCAGGGCCCTGGCGGGCCATTGCGCAACGGACACACCGCCATACCAGTGAGACCTTCTGGCGTAAGGAGACGCTTGGGCCCGGGCGCTACTCTGGTGGCACTACGATCGAAAGCTTGGTTAAAGGCTTTGACACGCCCCAAAAGGCGCAATGGCAAGGCCCTTAACAGGTCGGGACCGCGAGCGCCGAGAGGGCCCCATTCAGGCTCAGGCCACCCTAAGCCCCTGAACCCAAACCCCTCGCAGGATCGGCAGGTCGCCGACAACCCTGACCCTCAGCAGGTCAGCCCGCTTTCCAGGTTCTATAACGCCCCGGTCACCGAGATCGGCGGCCTCGGCAACTGTTGCAGTTACGGTTGCCACCCCTTTGGCGAGGGGCCAGTCAAACCCTGGGGCTGTGAGGCGGAAAGCACATTCGATCAGGCTGCGCGGCACGTAATCGGAGGCGAAGGCCTCCAGCAGGTTCTTCTTGGCCAACTCAGCGGCCGGCACATTTCCCGAATAGGAACCACCACGCATCAGGTTCGGACCGCCCATGACAATCGTCATTCCCCGGGCTTGGGCCCGGGCGGCGGCCTCGAGCGTGACCGGAAACTCAGCGACCGTGGCGCCGAAGTCAGCCGCCCGGTCAACGTGTTCGGGGGTCTCATCGTCGTGACTGATCAGGGTGGCGTTTCTCGCCTTGGCGACTTTGGCCACCAAGGCAGCGTTTATGTCTGCATTTCGCACCTGTCGTTCGCGACAGTCTGCCAGCCTAAGGTCGATCGCCTCTTGGTTCATGCCGTTATCACGCCAGTTCTTGAGGTGATTTTCGATGTTCCGGTACTGTCGCTGGCCCGGAGTGTGATCCATCAGGGAAAACATCGAAGTCATGGGGTGCTCGGAAAGCTCGAGCAGCCAGTCGTGCATGACATCAGACGTCGTCTCACATCGCCAGTGAATGCGGTGCTCGGCCTTGAGCATATCTGCCCGTTCCGCGGCGGCGAGGCCTTCTGTCAGACGGTGCAGGTTCGCCTTTCCCCGTGCGGCAGAGCCATTGTAGGCGCCAAGGCTCAGGGAATCGAACACGGTCGTGACACCGACGGACAGACATCCTCCATCGTGGACGACAGCGGCCGATACCGGATCCCAGTCGATATTCGGGCGCGGGTAGAAGTGTTTTTCCAGATTGTCCGTGTGGATGTCGATGATGCCGGGCATCAGGACATCCCCCGACAGATCCTCACCCGTCTGACTGACTCCCCGATCGACAGAGGCAATGCACCCATCGCGGACCAGGACTGATCCGATGAAGTCTTCGTCTCGCGTCACGACGCGGGCATTTTTAAGCGCGTACTCCAAGGAACTCTCCAACTGATCAATCTGTAGGGGGTGGGGGAAACTCGACCGTGACCTCGCCCGTGCCGCGGGATTCGCCGTATTCGAGGGGGCGACCCAAGCCATCCACATTGAGATAGCGCTGGATCAGAAGCGGAATGTGTCGCGGGACATGCAGCAGCTCGGCCTCCATGGGCATGGAGAGGCGCGACGAGATGGAGGTGCGACGGCGGGTATAGTCAGGCACGCCACTGTCGATGAGGGTCTGGGTAATTGTTCCGCGCGCCCGGTACATTTCGGGGAAGGTCGGAAACCGCTCGGCGCTGAAGTGATGCAGGCTGAGCCCGGTCGGCTCATCGTCCACGAGACGTAGTCGCTCCAGGAATACGATGGGCGCTCCCGCCGCAAGTCCCAGTTCAGCTGCGACATGGGGCTCGGATGACCGGATATCCAGGCGCAGAACCTTCACGCTCGGGCTGCGCCCCTGGAGTATGACCGCCTCGGCGAAGCGGGGGCGACGGTTGAGGGTCACCGGGCGCGTCGGCCGACGAACAAAAGTTCCGCGGCCCTGGGTGGATTCAATGAATCCCTTGTCCTGCAAGTAGGACAAAGCGCGTCGAACCGTATGGCGGTTGACCATGAACTGGCGCGAAAGCTCGTATTCCGTCGGCAGTTTATCCCCGGGACTGAGCTCCTTCTCCTCGATCTGACGTTCGATATTCTGCGAAATCTTCCGCCACAGCGTCTGCGTCATCATCATTTGCCTGACTCATTTCAATTGTATTCGGGCGATGTAGACAAGTTTTACTACTGTCAAATAAGCTTCATACTTCATTTATTGCCGCTAATTGGTGACTACACTAAGTCTATACACATAACAACGCAACAACTTGCTCAATTGTCGGAGTTGGCATCTTGCCCGACCATACAACCTCCCCCCCGGCGCAGGACGCTCGCCGCGATTGGATGTCGACCCTGGCGAAGGCGAAATCACAGGACCTGATCGCCGCCTGGAACAGCCTGCCGGAGCGCCCGCGGTTCTCAGCCCTCCGAGCTCCCGAACACGGACTTGTGCTGGTCCGCGGCCGGATGGGTGGCGCCGGCGCGCCATTCAATGTCGGGGAAATGACCGTGACGCGGGCTGCTGTCCGGCTGGAAACCGGAGAGACCGGCGTCAGCTATGTCGCCGGGCGCAGTCGCGAGCATGCCGAGATCGCGGCTGCCGTCGACGCGATGATGCAATCTGCTGCGCTCCGGCCGCTGGTGCAGGCCGACATCGTCGATCTTCTGAAAAAGGCTCACGAAACGCGGCGCCAGCTGGCCGCACGCAAGGCCGCAGCCACCCGCGTCGACTTCTTCACCATGGTGCGTGATCGGGGACCAGCATGATGACTACGGGAATTGACCTTACGCAGATCGAACCCGGCTTTCCTGACCCGGTTTTCGGATCCCAATCCGTATTCAGGGCCGTGATGGACGCTGTCGCCCGTCCCGGCTCAATCGCAGACCTATCCTTTGCACCTGAGCCCCCGATGGGGCTCGGTCGGGCCGCCGGCGCTGTGGCGCTGACGCTTTTTGATTTCGAGACCCCGGTCTGGCTGGACCCATCCATTGATCAGCAGGGGGCCCAGGCGTGGCTGCGCTTCCATTGCGGGTGTCCATTGACAGCCGATCCCCTCCAGGCGGCGTTCGCCATTGTCTGCAATCCGGAAAGCGCGCCTGCCCTGGGCGTCTTCAACATCGGAGATGCAAAATACCCTGACAGGTCCACGACCGTGCTTATCGAGGTCGCTGCCCTGACAGGTGGACCCTCAGTCGCCCTCCGGGGCCCCGGGATCAAGGGCCAGACCGTGGTGTCTCCCACGGGACTGCCAAAGGACTTCTGGGGACAGCTTTCAGAGAACGGCGCCCAGTTCCAGTTCGGCGTCGATGTCCTCCTGGTGGCAGGCGATCAGCTGATGGCCCTGCCCCGCTCAACACGCATCCAGACGGAAGGAGTCTGAACATGGCCTATGTATCCGTAAAGGGTGGCGAGAAGGCGATCACCAACGCCCACGCCTGGCTGGCGGAAGCGCGGCGCGGAGACGCCGCAGTCCCTGAGCTCGACGTCGCCCAGATCCGCGAACAGATGACGCTCGCGGTCGACAGGGTGATGGCCGAAGGGTCGTGCTATGATCCGGATCTGGCGGCCTTGGCCATCAAGCAGGCGCGCGGCGACCTTCCGGAAGCCATCTTCCTTGTCCGCGCCTTTCGGACCACCCTGCCCCGCTTCGGCGCCTCGGAAGCGGTGGAAACCGAAGACATGTCGGTTCTTCGCCGTATCTCTGCGGCCTTCAAGGACATTCCCGGCGGGCAGATCCTCGGCCCGACCTTCGACTACACCCATCGCCTGCTCGACTTCGCTCTTGCCGCCGAGGGCTCTTCGCTGCCTGAAGCCGCGGCTTTGGCGGAAACGCCGCAGCCCTACCCCATGCCAACCATCGGGTCGGTCTTCGCCCACGAAGATCTCCTTGAACGCGATGAAAGGCCCGAAGACGCAGAGGCGCCCTTCGACCTGACGCGGGAGCCCATGGCTTTCCCTGCAGGGCGGGACCAGCGGCTCCAGGCCCTTGCCCGGGGCGATGAAGGCTTCCTGCTAAGCCTCGCCTATTCATCGCAGCGGGGCTGGGGCAGCACCCACCCGCTCTGCGGCGAAATCAGGTTTGGCGATGTCGCCGTCGAATTCGTACCGGAAGAACTGGGCTTCGCCATCGAGATAGGCGAGCTGAGTGTCACGGAATGCCAGATGCTTTCCGGTTTTGCCGGTTCTGCCGAGCGGGCGCCACAATACACCCGGGGATATGGCCTGACCTTCGGGCATTGTGAACGCAAGGCCATGAGCATGGCGATTGTCGATCGCGCCCTTCGTCACCGTGAAGTTGGTGAACAGGCCGACGCCCCGGTGCAGGACGAGGAGTTCGTCCTCTACCACTCCGACAATGTCGAAGCCTCCGGCTTCGTCCAGCACCTGAAATTGCCCCACTATGTCGACTTCCAGGCCGATCTTCAGCTGATCCGCCGGCTCCGTCGCGAGCACTTCGAACGAAATAACCCCATGAAGGTAGCCGCAGAATGATTGCGACCTCCACGCCCCGGTCCAATGAGGCCGAGCGCTATTACAACTACGCCTATCTGGATGAGCAGACCAAGAGGATGATCCGCCGGGCCATTCTCAAGGCTCTGGCAATCCCGGGATATCAGGTTCCCTTCGGCTCCCGGGAAATGCCTGTGCCTTACGGCTGGGGCACAGGCGGCATCCAGCTGACCGCTGCGATCATCGGCCCTGACGATGTCTACAAGTGCATTGACCAGGGCGCCGATGACACGACCAACGCGGTATCGATCCGGCGCTTCTTCGCAAAGGTTGCCGACGTCGCAACGACGGAAGATACCGCCGAAGCCACCATCATCCAGAGCCGTCACCGCATTCCCGAGCAGACGCTGAAGGCCGGACAGGTCCTGGTCTTCCAGGTTCCGCAGCCCGAACCCCTTCGGGGACTTGAGGCGCGTGAGACCGAAACCCGAGCCATGCACGCCTATGAGGAATACGGCCTCCAGTACGTCTCGCTTTACGAAAACGTCTCGGCCTACGGTCGGATCGCGGCGACGGCCGGCTATCCCGTGATGGTTGGGGAGCGATATCTGATGTCGCCTTCGCCAATTCCCAAGTTCGACAACCCGAAAATGGATGACAACGAGGCCATCCTCCTGTTCGGCGCCGGTCGGGAAAAGCGGATCTATGCGGTCCCGCCACATACCCAGGTGCGCAGCCTGGATTTCGAGGACTATCCCTTCGAAGTCCAGACCTGGGAAGAAAACTGCGCCCTGTGCGGGGCGGACGACGCCTATCTCGACGAGGTTGTCCTCGATGATGCGGGCGCCAAGATGTTTGTCTGTTCTGACAGTCACCACTGCGGCCAAAGGCGAGACGCTGGCCATGTTGGCCCCATGGCTGGCCACCAGCTGGCGCAAGGCGAAGCGGAGGCTGCTCAATGAATGCGATGTCCAAGGTTGAGGCGGCCCCTCTTCTGAAGGTCGAGGGCCTGTCAAAATGGTACGGCCACATCCCTGGCTGCATGGATGTGAGCTTCGAGATGCGCCCAGGCGAGGTGGTCGGCATCGTTGGTGAGAGCGGGTCGGGTAAGACGACCCTGCTGAACTGCCTCTCCGGACGTCTGCCACCTTCGGCAGGTCGGATCGAATTCGACACGCGGCGCTTCGGACTTCGGGACATCTACACCCTGTCCGAACCTGACCGCCGGCGGATGCAGCGGGAGGACTGGGGCTTTGTTCACCAGAACCCCCGGGACGGCCTTCGCATGCGCGTGTCCGGCGGTGCCAATGTCGCCGAGCCCCTCATGAATATGGGCCAGCGCCACTATGGAGCCATGCGCCAGGCGACCCTGGACTGGCTTTCGCGGGTGGAACTCGACACCACACGTATCGACGACAAGCCCCGCAATTTTTCCGGCGGCATGCAGCAGCGGATCCAGGTCGCCCGCAACCTCATCCATGGCCCCAAGCTGGTCTTCATGGACGAGCCCACCGGAGGTCTTGATGTTTCGGTTCAAGCGCGCCTTCTCGACCTGCTGCGTGAACTTGTGCGCGATCTGGATCTGGCCGTCATCATCGTCACCCATGACATGGCGGTCGCCCGGCTCATGGCCGACCGGCTCCTGGTGATGCGCCGCGGCCAGGTGGTTGAAACCGGCCTGACCGATCAGGTCCTGGACGACCCGCAACACGCCTACACCCAGCTCCTCGTCTCCTCCGTTCTGCAGATCTAGGCCACCATGTCATCGCCCAGCCAGCCGCTCATCATCGTCGAAGACCTGAGCAAGACCTTCGTCCTGCACAATGCTGACTCAGCCGTCATTCCCGTCTTCCGCCAGCTTCGCATGGAGGTCGGCGCAGGAGAGTGCCTCGTACTCTCCGGCAATTCCGGTGTCGGGAAGTCGACCCTCATGCGGTCGATCTATGGAAATTATTGCCCGACCACAGGGTCGGTCAGGGTTCTCCATGATGGCGAATATGTCGACATCACGCAGTCCAGCCCGCACACCATCCTTGATATCCGCCGGCGGACCCTTGGCTATGTCAGCCAGTTCCTGAGGGTCATTCCGCGGATCTCCACCCTGCGCCTGGTGATGGAGCCCCTCCTCGAAAATGGCGTTGATCCTGCGGAAGCCGAGGCCCGCGCCACCAGGATGCTGTCGGCCCTGCGCCTGCCGGAAGCCCATTGGCGTTTGCCGCCAGCCACCTTCTCGGGCGGCGAACAGCAAAGGGTGAACATCGCGCGTAGCTTCATTCGCCAGTATCCAGTGCTCCTGCTCGATGAGCCGACAGCGTCGCTGGACGCCGAAAACAGGGCGATCGTAGTTGAACTGATCCGGGAAGCCCTGGATGGCGGCGCAGCCATGATCGGCATCTTCCACGATCACGACGTCCGTGACGCGGTGGCCACGCGCCTGTTCCCGGTCGCTGAATTCAAGGCGGCGGCCTGACCATGGTGCAGGATGAGATACGTATCTTCTCCAAGGCGGTAATCACCCCGGAAGGCCAAGTCAGCGGCGAAATCATCGTCCGTGATGGTCGTATTGTTGCTGTGGAACCCTGCTCTTCCGCACGAACCAAGGCCATCGACTGGAGCGGCGACTCCTTGATCGCCGGCCTCGTCGACATCCACACCGACAATTTCGAAAAGCACTATCAGCCGCGACCAGGCGCCCTTTGGGACGCATATGGCGCAGCCCTCGCCCAGGATGGGCAGTGCGCGTCGGCAGGCATCACGACAGTCCTCGACAGCCTTGCCCTGCACGGCTCCAAGGATGGGCTGGATCGCAAGACAGCCCTAGCGCCTATGATTGAAGCCATGGATTCCGCTGCGGCGGACGGCGCCCTGCGCGCTGATCACCTTCTGCACCTGCGGTGCGAAATCACCAATCCGGAGCTGATGGATCTCGTTGCGCCATTCAGCAATCATTCGAAGCTTCGACTCCTGTCTGTCATGGACCACACGCCTGGCCAGCGACAGGTCTCCGACGTGGGACGTATGGAGCGGCAGCTGGTCGAGGCCGGCCATGGGCCGGATGAGATTTCCAGGATCCTGTCCTTCCGTTTCGAAGGACGAGATCCGTCCGTTTCCGTCCAGAACCGATCAAGGGTGGTGGCTCTAGCTCGGGAGACCGGGGTGCCGCTGGCCGCCCACGACGACGCGACCCTCGATCATGTTGAAGAGGCGCACCGCGACGGCTGCACGATTTCGGAGTTTCCGGTTACCCTGGAAGCGGCGAAACGCGCGCGGGAACTCGGAATGATGAATGCCATGGGCGGCCCGAACTTTGTGCGCGGGGGAAGCCATTCCGGAAATCTCAGCGCCCGCGCCTGCGCTGAGGCAGATATTCTCGACATCATCGCGTCCGATTACGTACCCCTCTCCATGCTGCGTTCCGCCTTCATGCTGATAGAATTGCTGGGTTGGGCGCCGGAAAAGGCCCTGGCGACCGTGACCGTAAACCCGGCACGAAGCGTCGGCCTCACAGACCGGGGGGAAATTGCAGCGGGCCAATTGGCGGATTTTGTCCGGGTGTCCCGCGGCGCCCAGGGATGGCCAACGCCGAAGGAAGTCTGGCGCGCCGGGATGCGGGTGGCATGACGGCCCGCTACGCCGTTTATTACGCGCCCGATCAGGGAAGCCGTCTCTGGGAAAAAGCATCCGCGTGGCTTGGCCGTGACGCCTATACCGGGGCGGTTGTCAATCGACCTGACATTCCTGCCCTGGAAGGTCTCGACGTAGACGCCCTGACATCTGACCCGAGGGGTTACGGGTTTCACGCCACACTCAAGGCGCCCTTCGAACTTGCAGCGGAGGTATCCGAAGGTGAACTACTGGCATTTGCTGCAGACTTCGTGAGAACTCAAGCCAGTTTCACCGCCGCTATTGAGCCGGGTCGCATCGGACTGTTCCACGCCCTGCGCCTGGCCGAAATCTCGCCAGGCATGTCGGCCCTCCATGAAGCGTGCGTCAAAGCCTTTGACAGGTTCAGGGCCCCTCTATCCGATCAAGATCTGGCCCGACGCCGACGGGCCAAACTCACGGAAGATCAGGACAGTAAGCTCGTAGCCTGGGGCTATCCCTACATCTTTGATGAGTTCAGGTTCCACATGACCCTGACGGGCACCATTCGCGATGATGCGGTCTCCGCGCGGGTCGGCGCGGTTCTGATGGATCAGTTTGGCGAAGACGCCGGCGCACACCTGTTTGACGCCCTCGCGATCTTCCGACAGCCGGATCGTGAAAGCCCCTTCGACATCATCGCTCGTCTGGCCTTCGAAGCGGCTTAGAGCCGCCGACTACAGAAGCGCGACGAACGCGGCCACGGCTTCCGCCCGGGAGCCATCATTGCAAAGTTCAATCACGTCTTCGCCGTCGACAACGAACACTGCAGCCCGGGATATGCGCCCTTCGATCTCGGCGTCCGTCTCGCGGCCACGCGCCGTAAGCCGCGCCCGGATGGTTTCAGGACTTGCGGTTACCGAGACAACCACGAGATTTCTGTACCTTTGCCGAGCTTCCATGAGCACTGTTCTCGACACGTTGGCGACCACGGTTTGGCCTGCAGCCAGATCCTCAAGGATGTCCCCAGGGATGCCATAGCTGAGACCGTGCGCTCGCCAGCTAAGTGCGTATCGGCCGGCGGATTCCCGCCGGGCAAAATCAGCTTCGCTGATGGACGCATAGTCTTCGCCGCCCAGTTCGGCAGAACGCGTAATGTCACGCTTCACAATCCGCACGCCGCTGAGGCGGAGGTTCTTCGCGGCCTCGATCAGGGTGTCCTTGCCCACCCCTGAAGGACCCACCACCAGGACCAGCCGACCGCCTTCAGGCATGCTTCTCGAGGAACGCGTCGGCGTCCAGCTCTCGGAAATCTTCCAGGGCTCCAGCCAAGCGGTCATGCTCCCAATGCCACCATTCGAGGGACAATAGACCACCCTGGACGGCCTTCGGAAACCGCTCACGGATCGGATGTGACGGCACGCCCCCGACAATGGTGAAAGGCGCGACATCCTTGGACACCACGGCGCCCGCGCCAACCACGGCGCCGGTCCCCACCGAGACCCCCGCCAATAGGGTTGCACCATGGCCGATCCAGACATCGTGGCCGATCTTCACATCATGGGATCTGCGCCAGTCGAAGAAGGCATCGTCGTCGGCTTCGCCAAGATTGTAGGACACCGCCCGATAGCTGAAATGGTGTTGAGCCGCGCGCCAGGTGGGATGGTTGCCCGGGTTGATGCGGACGTCCCGAGCTATGGAGCAGAATTTCCCGATATCCGAATAGGCAGCGCTGGAGTCTGTGACGATGTAACTGTAGGCGCCCATAGTCACCTCGGAGAGGCTGGTTCGGCCGCCTACCCTTGTCCAGGGGCCCAGTATGCTGTCGTTAACACTGGCCTGAGCATCGATGTAGGGCTGTGGCCCGGCGCTCGTTGACAAGGGATCGGTGAGGCCAAGAAACCGACCGATATAGACCTCTCCAGCACCCAGAGGGCGGTCAGCTAGCTTGGGTCCGCTCATGCCGCCGCCACCTCAGGCTCGACCAGGGCGGGCGACGGCCGATTATTCCGGCCGGCATAGATCTGATCGACAATCGACTGGGACAAGGCCGCAGGCGGCCCATCGAACACAATGCGCCCCTTCGCCATGGCGACAATCCGCGTGCAGTAGCGCCTGGCGATATCAAGACTGTGAAGGCTTACCAGCACCGGGATGTCACGCTCAGCACAGGCCCTCTGCAGGGCGCACATCACGACTTCTGCATTTACGGGATCAAGGGACGCCACGGGTTCATCGGCAAGGATGATGTTCGGGTCCTGCATCAGCGCACGGGCGATCGCCACCCGCTGTTGCTGGCCTCCCGACAGGGTGCCGGCTCTTTGAAGTGCGGCGGCGGCCATATCCAGAGCGTCGAGTTCAAGAACTGCCCGGGCTCGATCCGCCGCCGGAAAGAACTTGATCATGGAGGTCCAGAGCGGACGCTTCGCTGCAACGCCAATCAGCACATTGGTGATCACGTCCAGTCGGGGTGAGAGGTTGAACTGCTGGAAAATCATGGCGCAGCTGTGTCGCCAGCGCCTCAACTCCGTGCCCCGCAGGCCATTAATCGGTGAGCCATCCCAGGCGACAGACCCGTCAGTCGGCGTCGCAAGCCTGTTGATGAGGCGCAGTAATGTCGATTTTCCCGATCCGGACCGACCGATGATGCCGACCAGTTCTCCGCGCCCAATGGACAGGGAGACACGGTCCACAGCCAGGGTGTCTCCGAAGCGCTTTGACAGCTCATTCAGTTCAAGCATGGGGACTCCCCAGGGCGACGTCCGACCGGACCTGGAAACTAGGACACCGCTGTGACCCCGTCGTGACGGACGAGGCAGGAGCTCAGGGACAATTACGGAATTTGTGGCAGGCTCAGGCCAGTCGTGCCCGGAGCTGTCGCGAAACAAAGTCGAGCGCAGCGACGCAGACCATGTAGAGCAGGACGATATAGGCGACCTGATCGAAGGCGAAGATCCTGATCCGTTCATCCAGTTCGAAGCCAATGCCCCCTGCGCCGACAATGCCAAGAACAGCGGCGTGCCGAAAATTGCTCTCGAGATAGTAGAGACACTGGCTGGCCATCACCGGCGCGACCTGTGGCGCGAGACCAAACCGGATTTCAAGGATCTTGGAAACGCCGGAGGCGCGCGCGCCCTCGACCGGACCCCGGTCGCAATTCTCCAGGGTCTCAGCGAAGAGTTTCGCCAGATTGGGAATGTCGGCAAATGCCAGGGCGACGACGCCGGCGAAGGGCCCTAGGCCAAAGGCGGAAATGAAGATCAGCGCCCAGACAAGCGCCGGAACGCCACGGAAAATGTCGAGGCATCGGCGGAAAAGGAAATGAAGCAGGCCATTGCTGACCACTGTCTTTGCGCCAACCAAACCCAAGGGCACGGCCGCCAGGACCGCCAGTGCGGTTCCCGCAACAGCCATGGCGAAGGTCTCGGCAAGTGATTTCAGGATCCTGATGCTATCGCCACCGTCGCTGGGCGGGACCATTGAGGCCATAAACCGCCCGAGCTTGGAGGATCCGCTGGCAAGCGCGTCCGGCGACAGGTTGAGGTCAGCCATCATCGCGAGCAGGGCTATGAGGCAGACTGCCGACGCAGCCGCCCCCCGGATGAGTCCAGGCCATGGCGAATGCACGGCGGGTAGAGCCGTCGGTATTCCGGTGGTCATTGCCCGCCCTCATCCAGTCGGATCAGGCGGTGGCGAATGGCCTCTGACATCAGGTCGATCAGGAAGATCATCGCGACCATGAGGATCAGGATCGCCAGATAGGTATTGTATTCGGTGTAGGTGATGGCGCGCTGTAGTTCGAGCCCGATCCCGCCGGCCCCGACGATTCCCAGGGCGGCCGCTCCGGCCAGGTTTCCTTCCAGCCGCAGAAGTCCGTAGGAGGCATAGGCCGGGAACACCTGGGGAAAGACCCCAAAGCGGATCTTGTTCAGCAGCCCCGCTCCGGCGGCATCCAGGGCCTCGAGCTGCCGTGGATCGACCTCTTCATTGATTTCTGCAAACAGCTTGCCAAGCCCCCCCATGGTCGAGATCGAGAGCGTAATAACGCCGGGCAAGGGTCCTACGCCGAACGCGGCGACAAGAATGAGGGCGAGGACCAGATCCGGGATGGTCCTGGTCACCTCAAGGCTGCGGCGCACTAGGAACCTCACCGGGCGCCAGGGCATGAGGTTGGATGCACAGAGGAGCGAGGCGCCCACAGCCCCCAAAGATCCAAAGACCGTGGCGACAATGGCCATTTCAATGGTCTGCCAGATGGCCGCGAGCCACCCCGGCAGATCATAGAACCAGGACGCCAGCGACCCTGGAGTTGAACGCCCTTCGAACAAGACCGGCCCTTGCAGGCTTGGGGTCATGCGCACCAGGAATTCGCCGATCCGGCCCAGGGGATCCCCGCCAATATCTGAACTGAAAAACTGGCTTTCCTGGAATGATGCGGCGAGGACCATACTGAAGATCAGCAGCCCCACGCCCGATTGCAACCAGTGGCGACGCAGGGCCCGACGACGGCGCGTCTCGAAGTTTTCGACGACGGCTTCAGATCCTGTCGACATGCCTATTTGATCACGTGTGACGGTGAAAGCGCGGCAGCTTCAGCCCCGTCAAAATTCTCATTGCCGGGTGCAAAGGCGGAAGCCGCGATGAAGGCGTCAGGCGCCTCCAGGTGCATGGCGACGTAAATTCCCATGAGCTGAAAGCGCAGGCGCGGTGGCATGTCCAGGTGCACCACGACCGCGTTCGCCGCGCGGGGTCGGCCCTTCCAGACTATACGAAGATCGCCGCACGGCTGATCCTGTGGCTTGGCGCCGCGGCAACTCCGCTGCCAAGCGTCGGCGTTCATCACAACGACATCGGCATCCTGCTTGCGTAGCTGCGAGAGAGCCTCTTCAGCAGACGCGGCGACGACCTCTTTTGAAAAATACGATGATCCGGCACCCTGGTCTGCAAGGGCCTTTCTTGGCAGATCACGGTCATATGGGGCGACGCCAATGAATACGAGGCGCTGACCACGGAGATCACCCAGAGACTTGAAGGAAGAACCGCCCCGAACAGCGGTGACGACCTGGGTTCGGATCAATCCATCCTTTGGCCGCAAGGTCAGAATGGCCCGGACCTTGGCGGCCACGGGTGCATACGACTCCGGATCAAGCGTCCCCATGTCGACCTGCCCTGCCGCAAGTGCTTCGGCCGCACCACGAAATCCGGCCACCGGGCAATCCAGAACTTCGGCGTCAAGCCTTTGAGCAAGTAATTTGAACAGGGCGCGTTTGCTCGCATTGGCGTCTGAGCCAAGCGGACCACAGGGAGCGCTTGTCGCCGCGTTGGTTGCTAACCGGAATGGCGCCGCCAAGACCAGCTCAGGCGCCAATGCCAACAGGCTGACCAGGGCAAGCAACGCTTTCATTTCGGGACCCCAACGTCCTTCGAGCCAGTCCGGCGCTGCGCAATGTCCTCATTTCGGAGGGCGATGACCTCGGCGTAGTGCTGACGCCCGATCGCTGTGTATTCAGATCCTGCCGGCTGACCGATGTCAGTCCACAGGTCTGGCTGGTCGTAGGCCAGGGCGGCCATGGCGCCCCTTATGATGTCGATCTGCGATTGAGGTCGATCCGTCCGCACGACGATGGCGGTATCGGGAACCGGACCCACCACCCAGATTGTTCGAAAGTCCTTGATGTCTACCAGGCCGCGCCGCGCCATGGTGTAGACAGCGCCCGTGGTGAACCCATGCGCCGGATCCCCACCTGATACCTGTACGAAGGTCGCGTCGAACTGACCATTCGCGAGAGCCATGACCGCCTGGGTATGGCCGCCGGCGAACGCCTCCTTGGCGAAATAGGTGTCGGGATCGATCCCAGTGGCGCGCATTTTCGCCCGGGGATAGAGATAGCCAGAGGTCGAATTGAAATCGACATAGCCAAGGCTATGCCCCTTCAGGTCTGCGATGGATCTGAAGGGACTGTCAGCCTTAACGATGAGGGCGGAATAATAGCCCGTACCGCCATCCGACCTGCGGGTTGTAAGGATAGGCGTAACCTTGCCACCCACTTGCGCATCGACGTTTGCATAGCCGCCGCCTGCGAGGGTAGCGACATCCACCTGTCCCGACGCAAGGGCCTGAATGACCCCGTTATAGTCCGAGGCCTCGTAGAGCTTCACTGGCCGCCCCGTCACTTCCCCGAGATACTTTCTGTAAGCCTCACGGCGCTTGACGATGGCCGGGTCGTCATTGGAGCCCTGCATGGACATCCGCAGCTCACCCTTCAGGTGATCCGTCTCCGGCTTGGCGCCACATGCGCTCAGACCTGCCAGGAAGCTTCCGGCGAAAAGCAGTACGATCAGCCTTCGCATTCATTAATCCGTTCGCGGTGTCCGATGACGGGAGCGACCTTTGGCCTCCCCGTCCTTTGAACCAGAGTCATGTCGTGCGGATGACGGAGGAAGCCCGCCTGGCCGAACCCATCCTGAACTTGTCCGGTAAGTCCGGGCGCCTCGCGGGCCCTAGAACTTCACGGAAACTGTCGCCCCATAGGTCCGCGGGTCGTTGAAGCTGCCCGAAACATTGCTGGAAGGCTGAACATAACTGCCGCTGCGGCCGATCATCAGCGTGTTGTCAAACAGGTTGCGGGCCCAGATTGCCATGGTGAGCCTTGCGCCTGAGTCCCCGACCTCGATATCTCCCACTGAAATCCGGGCATTGAAGATTGCGCCGATCTGGGTCTTCAGCTGCGGAAGATAGATGGTGGCGCCACTGGCGTCCTTCGTGCCGGTGCTGACGTCGCCTGGGGAACTGTACTGGCCGTCATTCCAGTTTCCGTCGAGGTGCAGTCTGAGCGTCGCACCATCCAGTACTTCCCGGCGATAGTCGATAGATCCGGTCACCCTGTTTTCAGGTGTATAAAGTTGGTGGTAGGTGGTCGGCGTATTCTGCGCGTATCCAGTCACTACGCCGGCGCTGTTGATTTGGGGGCGCGCCACAGGATCTGTAAACAGCGGCATGTCTTCCTTGGCGTAGGTGTAACTGGAAGAGATCGTCAGCCCTTCCATCGGCGCCAAATTGACTTCCACCTCGACCCCGGAAACCTTTCCAACGCCCTTCATGTTATAGGTGTCTTCAATAGTTCGTGTAGATCCGCTGACGACAATCAATTGACCAGTCTTCGGATCCGAGGCGAATGTGTTGTAGTTTGCCGTGATGTTATAATAGACGTTCTTGTAGTCACCTGCATATGCAGCGACATTGAAGCGCATACGTCTGTCGAAGAACTCGCTCTTCAGGCCAACTTCGACCATGGAGATTTCTTCGGGATCGTATGAGGAAAAGACGATCGAGCGGGAATTGAAGCCGCCGGCTCTGTAGCCGGTACTCCACTTTCCGTAGACCGAGACGGTTTCAGAGACATCGTAAGCCAGATTGACCATCGGGTTGACCCGCCGCCATGTCTGGCTGCGCGGGACAACGCCCTGGACCTTAGTCAGCTGCCCGTTGGCGTCAGGCAGGAACGGCAAGGCGTTGTTGACGACCAGCAGAACGCCTTCCTTGCGGTCCTCGTTCCAGCTCACCCCGGCTGTCAGACGAAGCCGTTCATCAAGGATGGGCGGCGTCCAGGTCGCCTGGCCGTAGAGACTGAAGCTATCCGTTGTCGCCCGGCTGGCGCGATCTACGCCGATATTGGGATAGAGGCCTTGCACCAGCGTCGTCTGCCCTGGCTGTCCATAGAAGTTGTTGTAGTTTGAATTGCAGCTCGCTGGTGTTGTGATGCAGGCGTTCGGGCCAAGCACGGAATTCCCGAATGGCGTGTAGACGATCGGCGAGATCGTCGACGCTATGCCGCTGGTGTCCCAGTGCAAGGTGTTGAAAGCCTGGGCCTGATCGGTCGTGCTCTCATGAAAATAGGTGGTGCCGAGGATAAAGTTGAGGCGATCAATTTTTCCGATCGCCTGAATTTCCTCGCTGTACTGGCTCTGTTCGAATTTCGCGACAGACAGGCGCTGGAAATTCTGGCCGGCGCCAAGACTGTTTGTGATCGCCACACCCGTGGTGCCCGGCTGGGAATACTGGTCCTGATAGAGATCCCGGTAAGAGGAGATGGACTTCAAGGTCACCCAGGGCGCGACATCCCAGTTCAGGGTCAGGGAGTGGCCCCATTGGTCGCCGAGGCTGGGCTGCAGGATCGCGCCGATCGGCGCGACTTTGATACGGCCCTTCGGGATCAGCGAAAGCGGCGAAATCGTCACATTATTGGCAGGCTTGACGATGTAGCCGAAGATCGTGGTGTCTTCGGTGTGGCTGGTGTCAAAGGCATAGTCTGCGGTGAACTTGGACGTCGGTGTCCAGCGAACCTGGGCGCGGAAACCGCGACGTGCGACCTCGCTCCAGTCGTGCTGATCCTGCATGGGATTTTTGACCCACCCGTCATGGGCCTGGATCATGGCGTCGAGCTTGACCGAGACATCATGGAATTCAGGAAGGTTCAGATGGAACTGGCTTTCATAGCTGCCGAAGTTCCCGACACCGCCCACCACTTCCATGCCGTACTTGCCGGAAGGCTTCTTGGTCGTGATATTCAAGGCCCCGCCCAGGGTATTGCGTCCAAACAGGGTGCCTTGTGGCCCCTTCAGGACTTCGATGGCCTGGAGATCATAAAGGCCGGCATCGAGGCCTTGCGGGCGGCCAAGATAGACCCCGTCAAGATAGACCCCGATCCCAGACTCGCCGGACGGCTGGTTTGTATCGGCCATGATGCCGACGCCGCGAATGTTGAGGATGATGCTGAACGGGCGGCTTGCGAATGGCGTCACCGTCAGCCCTGGGGCCGCACCGTCATTCAAGTCGGTCAGTGAGTAGATGTGGCGGTCTTCCATCGCCTGGGCGCTGACAACGGAAACCGATGCTGGCGTCTTCTGAAGGTTCTCGGACCGCTTCTGGGCGGTGACGATCACCTCCTCCAGGCCAACGGCTCCAGCATCCGCCGCTGTGGCTTCCGCCCGGGCCGGTGTGAAAGAAATCAGCGAAGTCGCGAGCGCTGCAAGCGCAACTCCACCCATGACGGACTGGCGTAAGCTGATCTGAAGACGCATGTGTCTACCCCCATCTGAGAGTTGGGAGTGTGCTGACCCTCAAAGACGCTTCGGATTCGAATGCGCGAACTCTTCGTGATCGCCACAAAATTTGTCGGTCCGGGACCAACCGGCAATGGTTACGTTGTGTCAGTTTCAACCCGGATCGGATCCATCCTTGCAGGCCGCCCCTTGGGCGGTAGGGGCGTCCGTTTTGGGTACATTCAATGGTGAGTCACTGACGACAAAACCGGCCGCGTACGGCCGTTTGGCCGGAAACTTGCTTGGGTACAGCCTGTTGTGCCTATCCAATTCGCTGGATGGTGGTTTTCAGGCACGAGAAATTGTGTCGCGACATTTCGCACCCTGGCGAAGGACCGAAAACCCTGGCGAAAGAGAACATC
Organism: Alphaproteobacteria bacterium PA2; assembly: GCA_002256425.1. NCBI lineage: Bacteria > Pseudomonadati > Pseudomonadota > Alphaproteobacteria > Alphaproteobacteria bacterium PA2. The sequence goes on along the minus strand of NKIZ01000001.1, from coordinate 1,409,145 downwards.
TAGGGTACGAAGAGTGCACACGTCCCCCGGTAATTAGTTGAAAAATATATTGAATTTGTCCAGTCCATCATGGGCGCGACGGAAAGTCGCTGATCGGGGAGCGAAGGCACGATTTTGAGGTCTCAGGGGCGATTTTGCCCGTTTCATAGCCATTCGGGGCGCCACATGCACGTGACATCCGCATGAGAGCTTGGCAGGGTCGGGCCTTCGATTCTCTTACGAAAGACGACATATGACCATTTCCGACCTCATCGATCAGGTTGCCGCCTCTGACGACAAGCTGACCAAGGCTCAGGCCAAGGCCATTGTTGACGCGGTCTTCGGCGCCATCCGTGGCGCCGCCGTGAAGGGCGACGAAGTTTCCGTCCCCGGCTTTGGCAAGTTCAAGGTCCAGTCCAAGCCGGCCCGCACGGGTCGCAACCCTTCCACGGGCGCAGCGATCGAAATCGCGGCCTCCAAGAAGATCGTGTTCCAGGCCGCCAAGGCCCTGAAGGACGCCGTCAACGGCTAAGCCGTTTCGAGCCGGCGGCGTTCAGGTTCTGATCTGGACGCCGCCGCTCAAGACCTTAACCAGCCCACCCCATCAGGGCTGCGAAGACCATGACCGTTCCGACAATACTCACGGCCCAGGCCAGGGGACGGATCATCGGAAGACCGGCCAGATAGATGCCGGCATGGGCCACCCGACCAATGAAGAACAGCTGGGCGCCAAGGACCGTGGCGTGATTGGAAACCTGCGCCAGGGCGGCGACCAGGATCAGTGGCGCAAACAGCGTGAGGCCCTCACGGTGATTGTCGACACAGCGCTTCGCCCGCGCCTGGAAGACGCCTGGAGGCGGCAGGTTGTCCCGGGAATTGGCCAGCGGCTTGAGGCCTTGGGCCCTGATGCCTGCGGTCGCCTGAATGATGATCAGAACGAAGAGAAGGCCAACCGAATAGGTCAGCATGGTCAGTTCAGTTGTCATGGTTCCACCCCTTTGAAGATCTGACCGGATCCTTTTTGGCCCGATCTGTGTTTTGACCTTCCGTCCTTCGCCGGAAGGCGTCAACCTTGCGCGACCTGTCGACTCTGTCGCCAGGGCGCTGATTTCAGGAGCTTTGCATGCGCCGGACGCCAATCATTCTGGGCCTGATGGGCCTCACCCTTGCCGGCTGCGGCCAGCCAGGCGCCCTGGATCCTTTCGTCGGCTTCGGGCCAAACCCCGCCTTGCCGGAACCCCACAAGGGTCTCCTGCCCCAGGTCGCCATCGCCAAGGTCGCCCCGTGGAGCGCAGGTGAACAGCCCAAGGCGCCCGAAGGCTTCACGGTCACACGGTTCGCCGAAGGCCTGGACCACCCCAGGTGGGTCTATGTCCTGCCCAATGGCGATGTGCTGGTGGCGGAGTCATCCTCGGAAGCCAAGCCGCCCAAGACCTTCCGCGACCACGCGGCCGCCTTCATCATGAAGAGCGCCGGCGCAAACAGGAAAAGCCCCAACAGGATCATCCTGCTTCGCGACGCCAATGGGGATGGCGTGGCGGAGTTGAAGACCGTCTTTGCAGAAGGGACCAAACGCCCATTCGGCATGGCCCTTGTGGGACAGACCCTCTATGTCGCCGCCGACAACGCCATAGTCAGCTATCCCTACAAGGATGGCGACACCCGGGTGGAGGGTCCCGGCGAGAAGGTGTTCGACCTGCCGGGCGACCCGATCAATCACCACTGGACCAAGAACATCATCGCCAGCCAGGACGGGACCAAGCTCTACGCCACGGTGGGTTCGAATTCCAACGTGGGCGAGAACGGCATGGCGGCAGAGGAAGGCCGGGCCCAGATCACCGAATTCACCCTGCCCAAGGGGCCAAGCCGTCCTTTTGCGACGGGTATCCGCAATCCCAATGGTCTTGATTTCGAACCGGTCACCGGCGCCCTGTGGACGGCTGTCAACGAGCGGGACGAGATCGGCCCGGACCTGGTCCCGGACTATATGACCAGCGTGAAGGACGGCGCCTTCTACGGATGGCCCTACAGCTATTACGGCCAGCATGTGGACGTACGCGTCCAGCCCCAGAAGCCGGACATGGTGGCGAAGGCCATAGCCCCTGACTTCGCCCTTGGCCCGCACACGGCGTCCCTGGGGCTTGCCTTCTACAAGGCGGAGAACTTTCCGGATCGCTATCGCGGCGGGGTCTTCATCGGCCAGCATGGGTCGTGGAACCGCAAGCCGCTGAACGGCTATCGGGTCGTCTTCGTGCCCTTTGAGAACGGCAAGCCGGTCAATCGCCCGGAGGTCTTCCTGAGCGGCTTCCTGACCGAAAAGGGCGAGGCGCGCGGCCGTCCCGTTGGGGTCGCAGTGGACAAGTCCGGCGGCCTGCTGGTTGCGGACGATGTCGGCGACATCATCTGGCGCGTCAGCGCCCGGCCGCCTGAAGTCAAAGCGTCTTCTTGATACGGATCAGGATGTTACGGCCGAATTCGAGATCGCGGGCGTCGGTGTAGAGCAGGGCCGAGGATCCGCGGGGACCGGCATAGACCTCGCGGATGCGCTTGGCGTTGCGCTCGCCGATATTCTGCACTTCCATACGGAGCAGCAGGTCGGGGCGCAGCCGGGTTTCTGCGAAGATCCAGATGGGAATGCCCACCTTCTTGGTTTCGATTTCGGAGAGCCTGAAGGCCCTTTCGCGAATTCCGCCCGTGTAGACATCTATGCCCCAATTGGTGCGCCATTGGGGCAGGTCCTGATTGAAGTGCAGTTCCCAATCGACCGGATGCAGGTTGGAGATCTCGCGCCGGCGGCCCGTGGCCGGGTCGATCACGGAGGTGAACCGGCGCGTAACCTGCCCCTTCAACTGGGTGGCCTTGAGACCGAACCTCTGCAAGGGAATGGCGAGGCTGGCGGTGATCTCGTCACTGGTTCCATTGCCGATATTGCCCGGCGCGTCGGCGACAGGCACACCCTTCACATAGATCGGCGCCCGGTCGATGACGTCGGTAAGTTCGGAGTGGCGCACGGTCAGAACGGCCGCACCCGCGCCCCAGAACCGGCGCTCAAAGGCCGCCTCGGCAACCCAGGCCTGTTGGGGCGAGAGGTCCGGATTGCCGGCCAGCACAGCGCCCGTGCTCGCTGTCGAAGACGAGGCGATATAGTCATCGAAGTTCAGCTGGCTGACTTCCCGCTCGATCCGCAGGCGCACCTGATCAGATGCGTCCGGCGACCATGTCAGGCCAAGGCGGGGCTTGAAAAAGCTGAGAGTCTTTTCCAGCACCAGATCTCCGGTCGAGGAAATCGTTGAGGTTTCCTCGCGGACCTGCCCCTCCACCTTCAGGGCCGGGGACAGGGTCAGCGACGCCTGGAGGGAGGCCTCCCCGCGCTTCTCCTCGACCCGGACATTGGCGGCGGGAAGCACAACCTTTTTGCCGTTCAGGGTGAAGCCGGTAGTGCTGTCGAGACCATTGAAGGCGCCCTCGACATAGCCTTCCAGGGCCAGCTTGTCAGACTGCTTCCGCCGCACCAGGAGCCGCCCGACTGTTTCGGTCAGCTTCTTGTCGGACGTGAAGTCACGGTTCACTGCGGCCGACTCAAAATGGGCCTTGGTGTCGTTATTGTTCCACTGCTGGAAGAACACCGCCTCCAGGCCGCCCTTGGCGCCGAGACCCCTGGAATAGCGCGCGCCGAACTCACCCTGCAGCTTGTCCATGGTGTTGTATTCGTATTCCCGACCGCCAGGAACCGACAGGCGGTCGGTGATCTCGGCGCTGTAGGGATTGGGCATGAAGGCCGCATTGAGCTTGAGGCGGCCACCATAGAGGGGTGTCTCATAGGCCCCGATCAGGAACTTCTTCTTGCCCCCAGCGTCAGCGTCCACCTGGCTGCGGATCAGGACGGCGCCGGTCGGTGTTGTCCGCGTGCGACGCCCGTCGCCCAGCAGGTCGTCAGGGCCAGAGCCCAAGACCATGGAGAGTTCAAGCAGCTTGCCGTTCCACCGCCATTGGCCCTCGGCGCGTACGCCGTTCATGGTCCTTCCGTCATAGATGTTCCAGTTCGTGGCGCTGATGGCGCCGTTGAACCCTGACTGGGATTTGCGGACCACATTCGCCACCACCGTGCGGCCGCGCATGTCGATGCCAGGGGCGCCGCCACGGATCACCTCGACCCTGAGGACCGATCCGACTGGGATCCGCCGCAGAATGTCATCCAGGCCGTCATTCTTGGAGACGACCGGTTCGCCATCAATCAGCACATTGCCGCCACCGCCCTCAAGGCCGCGCACCGCAACGCCCCGCTCAAAGGTGAAGCCCGGCAGACGCTGGACCATGTCCAGGGCCGTGTTGGGTCCTGACTCTGCAAAGAAGGCCGCTGAATATGAAATGACGCCCGGTTGTGCGTCATTCTCTGCGAAAGCCGTGCCCGAAACCGCCAAGGCTGCGGCCAGCGCCGCCCAACCCGTCATACGCATGTCTTGAGGCCCCCGCCCCGGCCGTCAAAAATGGCCCGGTAGTTGGAAATGGCTGAAGTCGAAAAAATCAGAAGTCCCGCCGCCAAAATCACGGCAGCAAAACCGTGGGTTCCCCTCGCACCGGTTGCCGGATCGCGCAAGAGTCGAAGGGGTCGCAGGGGCCACGCTTTCCCCCGGCAGGCGGCGGAAGTCGCACGCCATTACCTCCCTGTGCCCATAATGACACAAGTAGAGAGGTACGCCGCCGACATGGAATTGTCAGGCGGGTAAGCCGGACGCGCCCTCGAGCGCGCCCGGCCAGGTCCGTTCTAGAGACGCTCGACGATGGTCACATTGGCCATGCCGCCGCCTTCACACATGGTCTGGAGACCATACTTGCCGCCCCGGGCCTGCAGGCCGTTGATCAGGGTTGCCATCAGCTTGGTGCCGGATGCGCCGAGGGGGTGCCCAAGGGCGATGGCGCCGCCATTGGCGTTGATCTTCGCGGGATCGACACCCAGGTGCTTGATGAAGGCCACCGGGACCGAGCCGAAGGCTTCGTTGACTTCGAACAGGTCGATGTCGTCGATCTTCATGCCGGCCTTCTTCAGGGCGCGCTCGGTCGCCGGGATCGGAGCTTCCAGCATGATCACCGGGTCGTGGCCCAGCAGGGACAGGTGGTGGATGCGGGCCAGGGGCTCGACGCCCAGGTCCTTGAGGCCCTTTTCGGAAACAACCATCACGCCCGAGGCGCCGTCGCAGATCTGGCTGGACGAGGCGGCGGTCAGGCGGCCGTTTTCCCGCAGCAGCTTCACGCCCTTGATGCCTTCAAGGCTGGCGTCGAAGCGGATGCCTTCATCGACCGTGTGGATCGAGACATTGCCGTCGGCGTCGGTGATCTCAAGACCGATGATTTCGTTCTTGAAGGCGCCGGCCTGGGTAGCGGAGATGGCCCGCTGGTGGCTTTGGTAAGAGTACTCGTCGATCTCATCCTTGGTCAGGCCGTACTTCTCAGCGACCATTTCAGCGCCCATGAACTGGGAGAACTGGATGTTCGGATAGGCGGCCTGGATGCGCGGGCTCATATAGGTGCCAAAGCCGTTCTGGGCCGGCAGGGCTGCCGAAAGGCCCATCGGCACCCGGGTCATGCTCTCAACGCCGGCGGCGATGACAATGTCCATGGTGCCGCTCATCACGGCCTGGGCCGCGAACTGCAGGGCCTGCTGCGAGGAGCCGCACTGGCGGTCGACGCTGGTGCCGGGAACGCTTTCCGGCAGCCTGGAAGCCAGGACGGCGTTGCGGCCGATATTGATGCCCTGCTCGCCCACCTGACCAACGCAGCCCATGATGACGTCTTCGATGAGGGCCGGATCAGCGCCGGTGCGATCGACCAGTTCGTTGAGGACAACGGCGGCGAGGTCGGCGGGGTGCCAATCCTTCAGCTTGCCGCCCTTCTTGCCGCCGGCGGTGCGGCCTGCGGCCACGATGTAAGCTTCACCCATGGTCTGCTCCCTTGGTTTGGCGCCGGACTTCCGGCGGGATTGGGAGGTACATAATCCTACGACGTGGCGGAAGCCAACTGCCCGAGGCTGAAGGTCAGCGGGTTTTTCGCAGTGACGGTGCGAAGGCGGCTATTCAGCCCTGGCTGCAGGCGTGTGTCCGTAGAAGGTCTTGCGGAATGGCCCCCACCAGAAGGTCTTGCCCAGTCCGCGCATTGCCTTGTCCAGCCGGAAGACAGCCCGGTCCGATCCGGTCAGGGCCAGCAGCCCTGCTGCCAGGCCCTCTACGATCCCCTGCCCCAGGCCAATGACCATCCACCGTGCAACAGCAGTCCAGTCAGACTCGGCCACTGCGGCCTCTGTCGGCCCCTGGCCGTAGGCGAAGGCTCGGGAGAGGGTATAGCTGAGGGTCAGGCGTTCCGGCTGGGGGTCTTCCCAGACCCAGGCTTCCGGAGACCAGGCAAACCGGGCTCCGGCCTGCTTCATCTGTCCAAACAGAAGGTCGTCTTCACCCCCGGAGTGATTGCGCGCCGGCGAGAACGGCGCTGTCGGGTGGGGCATGGACGACCGGCGGACCAGGCTGTCGCCGCAGCCATAGTAACCGTCCAGCACCTGCGCGGTTTCGGGCCCGAGCCTGGAAAAGAACCACTCGAGATAGGCCCAATGCGCCACTACGGAGGCGGGCGCACGACCGCGCACCGGGCCGAAAACCGCATCAGCGTCAAACCTGGCCTGGGCCTGCAGGAGGGCGTTGAGCCAGCCAGGACCTGCCTCCTCGTCATCATCAAGGAAAGCGATCCAGTCTCCCTGCGCGGCGGCCATGGCTGCATTCCGGGCATTGGCCACGCCCGGGGCAGCCTCATGTACATATGTGACGGGGAATGGAGCATCCCCTGAGAGCCGGGTCACGAGATCCCGCGCTGATGGCGCCTGATCATTGTCGACGATGACCAGTTCGATCCGGGAGAGATCAACATCGGTCTGGGCAAAAACCGATCTCGCAGCGACTTCCAGGCCGACCGGACGCCGCTGGGTCGGGATGATGATGCTGATCTGAGGGGCCGCGGTATTCATTGACCACAGGCTACCGGGTGGCGGTTATCGAAGTGTGGATCGACTGAACGTCGCGGACAAAATCGCCTCCAGCCAGTGACCATCAACCTCGTCAAAGGCGGCAGGCGTTTCTGAATCGACGTCGAGGACAGCGATCAGCCTTCCCTCTGCGCCGAAAACCGGGACCACGATCTCGCTGGCGGACCGCCCGTCGCAGGCAATATGGCCGGGAAAGGCATGAACATCCGGGACAATCTGTGTCTTGCCGGACGCCGCAGCCGCTCCGCAGACCCCCCTGCCGAAGGCAATGCGCAGACAGCCAAGGGTTCCCTGATAGGGACCAACCACCAGTTCGTCTGATTTAGCTGGATCGACCACATAGAAGCCGGTCCAGAAGAAGTGCTGGAAGCTGGCCGCCAGCATGGAGGCGACCGTGGCCATCTGCGCCACAAGGTTTGTTTCGCCCTCCAGCACCGAGGCGATTTCCTCAGCCAGGACCGCATACCGCTCTGCACGGTCTTCAGGCAGGGTCAGATCATTGAAAGCTTCGGCCATGGGAGATCTTCGTCCGGCGCGCCGCAAGGCCCGCCGGACGAGACTGAACTCAGTCTTCCTTGTGGGGAATTTCCATGGGCGCGGCTTCATGGCCCTCGACCAGTATGCCCTTGCCCAGGTTCGAGCTGTTGCGACCGAAGATGAAGTAGAGCGCGATGCCGCCAACCAGATAGATCAGGAAGAAATTCCGGGTGTGGTCGGCCGCCATCAGGCTCATCAGCAGAACCAGGCACATGAGCGCGCCCAGGATCGGCACCAGCGGGAAGAGCGGCGTGCGGAACGGACGCGCAAGATCAGGCGCCGAGAACCGCAGATAGACCACCGTCAGGCAGACAATGGCGAAGGCCGCCAGGGAGCCGACATTGGACAGGTCCGCCAGGCGGTCCAGGGACATGAAGCCTGCGGCGCAGCTGGCCGCAACACCGACGATGATGGTGTTGATCCAGGGGGTCTTGAAGCGCGAATGCACCACGGACAGGGCCTTGGGCAGCAGGCCGTCGCGGCTCATGGTGTAGAAGATGCGGGTCTGGCCATAGAGCAGGACCAGCATGACCGAGGACAGACCGGCGATGGCGCCGATCTTCACCAGCACCGCGAACCAGGGCAGGCCGATGGCGTTAACCGCCGTGGCGATCGGGGCAGGATTGTCCAGGGACGCGTAGGGCACGATGCCGACCAGGACCGCCGAGGTCGCGATATAGAGAAGGGTGCAGATGGCCAGGGCGCCCAGAATGCCGATGGGCATGTCCTTGGCCGGATTGCGGCTTTCTGCGCCAGCGGTGGAGACCGCCTCAAAGCCCAGATAGGCGAAGAAGATCACGGCTGCAGCGTGGATCACGCCGCCGACCCCGTACTTGGTGGAATTGTCGCCGGTCATGACGCCCATGAGGGCGTGGCCGATCTGACTCCAGATATCCGTCGGGGTTCCGGCGGGGGGCGGCGGAATTTGCGCCGGAATGAGCGGATGCCAGTTGTCGGTGTTCACATAGCGCGAGCCGATCACGATGAAGGCGATGACCACGGTCAGCTTGATGGCGACCACGATATTGTTCACCCGGGCGGACTCTGAAACGCCCATGACCAGAAGGCCGGTGACCATGGCGATGGCGACAATGGCCGGAAGGTTCATCACACCATGGGCGATCACTTCACCGGCGTCATTCTTTACAAGAACACCCGGCGCTGCGGTTAACTCCGGTGGGATGACGATGTGCATGTCCTTCAACAGACTCGCCAGATAGCCCGACCAGCCAACCGCCACGGTGGAGGCCGCCAGGCCATATTCCAGGATCAGGAGCAGGCCCATGACCCAGGCGACAATCTCGCCCATGGAGGCATAGGAATAGGAATAGGCCGATCCCGACACGGGAATGGCCGAGGCCAGTTCAGCGTAGCAAAGGGCCACGAAAGCGCAGAGCGTGCCGGTAATGATGAAGGAGATCATGATGCCGGGACCAGCGAACTGGGCGGCGGCGCGACCGGTCAGAACAAAAATGCCCGTGCCGATGATGCAGCCGATCCCCAGCAGGATCAGGTTCAGCGCCCCAAGGGACCTCGTCAGTTCCCCTTGTTCATGCTCGGCCTGAATCTGTCCGATACTCTTCCGTCGGAAAATTCCTCCGACCCCGCCTGCATTCGCCATCTGTCTCTCCAATTGGTGGCCGATCTGAGCGGCCAGCTTGACCAGACGCTAGACGGCATTGCGGGAACGGGCAATCACCGAGGCGTCGATCGCGGTATTCACCGAAGCCGCCGCCGCAAAAACAGGCGAAACAGGGGCTGCAACTTCCCCCATCAGGCGCAACTTGTTGTCCTGAACGAATTTCCGTAAACGCTGGGTCGCTCCAGGGTTCCATAGGCGAATCCGGATAACTACAGGGCGAGATGGATTTCGGACCGACCCACTTGATGGACAATGAGCACCGCCAGGCGCTGGCGACGCGCATTGCCTTGCTGTCAGAGCGGGAAAAGGATTGCCTGCGGGGCGTCCTGTCCTACGGCCGCACCAAGCACATTTCGGCGGCTCTTGGCATAACCGGAGCGACCATCGATTCCCACATAGCCAAGGCCATGCGGACCCTGGGCGCCAAGAACCGGACCCAGGCGGCGAACATGCTCTTCATTGCAGAGCATCCCGAAAGCCCGCCGACCCCCGAGCCGGTCGACACCCGCAGCGCCTTCGAGCGCATGATCGACACCAGCCATTGGACCATTGTGCAGAAGCTGATCTTCATGGGCGTATCCGTTGTGGTGCTGATATTCGCCTTCGCCCTCCTGGTGTTCATGGTGTCGATCCTGGATCAGGTGGCCCCCTCCAGGAGCTGACGGCCACGGGTGCATGGACCGCGACCAATGGTCCCGACAGGAATCTGGTTATATTTTTCAATGGGTTATGTTGCCCCCGCCAGGAGCACCCCCTAGAAATCTTGTATGGCCTATGCTCATTTTGAGGTTTTCACCCCTCTGAAGCACGGCTAGCGTCCGGGTGCTCGGAAGCTTGCAGCCCACAGGCGGGTCGCTTCCGAGCACTGTCGGTGACGATGGGACTGCATTGGGGGATTCCGTGAGTGAAGTGGTGCATCTGGCGAGCCGAGCGGAGTTTGGTCTCCGCCGCGCCCGCACCCGGGTCGACAACATGACGACCATGTTCCAGGCGCTGGAGGCCGGAGGCCTGCTGGATGTTGCGCCTGAAGATCCGGCTGCCCAGGCCAACCATACCGTCGCACGCAAGCTGCTCACCCTTGTCCAGGCCGAGCTCGACATGCTCCGGCAGGAACTACCCTAGAGCTTCGCGGTCGCCACGCGACCACGGGCCTCCTTGCGGCCCCCCGAGGCGTCCCTGAGGGTTCCCGCAAGGCCCAGGCCGAAGGCCGGCATGTTGTTGTAGACGTTCTCATACCTGCCATTCTCGATCAGGTAGGTCTCATGCCAGATGCCCACATCGCCATTTGAACCGATGGCCTTGTTGAAGGCCTGCCAGGCTGGCAGGTGGGCCGCCTCCCGCGACTTCGCATAGGCTTCCAGGTGGTCGAAACTCCGCCAGTACTGGGTGACCACAATATCGGGAAAGCCGAACATGGATCTGGCGTGCAGCAGGCCCAGGTCAGGCTGCTTGCCAAGTTCGATCAGCATGCGGGGCATGGCCGCCGCCACAGGCGCCCATTTCCAGAACTTCCAGGGCCGGTTGATCCGCATGCCGATCAGGAAGACCACGAAATCGCCCTCGATCTCCGCGCAGACGCGCTTGGCGATGATTTCCGACATGGGCGAACTCCGTTTCACTGAAGATAAATTTACACTGGAAATTTATGGCGGCAACTTGCATTTCCTTTCGGCTGCGGTGCGGAAATGCACAGGTCGGGGCAATTGCGGCTATCGCTCTGGCGGCCGAGTCCCGCTAGAAGCAGGCCCATGAGCGCACCTGCCAAGACCCTCGCCCAGACCGCCGCCGAATATGGCCTCAAGGCCGAGGAATTCGACCTCATTGTCACGCGACTGGGCCGCGATCCCAGCCCCGTCGAACTCGGCGTCTTCTCGGTCATGTGGTCCGAGCACTGCTCGTACAAGTCTTCGAAGATCCATCTGGGCAAGTTCCCGACCACCGGTCCTCGGGTGATCTGCGGCCCGGGTGAGAACGCCGGGGTGGTGGATATCGGCGATGGCCAGGCCTGCATCTTCAAGATGGAGAGCCACAACCACCCGTCCTACATCGAGCCCTACCAGGGCGCAGCGACCGGCGTTGGCGGCATCATGCGTGACGTCTTCACCATGGGCGCGCGCCCCATCGCCCTGCTGAACGCCCTGCGGTTCGGCGATCCCAGCCATCCCAAGACCCGGCGCCTGCTGGGCGGCGTGGTCAGCGGGATTGGCGGCTATGGCAATTGCGTGGGCGTCCCTACCGTGGCCGGCGAGACCAATTTCCATCGGGGCTATGACGGCAACATCCTGGTCAACGCCATGTGCGTCGGCCTGGCGGACTCCGACAAGATCTTCTACTCGGCCGCCCCCTCCCCCGGCCTCTCTGTCGTCTATTTCGGATCCAAGACCGGCCGCGACGGCATTCACGGCGCCACCATGGCCTCGGCCGAGTTCGACGATGCGTCGGACGAGAAGCGGCCCACGGTCCAGGTCGGCGACCCCTTCGCGGAAAAGCTGCTGATCGAAGCCACCCTTGAACTCATGGCCTCCGGCGCTGTCGCCGCCATCCAGGACATGGGCGCTGCGGGCCTGACCTCTTCGTCCGTGGAAATGGCCGGCAAGGGCGGGGTCGGCGTCGAACTGAATCTCGACATGGTGCCCCAGCGCGAAGAGGGCATGACCGCCTATGAAATGATGCTGTCGGAAAGCCAGGAGCGCATGCTGGCGGTCCTCAAGCCCGGCCGCGAGCACGAAGGCCACCGCATTTTCGAAAAGTGGGGCCTGGACGCCGCCGTCATCGGCCAGACCACCGACACCGGCCACCTGGTCCTCAAGCACAAGGGCGAGACGGTCTGCGATGTCCCCCTGGCGCCGCTGTTTGATGACGCGCCGCTCTATGATCGCCCCTGGGTGGAGACGGCGGCCCAGCCGCGTCTCGACGCCAAAGCCATTCCCGAGCCCGACGACTATGCGGTCGCTGTCCTGAAGCTGATGAGCTGCCCGGACATGGCTTCCAAGCGCTGGCTCTGGGAGCAGTATGATCGTCACGTCATGGCCGACACCCTGGAGGACAGCGCCACGGGCGCCGACGCCGGGATCGTCCGGGTTCACGGCACGACCAAGGCCCTGGCCGTCACATCGGACTGCACCCCACGCTATGTGTTGAACGATCCCTATGAGGGCGGCAAGCAGGCCGTGGCCGAGGCCTGGCGCAACCTGACCTCGGTCGGCGCCGACCCCATCGCCATCACCGACAATCTGAACTTCGGCAATCCCGAGCGTCCCGAGATCATGGGCCAGATCGTCAAGGCGATTGAGGGCATGGCCGAAGCCTGTCGCGTTCTCGACTTCCCGGTCGTGAGCGGCAATGTCAGCCTCTATAACGAGACCAATGGCGCCGCCATTCCGCCGACACCCACCGTCGGCGCCGTGGGCCTGCTAGCCGACTCCACACGGCGGGCAGACTTCTCTGGCATGAAGGCCGGCGACACCTTGATCCTGATCGGCGAGACCCGGGGCGAACTGGGCGCCTCCATGTATCTGCGGGAAATCCTTGGCCGCGAGGATGGCGCTCCGCCGTCGGTGGACCTGGCCCTCGAGCGCCGGAACGGCGACTTCGTGCGGAGCCTCATAAATTCCAGGCAAATCACGGTGGTTCACGACCTTTCCGACGGCGGCCTTGTCGCCGCAGCTGCAGAAATGGCCCTGGCCTCCAATGTGGGGATCACCCTGGAGCTGCCGTCAAAGCTGCCCGATCACGCCCTGCTGTTTGGCGAGGACCAGGCCCGCTATCTGATCGCCACACCAAACCCCGCGCCAGTTCTGAAGGCCGCCCAGGCCGCAGGCGTGGTTGCTGAAGAGGTCGGGCATGCCGACGGCCCGGCCCTGGCGACCTCTGGCATCTTCAGCATCGCCCTGGCCGACCTGCGTTCCGCCCATGAGGGCTGGATGCCGGCTTACATGGGCTAGAGCCCGCCGCGATAAGTGGGAACCGGTTATCGCGACAAGCGTGCTCTAAACCTTTGAATTAGAGCGCAGTTTTACCCTTTAGACGATTCCGTCTAAAGGGAACGCGCTCTAGGCCTCGGTCGCCCTGACCAGCAGGTCGAGGGCGGCGGCGGCGAAGGCGTCCATGTTGGCGATGCGGTCGCTTGAAGCCGTCTCGATGACAATGGCGAATTCAACCGGGCCGGAAACCGCCACCACGGTATGGCCGGCGGCGTCGCCATAGCCATTGCCGGTCGGACCTGCAGCGCCGGTCTCTGAAATCCCCCAGGTGGTCCCGAACCGCTCGCGCACCGTGCGCGCCAGCAGCAGGGCATAGGGTTCGCTGGCCGAGCGCATGCCCGCCACCGCCTCCCGGGGCAGGTCCAGCAGGCTCATCCGCGCCTTGCCGGTATAGACGACCCCGCCCCCCAGATAATAGGCCGAGGCCCCCGCCACGCTCAGCAGGGCCGCCGAGATCAGCCCCCCGGACGAGCTTTCAGCCACGGCGACCGTTTCCTTGCGGGCCTTCAGGCGTTCGCCCAGGGTCTCGCCCAGGGCCAGCAGTGTCGGATTCATGTGATCTCCTCCCCGACCGGGGCATGATTTTCTTGGCTTGGCGCAAAACTCGCGCGCATGATGGCTTCCAATTAGACCAATCGCCATTTCCCGGGAGGAATTTTTCACATGGACGCGCATTCTCAGTGGACCGGCCTCGACGCCTCGCGCCTTGAACGCATTACCGACCACATCAACCGCAACTATATCGAGCCGCAGAAGATCGCCGGTTGCCAGATCGCCGTCGCCCGTCATGGCCACACGGCCTATTCCCGCACCTTTGGCAGCATGGATGTCGAGCGCGGCAAGCCCATGGCCGACGACACCATCTTCCGCATCTATTCCATGACCAAGCCGATCACCTCGATCGCCCTGATGACCCTGTTCGAGAAGGGCTATTTCCAGCTGAACGATCCGGTCAGCCGCTATGTCCCGTCGTGGAAGAACCACCGGGTCTGGGTGTCAGGCGAAGGCGACGACATGGTCACCGAAAAGCCCAACCGCCCGGTGACCTTCCGGGACGTCCTCTGCCACACGGCGGGCCTGACCTATGGGGGCGGCCTGCCGGGCATCGGCGTCCAGCACCCCATCGACCACATCTATCGCGGCCTGAAGATCCGCAGCGCCGGCAGCCAGGACACCATGATGGAGTTCATGGACAAGCTGGGTCAGGTGCCCCTGCGCTATCACCCCGGCGAACAGTGGATGTATTCCCTGGCCACCGATGTCTGCGGCGCCCTGGTGGAGATCATCTCCGGCAAGCCCTTCGCCCAGTACCTGCAGGACGAGATCTTCGGCCCCCTGGGCATGGTGGACACCTCGTTCTTCGTGGCCCCGGAAAAGGTCGGCCGGTTCGCCGCCAATTATCAGCGCGGCCCGAACAAGACCCTCAAGCTGATCGACGATCCGGCCACCAGCAGCTTCATCTCCGATCCGGGCTTCAAGTCCGGCGGCGGCGGCCTGACCGGAACCACGGCCGACTACATGCGGTTCTGCGAAATGCTCCGTCGCGGCGGCGAGCTGGACGGCGTGCGCATAGTGGGACCCCGCACCCTGGAAATGATGCACATGAACCACCTGAAGGACGGCAAGGACCTGACCCAGCTGGCCCTGGGCGCCTTCTCGGAAACCGCCAATGAAGGCGTGGGCTTCGGCCTGGGCTTCGCCTCGACCATGGGCGTTGTCGAGACCGGCTCCCTGGGGGTTGGCGACTATTACTGGGGCGGGGCGGCCTCGACCATCTTCCTGGTAGACCCCAAGGAAGACCTGACCATGGTCTTCATGACCCAGCTCATGCCGTCCGGAACCTTCAACTTCCGCGGCCAGCTGAAGAGCCTGATCTATTCGGCCATCACCGACTAGGCGTGCGGCCGAACAGGCCTCCCCAGAAAGAATGCGACCTGGGGAGGCTGGGTGTCGACTCTGCGACCTGAGCAGGGTTCAGGGCCGTGAAATCGGCCGCCAGGGGCACGACCTGCCCCTTGAGACCCTCAATGTCATAGGGGCCGCACTGCAGGGCAGTGCCTGCACCAGCCGGTTAGCGGTCAGGCGACATGTAACTTTCAATATTCCTGTCTATTTCTTCTTCAATTTCCGGGTACACGTCGATTATTGGATTAATAATATTCAATAATATATCTCCAGATATTGACCCAATTATACTTAATATTCGATCATATTCTTCTGGTTCTATCGAATTTTTTATACACTGCAAGGCCTTCGTCAATTCCGCGATGCTGATGGATGCATGAGTGGCGAATTGCTTGGCAACATTACGGTCCATAATAACCTCCACATACCCATACGGATTCCGCCCCGCATCGATGCCTAGGGGGTCGGTCCCGCGACGCCGAAGGCGCCCTGTTCACGCTGAACCACAATGGCGGCCAGCAGGGCCGCATGCAGGCTCACAGAAACGACAAATCCGGCGCGGCGGGATTTTCTCATGGGCGCGAATGGACCTGCACAGCGTAAGGCAGACCGACGGGAATACCCACAGGCTTGCCTCCCATACCCCTATGCCTCCTCACCGTATCGCGAACGATCCAGAGCCTCGTTGAACTTCCGGATCTTGAAACAGTCCGCAAGGGTAATACCCCTGGCGTTCTCCGCCAATAACCGCGGATTGATCCTGCGGGGCTTGGGACCAAGCCAATCACGGCACAGGGGTATCAGGACAGCAATGGCGATCCAGTACGGCGCGCCTTTTAGCACAAGACTTGGAAAATTATGCAAATATTTGGAAACAGAAGGCCCTTCCTGCATTGCATAACTTACAAGAAACATAAATAAAAACAATATTGTCATAAATATAACAGATGCCATCAAGCCAACAATAGTTCTTCTCGCCAAATAGGCTACATATAGGAACATCAGTGCTTTCCGGTCATTGTCTTTGTGACAAAATTGCCAGTCCATGCACCTTAGATTGCTGAAAGCGTAATTCCAAATACAACTCCAACCCTACCCACTCAATAGCCGCACCAATTTTCCCGCGACGCAATTTCCACATTAGTGAGAATGGATCTGTCTTGAATCGGCCAGCCCGATGGGAATGCCCCTCAACCACACCATGCGTTGCAAACATGCGGCCAATATCACGCACCACCCCTGTTAAGGTTTATCGACTCAAATAATCGGAAGCCATTTCAAGAAGTTGTTGCAGATTCAGATTATCGCAATCTATCTCCAAACTCTGAAAATATTCTCGAACCGCGACCTCCAGTCCCACCAAATCTTTCGGACTCCCTTCCCTAGCGTTGAGATAGACGGGGGCACTTTCCACAGATGAGAAATAATTCGATTTAGATGCTGGCCTTTTCAGGTTTGTTTTAATGTCCAGAACAGTCCCGTCCCGCATCCAGGCTGCTTTGTATTCGCCATCCAAGACATCAATTGCCTCCATTGACCTTTCAGCAGCCTCCCGGGATTCAAAGAAATCCGCCCCATCAGAAGCCAACAATACTACCTGTGGAATGCGCTGGGCTCTCTTTCTCATTGCCCTAGAACCGATCCAGAAACCGTCGATCACTTGGCTTTGAATCCCAGGGCCTATGCCTTTTCATGCTTTGACCTGGCATCGAATGGCCCGCCCGCTTGGGATTTGGAACACTCCGATGATAATGGGGAAGCTCTCCTGTCGGGTGACCAGTTCTATTGCCAAACGGCGCAATTCGAAGATTCTTAGCTATTGTGAATTCCTTTCCAACCAGAGCTAGGCTGCCCACCTCGGCTATACCTCCAAACGCAGCGCCGATAAGAGCTTCCTTGCCCACTTGCTTCCAATTTACACACTCAAAATGACCGCCGTTGTTCAGCAGTTGTAAGCCGAGGTCGATACCTCCACCGACGAGCGCTCCTTCAATTATTAGCGGAATTATCAAGCCCTCAGGGTCAGAATACTCCGTAGGTCTCCCATCCACATAAGCATACGGATTCTGCCCCGCATCAATGCCCAGGGGGTCGGCCTCGATATACCGCCCCAGGGTCGGGTCATAGTTCCGGAACCAGTTCTGGTGCAGGCCACCGCTCTCGGCCTCGAGGAACTGGCCTGGCAGGCGGATGTCCAGCCCCGCGCTGGGGGTCCCGAACACCTTGGCCTGGCCATAGGGCTCAACATAGGCGTCCCAGACCTTGGCCTTGGCGGCGTCGGTCATGTCCCCGCCCTTACTTCCCTGCCTCATACCGCACCCAGACCGCCTTCAGACCCAGGTCGCTGAGGCGGTCTTCATAGGCCCAGATCTCGCTGTCCTTGAGGGCCAGCCGGACCTCTTCCGCGGACGGGGTCCAGCAGTCCTTGCCGGGGGGATTTCCGGGCGCCGGGCGGGCGCAGAAGGCGGGCCAGACCCGGGCGGAGACCACCCTGCCCTCGGCGTCGGAAGCCAGGGGCCGGTAACCGTAATAGCCGTGGCCCCAGCGGGAGAAGTCCTTGCTGATCGGCCGGGCGATCTGGATGACCCCCGGGCTGCCGCCGGCCATGGTGAAGGCGACGGGCTGGTCCAGCAGTTCACCCTGCCCCTGAGGTCTGGCGTTGACGGCCACACCGTCCCTGATGCTCAGGGCCTGGACACAGCCGGGCCAGTCGGCGGGCGGGGCGGAGGTGTTGAAATGGCAGTCAGGTTCGGCCAGGGCCCAGAGGCCCGGGCGCGGTTGCAGATTGCCCGCCGCTTGCGGGTCAAAGAGCGGCTGGGTGGACACCACCATGCCACATCCGGAGAGCCCGACGCAGGCCGCGAAAAGGAGCGCGGCGCCGACGGCGTTCCAGGCCTTCGTATGGCTGTTATTAACCAATAGCGCCGACAAACAGACCCTCCGTTGGAGCTTACCAGATGCCTATGCCCCTCTCGGTCCTGAAGGCGGAATTGCAGTCCGCTTTTCCTGACGCAGAGATAGAAATTCAAGACTTGGCCGGTGACGGCGACCACTACAAGGCGATTATCGTCTCAGGCGTATTCGCGGGTCTCAGTCGCGTGCGCCAGCACCAGCTGGTCTATGCCGCCCTCAAGGGCAAGGTGGGCGGGGAACTGCACGCCCTGGCGCTGGAAACCCGGGCGCCGGCCTGATCATGCGCTACCGTCCGTTTGGAAGATCCGGGAAGGTGGTTTCCGCCATCAGCCTGCTGCTGAGGGAGTCCGGAGCCGTGTCCAGCCCTGCGGCCTGGCGTGCGACCGCGATCGCCGGCCTTGAAAACGGCATCAACTATTTTGAACTGAGCGCCTCGGGCGAGGCCCTGCCGATTGGCGTCGGCGCCGCCATCAGCACCCTGGAGCGCCGTCTGGTCCTGCTGGGCTGGCGGATCCAGCATCAGGGGCGGGTTCCCCTGACCGGTCGCAGCCTGATGGACAATATCCAGGGCGGCCTGGCCCGGACCGGCGCCGGCTATTTCGACACCCTCATGCTGGACGACAATGCGTTCAATTGCCTGAACCGCGATGGTCACCAGTGCCTGGAGGACCTGAAGGCGGCGGGCCTGTGCAAGCGCATCGGCATTGTCGGCGAAGGCGATGTGGTCGACCGCTGTCTTGTAGCAGGCGCCTTCGATGTCCTGTCCACCTCGTGCGACGTCACCTCTGACGGCCAGGTGCGCCGGCGGCTCCGTGAAGCGGCCCATCAGGACATCATCGTCGTCGCCCGCAATCCGATCCCTACTGACCTGATCAGGGGCAGTCAGCTTTCCCTGGGCCGCAAGGCGGGCAGCTTCTTCGGTCTGAAGCCGCGGGACACCCTGGCCGGCGTCGGGACCTTCCAGTTCCTGCACACCACACCTGACTGGACGCCGGAAGACATCTGCCTGGCCTATCTGCTCACCGAACCCACCATGGCGACGGTGATGATCGAGGCGCACAAGCCCGACATCATTGCGGACTGGGCCTCGGTCGCTGACCGTGAACTGCCAACAGGGGTTCCGGCCCAGGTGGAAATGGCCCGTTTCGCCGAAGAAGATCAGCCCCGCCGCCGGGCCTGAGCCTCCAGACGCCTTGACCCGGAGGCTGGGCCTCCCTAGCTCTAGGGTCGAAACCTCAAGAGTCCCCCGCCATGACCGACGCCGCAAACCCCGCTCACGATTTCATCGGCCAGACCATCGCCGCCAATGACGTTGTCCTGTTCATGAAGGGCGTGCCCGAGCAGCCCCGCTGCGGATTCTCCGCCATGGTCGTCCAGGTGCTGGACCACATGGCCGTGGACTTTGTCGGGGTCGATGTCCTGCAGGACGACGAGCTGCGCAACGGCATCAAGACCTTCTCTGACTGGCCGACCATTCCCCAGCTCTATGTGAAGGGCGAGTTCGTCGGCGGCGCCGACATCGTCAAGGAAATGTTCCAGACCGGCGAGCTGAAAGGCCTGATGGCTGAGCAGGGCCTGCTGCCCTGAAGGCCGCCCCAGGGTCCGACGGGTGAGCCGACTCCTTGAACCCCCGGAAGGCCGGCAGGTCTTCAGTCTCGATTTCAGACCGACCCCGGCTGACATCGACGACAACGGCCATGTGAACAATGTGGTCTACCTGTCCTGGGCCCAGGATCTGGCCATTGCCCACTGGGACTCCCGCCAGACGGAAGAGGCCAAGGGTCGCTGGGCCTGGATCTGCCTGCGGCACGAGGTGGACTATCGCCGCTCCCTCATGCCGGACGAAACCGCGAGAGGCCGCACCTGGGTCGCCGACAGGGCCGATGGCCCGCGCTTTGACCGTTATGTACGGATCGACGGCCCGGACGGCGCCATGTGCGCCCAGGTGGTCACCACCTGGTGCCTGATCGAAAGGCCGAGCGGACGCCCGAGGCGTGTTCCGGGCGAACTGGTTGACCGCCTTATCTGACCCCTGCCGCCGCAAGCGGATTGAGCAGGAAGACCGGCTCACCTGCAGCCAGCCCCAGTTCAGCACGGGTGAAGGCGACCTCCACCCAATCCGGCACTGGTCCGGCACAGGATTGCAGGCGACGCCGGGCGAAGGCCAGGGTGGCGACGCCGCCCTTGCGCTCCACGTGAAAGACCAGGTCAGGACGGGTCTGGCAGCCCCGACTGGCGATTTCGATGACCACCCCGTCGCCGTCACGGCGCAACAAGCGAACAGGTTCCAGCTCGGGATAGGGGCCCGCTGCCGGAAAGGCGCCTTCCGTCGGAAGACTGGCGCAACCGGCCAGGGCCAGGGCGCTGAACAACAGGGACCGTCTGGGGATCATTCCGCCATTCCACGCCCATCAGGACGCGAGGACAAGCCCGCCAGCAAAAAGGCCCCGGTTTGCACCGGGGCCCTTGAGACGTCTTCGAAGTCCGGCGCCGATTAGGACGCGTAGAATTCGACGACCAGATTGGGTTCCATCTTCACCGGATAGGGAACTTCGGAAAGTTCCGGCGCGCGGAGGAAGGTGGCGGACATGGCCTTGACGTCCACTTCCACATAGTCGGCGAATTCACGTTCGCTGGACTGCAGGGCTTCGAGGACCAGAGCCATGTTCTTAGAGCGCTCGCGGACGGAGACGACGTCGCCGACCTTCACGCGGTAGGACGCGATGTTGACGCGCTTGCCGTTCACCAGGACGTGGCCGTGGTTCACGAACTGACGGGCCGCGAACACGGTCGGCACGAACTTGGCGCGATAGACGATGGCGTCCAGGCGGCTTTCCAGCAGGGCGATCAGGTTCTCGGAGGTGTTGCCCTTGCGACGGGCGGCCTCGGTATAGGTGCGGCTGAACTGCTTTTCAGTCAGGTTGCCGTAATAGCCCTTCAGCTTCTGCTTGGCGCGGAGCTGCAGGCCGAAATCGGAGACCTTCTGCTTGCGTCGCTGACCATGCTGGCCAGGGCCGTAGGCGCGGGTGTTGATCGGGGACTTCGGGCGACCCCAGATGTTCTCGCCCATCCGCCGGTCGATCTTGTACTTCGCCGAGTGGCGCTTCGACATGTGTCGTCTCTCTTCATTTGACGCGAGCCGGCCCCTCCATATTTGGAGACGCAATTTCAACGGCGGCGGCGCATCATCCCGTCATAGGTTCGCGGTCCCGAAGGGCAAGCCCCCAGGCGCGAAGGCGCGGTGTATGCTTCGCCCCGGGCCCTGAGTCAACCTTTCAGGTCAATCGGCCAGCTGGACCGCCGGGAAACGGTAGCCGCCATCCAGCAGTTCAGGCTTTGGCAGATAGGCCCGCATGAACAGGGCGAAGGGCCCCTCCGGCGCCGGCAGCCAGTTCGCCGCCCGGTCACCTTCCGGCTGGGCGTGGCCGATCCAGATGTCGAGGGAGCCGTCGGCATTCCAGGTCAGGCCTTCGGTGCGGTCGCCAATGGCGTAGCGGTTGATCGGATTGTCCGTGAAGTAGAACTGCCCGTCCTCGGTGGCCTCATAGAGGCTGAGGGACCAGAAGGAATGGACCGGCGGCAGGGCGTCGGCCGGGAAATGCAGGCGCCAGTTGCGCAGGCCTTCAAACAGTCCGCCCGGCAGATCTCCCTTGGCCCGCATGTACATGGCCTCGATGGGCGGCAGGGCGGCCAGTCCTGAAACGGCGACGGAAGCCCGCAGGGCATAGTCCTGTCCGAAGTCTCCAAGCCGCGCAGCGGGATAGGACCAGCCCTCGACAAAGCCTGCGCCGGAGAGTCCGCCCCGCTTGGAAGCTGACTTGGCCTCGGCGACGCCGGCCTCGATGGCGGCGACCTCTTCGGGCGAGAACCGCTCCGGCCTGAAGTCGTCCAGGCCGAGCGGGGCCATTAGCGCCAGCTCGGTGCGATCGGTCACAATGGGCGGATTGAGCTTCATCAGCTGGGCGGCGGAGGCGAAATAGTCCTGCCATCCGGCGCCGCGATGGGCGAAGGGTCCTGGCGTTTCTGTGGCGGGGCCCTGCATGGAAATGCCCTGCTGGACCGCCTTGGCCGCATCGACGTCATGGGGTCCGTCCACCAGAATCCGCGCCAGGGCCCAGACATGATTGGTCGGGCAGCGCACGACCTGAGCGCCTTCCGCAGCATCCCGTGGGCCGACCAGGGTAAAGGTCCCGCCCTCATTGCCCGTCGTCCGGGTTCCCAGGATTGCGAAGGAGTTGGTGTAGGCGTCCATCAGCTGCAGGGACAGGTAGCGATCCCCCGTCGGTGGCAGGGTGACGGTGACCGGCCCCTGGGACAGGTCGACCTGGGCGGTGGAATAGAAGGTGTCATTGTTGGGCGTGGTGACGGCCCGGGCCCGGTGATCGGCCAAGCGGCGCATGTGGCCAAAGACATTCATCTGCGAGCCATTCATCTGACCGCGGCTGCGGGTGGTCGAGATCTCGATCAGCGGCAGGGTGAACCGCCAGGCTGTAGCGGCGGCGACCTTCAGGTCATGCAGTTTGTCAGTGCTCATTTCGGGCTCCCCTGAACGGTCTTCTTGACGAGTTTTTCCAGCATGCGGCCACGCCCCTTCGAGAGTGCGGTGACCACACCCCGGAAGGTGCGGACTTCCTGATCAGAGAACCGGGCCCGGGCCAGGGCCGAACGCAGGTTCTGCACCATGGAGGGCTTCTTTTCCGGCGGGTGGAAGAAGCCGGCGGCGTCCAGCTCGTTCTCGAAATGCTCATAGAGGCCCAGCATGGCGGCGGCCTCGGCTGGCGCAGGCGCATCCCGGAAGGCCGGCGGGACCCCGGCCGTCAGGCTCATCCGCCACTCATAGGCCAGGATGATCACCGCCTGGGCCAGGTTCAGCGACCGGAACCTCGGATCAATCGGCAGGGTGACCACAGACTGGCAGAGGGCGATATCGGCGGTTTCCAGCCCCGCCCGCTCGCCGCCGAACAGCAGACCGACCTGCCGGCCTGCGCTGACCTCCCGCACCAGTTCGGCGCAGGCCTCCCGCGGGGTGAGAATCGGTGTCTGCAGCTCCCGGGGCCGCGCTGTGGTCGCATAGACCAGATGCAGGTCGGAAATCGCCGCCTCGACGCTGTCATAGACCCGCGCCGCATTCAGGGGCCATTCGGCGCCGGACGCCGTCGCCCAGGCCCTTTCCTGGGGCCATCCATCCCTTGGATTGACCAATCTGAGGTCAGAAAGCCCGAAATTGGCCATGGCGCGCGCTACTGCGCCGATGTTTTCGCCCATCTGCGGCTTGTCGAGGATGATACAGGGGGGCTGCGAGGTCATTCCCGCTTTTCCGACCTGTGCGCAGTTTAGGCAAGGTCAGACGCACTCAAGCTTTGCGCATCGCCCGACGCCCGTTATATGCGATTGTAACTGTCAGCTACGCTTCCGGAGCGCCAATCCCTCATGGCCAAGATCAAAGTCGCCAACCCTGTCGTCGACCTCGACGGGGACGAGATGACCCGCATTATCTGGAAGTGGATCAAGGACAAGCTGATCTTCCCCTATCTGGACATTGATCTGGATTACTACGACCTGGGGATGGAGCATCGCGACGCGACCGACGACAAGGTCACCCTCGACTCCGCCGCAGCCATCCAGAAGTACGGCGTGGGCGTGAAGTGCGCCACCATCACCCCGGACGAAGCCCGGGTGGAAGAATTCAAACTCAAGAAGATGTGGAAGTCGCCCAACGGCACCATCCGCAACATCCTGGGCGGGGTCGTGTTCCGCGAACCCATCATCTGCAAGAACGTCCCGCGCCTGATCCCGGGCTGGACCCAGCCGATCATCATCGGCCGCCATGCCTTCGGCGACCAGTATCGCGCCACTGACTTCGTCGTGCCCGGCAAGGGCAAGATGAGCATCAAGTGGACCGGCGAGGACGGCCAGGTCATCGAGCATGAAGTGTTCGATTATCCGGGCGCTGGCGTGGCCATGGCCATGTACAACCTCGAGGACTCCATCCGCGAGTTCGCCCACGCCTCGCTGACCTATGGTCTGGACCGCAAGTACCCGGTCTACCTGTCCACCAAGAACACCATCCTCAAGGCCTATGACGGCCGGTTCAAGGACATCTTCCAGGAAGTCTACGAGACCGAATACGCAGCCCGCTACAAGGAAGCCGGCATCACCTATGAGCACCGCCTGATCGACGACATGGTGGCTTCGGCCCTCAAGTGGTCCGGCGGCTTCATCTGGGCCTGCAAGAACTATGACGGCGACGTCCAGTCTGACCAGGTCGCCCAGGGCTTCGGCTCGCTGGGCCTGATGACCTCGGTGCTGATCACGCCGGACGGCAAGACCATGGAGGCCGAGGCCGCCCACGGCACCGTCACCCGTCACTTCCGCCAGCATCAGCGCGGCGAGAGCACCTCGACCAACTCCATCGCCTCGATCTTCGCCTGGACCCGTGGTCTTCAGCACCGCGCCAAGCTCGACGGAAACGCCGAGCTCGCGCACTTCGCCAAGGTGCTGGAAGAGGTCTGCGTCTCGACCGTCGAAAGCGGCTCCATGACCAAGGACCTCGCCCTGCTGGTGGGCGACACCCAGGGCTGGCTGACCACCGAGGGCTTCATCGACAAGGTGGCCGCCAATCTCGACAAGGCCCTGGCCGCGAAATAATCCGACCAACTGGCTTCAGCTGAAATCAGGCCCTCTCCTCCCGGAGAGGGCCTTTTTCGTTGATGGTCAGCCGCCGTTGATCAGCTTGGCCGCGTCGTCGAGCCGGGAGGCATAGGCGTCGAGGGCCTGGGCCGTCAGGACCGAATACCTGTCGGCGTCAGCCCAGCGTTCTTCTTCGATGGCTTCGCGAACGCCCGGCAGGGTCTTGGCGCCATAGCCGGTGAAGCGGCCAGGAGCGTAGACGAGGTTCTTGTACCAGGGACGCCCCGGCAGGCCGATGTCATTGGTCAGGACCATTTCAAGACTACGCTGCATTTCGAACAGCTTGCCCTGGGTCGCTGGCGACAGGGACCCGCCCCTGGCCGCCAGGGCCTGGTCATAGGCCTTGGCGCTGCGCTTCAGGTGGGCGATGGCGTTGTCCAGGGGCGCGAAGTTGAAATAGGGAACCGGCGCCAGGGGTGTCGGTTGACCATTGGTCCGCTTGGGATCGTCGGCCAGCCTGTACATGTCGCCGGCGATCAGCCGGGCCTGCACCTGCTGGGCCTCGCGCTTGGCGTCCGCCAGCCGCTTGATCTCGTCGCTGTAGGTGGCGACCGTCTCGGCGAAATTGCCATAACGCTGAACCGGCAGGTTGGAGTCCGCGATCCGCATGACCAGCCGCCCCCCGACCTTGGCCAGGGCGCCCGAATAGGCGAGGCCCGGATCGTCAAAGGCCAGGTGATGCTCCCAGGTGTCATAGGCCGAGTGATAGACCCCGCCGGAATTCCCCTCCCCGCCAAAGCCGAAATTGATGGCGGCCAGGCCCAGATGGCCGATGAAGCTGGAATAGTCCGAGCCCGATCCCAGGGCGCCGATCGGCAGGTCGCGGTCAGGATCCGCGGCGACCTTCGCCGCCGCCACGGCGCGGCCACTGGCGCCCGTCTGGGCGCCTTCCACCTGCAGTGAGGCCCGCAGGCGTTTGGCGACCGAGACGCCGGTCTGTGGATCCTGGACGTCGCCGATCACCTGATTGACGAAGTGCTCATAGGCGTGGCTGCCCTCGGCGCCGAACTGACCCCGCTCATTGCCGTCGGTGTTCAGATAGACGACGCCCTTGGCCTTCAACTCCTCGGCATGGGTCTCGGCCCACTCGGTGGAGCCCAGCAGCATGGGCTCTTCGGCGTCCCAGCTCAGATAGACCAAGGTGCGCTTGGGCCTGTAGCCCTCGGCAGCCAGCTTGCCGATGGCCTTGGCCTCGGCCATCAGGGACACATGGCCGCTGATTGGGTCGGCGGCGCCGAACACCCAGCCGTCCCGGTGATTGCCGCGCATGACCCACTGGTCGGGCTGTTCCGAACCCTTCATCACCGCGACCACGTCGTAAATCGTTTTGAGGCTCCATTCCGACTTCACCGCCAGATGGACCTTCACCGCGTCATTGCCGCCCACATGATAGGTGATGGGCAGGCCGCCCACGAAGGAGGCCGGGACGACATTGCCCTCAAGGGCGCTCAGGAAGTGCTGGGCGTCGCCATAGGAGATGGGCAGGACCGGGATTTTCAGGATGGTCTGGGCGTCTTCGCGCTTCAGCCGCTTGGCCTTTTCCGTGGCGCCGACGCCAGGGGTCAGGGGATCACCGGGATAGAGTGGCATGTCCGCCACCGATCCACGCTGGAAGCTTTGGGCCGGACGTCCGCCGCCCTTGGGATAGACGTCGTCAGTGCCATAACCGTCCTGCTGGGGATCGGAATAGATGATGCAGCCAATGGCGCCGTGATCCTGGGCCAGTTTGGGCTTCAGCCCCCGCCAGCCGACGCCATAGCGGGCGATGACGATCTTGCCCTTCACCGACACGCCCATGCGCTCCAGGGCCTTGTAGTCATCGGGCATGCCGAAATTCACATAGACCAGATCACCGGTGACATCGCCGTCACCCTGGAAGGCCACATAGGCCGGCAGCTGGTCCTTGGTCCGGCTGGACGACGCGTCGCCGGGGACTGGCGCCTCGGTCAGGGTCGCCTTGAAAGGTGTGGGGCCGACCATTTCCAGATTGACCGACAATGGGGTCGGATAGAGCACCTGGAAGGTCTCGATCCGGGTGTCCCAGCCCCAGGACTTGAACTGGTCGCGGACCCACTCGGCATTCCCCTTGGCGGCTGGCGCGCTCACATGGCTGGGCTCGGCCGCCAGACGTTTCATCCAGTCGACCATTTCGGTGTTCGAGATCTGGGCGTCGAAGGCCTTCTCGCGGGCTGATTGGGCCATGACCGGCCCCGACAGGGCCGCCGCCGCAATCAGGGCGATGAAGGATGTGGTCGAAAATCGCATGGGAACCCCCGAAAAATCTGAGATTGAAATGAGCCTAATCCTGATCCGCCTAGTGCGCAGGGGTCGGATGAAGTTTGCGGGTGAAATAATCCAGGGTCGCCCTGGCGCGATGCAGCAGGTGGGCCTGGGTCCAGCCCGCCCGGTGGCGAAGGCCGGGATAGAGCATGGTCTCGAAGCCGACGGACTTTGACTGAAGGGCAGCCATCAGCCGGGTGGAGTTGTCGAAGGTGACATTGTCATCGGCCATGCCGTGCATGAGCATCAGGTGATCGGGCTTCAGCTGGCCGATCCTGGCAGTGACCTCCGAGGCGGCATAGCCCGCAGGATTGTCCTTCGGCGTGCCCATATAGCGCTCGGTATAGTGGGTGTCGTAGAGGGTCCAGTCGGTGGGTGGCGCCCCCGAAACACCCGCTGCGAAGGGTGAATTCGGCGCCGTCAGCAGCATCAGGGTCATATAGCCGCCATAGGACCAACCGGTGACGCCGATCCGGGCGGGGTCCACAAAGGGCAGGCCCTTCAGGTGGGTGACACCAGCCAGCTGATCCTCGACTTCCAGCTGGCCCAGGCGCCGGTCAATGGCGGTCTTGAAGGCCACAGACCGGTTGGGCGTGCCGCGGTTGTCCAGGGTGAAGAGGATGAACCCGGCCTCGAGATAGAGCTGGTCGCCCGGATCGTTCCAGACCTTGCGCACCAGGGCGCTGCCAGGTCCGCCATACAGTTTGAGGACGGCTGGATAGGACTTCTTCGGATCAAAGCCTGGCGGCGTGCGCATGGACCACCACAGATCCTGGCCATCCGCCGCCTTGACGGTTCCGAAGGTCGGGGTGCGCAGGCGATCCACATAGGGGGCGAAGGGATGCCCCTCCCCGACCCGGTTTTCCTCGATCCAGCGCACCAGCTTTCCGCTGTGGTCGTAAAAGCCCGTTCGCGGCGGCGTGGCTGGGTCCTCATAGGTTCCGGCGAAGGCGCCGCCAGCCCTGGCCACCTTGACCGTCCACCAGCCGCCAGCCGGTGTCAGGGCCGCCGGTTCGCCTGGCTTGAGAAACGAGGTCGTCCAGAGACGCCGCTCGATGGGAGTGTCCTTGTTGGCGGTGAAAACGACCTGACCCCTGGCCTCATCCACCCCCTGGATGGCGTCCACCGGCCAGTCGCCACGGGTGACCTGCGCAACCTCATGGCCCGCCGCGTCATACCGGTAGAGGTGTTTCCAGCCGCTCTTTTCCGACGACCACAGGAAGCCGCCATCCTTAAGGGGCCGAAAATCATCAGAGAGGTCGACCCAGTGCGGGCTGGTCTCGGTAAGGACCACCTTCGTCGCGCCTGTGGCGACATCGGCGGCCAGCAGGTCCAGCCTGCGCTGATCCCGGGTCTGGCGCTGGACATAGAGGGTCCTGCCGTCCTTCGACCAGTCGACCCGCGCCAGATAGATGTCCTTGTCGGAACCCAGGTCGATCTGCACCATCCGCCCGGTGGCCACATCAGCCACGAAGAGCTCAATGGCGACATTGGGCCTGCCGACCCGGGGATAGCGCTGGCTGACAATGACAGCACCGCTGGCGCCGACATCGGCCCGTTCGACCACATCTACGCCGGTCTGGTCGACGCGGGTCAGGGCGATCCGGCTTTCGTCCGGGCTCCACCAGTAACCGGTCTGACGGTCCATCTCCTCCTGGGCGATGAATTCCGGCGTGGCCCAGCTGTGCAACTCATCGCCGCCCGTGGTCAGGGCCCGCTCCGGACCGCCAGACGCCGGGATCAGGACGAGGTTGTCATTGCGGACAAAGGACACGAACCGGCCCTTGGGCGAGACCCTGGCGTCGATCTCGTCATCGGCGCTGTTGGTCAGCCGCGCCACCTGGCCTCCGGCCCTGGACCAGAGCCAGAGATCGCCCTCCACCGGAACCAGGATGAAACGGCCCTCATCGTCCCAGTCATAGGCGACCACGCCCCGGGTCTGGACGCCCTGCCGCTCCCGGCGGCTCTTCTCGGCTTCGGAGAGTTCGCGGTCCTTGGGGATCAGGGCCCGGGCGTCGATCAGCATGCGCGGGGCGCCGCCCTTGACGTCGGCGGCCCACAGGTCGGTCATACGGGGATCGTCGGTCTTGGCCTTCAGATAGGTGACCATGGATCCGTCGGGAGACAGGCTGACGCCACGGGCCCGCGGGCCCGAAAGGTCGGGACCGGAAAACACCCGCTCGGGGGTCAGTTTCTCAGCCTGCGCCGCGCCCACGCTCAAGCCCATCAGCATCCCCGCCAAAGCCAATATCCGCATCATCTCGTCCCGCAACTGGAAGGGACGATCAAGGCCGGGTTTGCCGCCCAAGGCAAGGCCTAGCCGGTGGCCAGGATCACATGTGAGGCCTTGATCAGGGCGAGGACCCGTGACCCCACGGCCAGATCCATGGCCTCGACACTTTCGTGGGTGACAGTGGCGGACAGGGACTTGCCGTCGGCGATCTGCAGGGTGACCTCGTCATTGACGGCCCCGCGGGCGATATCCGTGACAATCCCCGCCAGGCTGTTGCGGGCCGAGGTGCGCAACCCGTCCGAGGCGGGGGCCAGGATGATGAAGCTGGCGTTGATCAGGGCCATGGCCGGAACCCCCGGCGCCAGACCCAGGTCGGCAACACTTTGACGCGTCACCACCGCCACGATCCGCGCCTCTCCGCCAATGGACAGGGTGACCTCTGAATTGACGGCGCCATCCGCAATGGCCTCGACAACGCCGCGCAGGACATTGCGGGCTGAACTCTTCATGGCGAGACTCCAGAGCCAGTCATGGGGGGCCCTGTCTCCTTCAAAGGACAGACGCTTCTCGACGGCGGCCAGGGCCTGGGCCAGCTCGCCTTCAATGGCGCGAAAGGCGGAGATCACCGCTCGCCCCTCCTCCGTCAGAACGGCGGAACCGCCACGGCTGCCGCCAGCCTGGCTGGCGACCAGCGGCCGGTCAAAAAGGTTGTTCAGGGCCTGAACCGCGTCCCAGGCGCCCTTGTAGCTGAGGCCCACAGCGGCAGCGGCGCCGGTAATGGAGCCATGGACGCCCAGGGCCTCCAGCAAGGCGATGCGCTCGGCGCCCACAGCACTCTGCCCCACCCTGCGCAGGACGAGCCCGGCGGAAAGGGACGACGGCTGGGTCATGGCGAAACCTCCGATGGAGGCCCTCTCAGTACGACGCCCGCAGGGTCATGCCTAGGGATCTCCGATCCCCGGGCGTCCCGACGATCAGCCCGGAATTGCCCGCCTGAACCGTGACATTCTGAAGGTACTCAGCTTGGAACAGGTTACGCGCCCAGATCGAGACTTCCACGCCGGACCGGTCCCGCAGGCCGACCCGTGCGTTCACCACCGTATAGCCCGGCTGTGTTGTGTATCGGGACCCCGTCGGGTCGCCGAACACCTTGGTGCGGCCATGGGCGTCCATATGGGCGAATAGGGAAAGGTCTGATTGCACCGGCTTCACATAGTCCACACCAAGGGACCAGGCCGTCTTCGGCAGGGCCGACAGGGATTTTCCACTGAGGTCGCAGACTGTGGTCGCGGCGCCGATCCTCTCCAGGGGGCAAGGACCATTGCGATAGGAGAGATACTTTCCATCTGTCCAGCTGGCCGAGGCCTGCAGGGACAGGTTCGAGGTCACCTGGGCCAGACTTTCTACTTCCACACCCTTGACCCTGACCCGCTCGATATTGGCGAGATAGCCGCGCAGGGCGCCCGGTCCGCTGTCCACCACATTGGTCTGGAAGTCGCGGATGGTGGTCTGGAATACATCGACATTAAAGATCAGCCGATCTCCCAGCAGACGGGACTTCACCCCTACCTCGAAGGCGGCGTTCTTCTCTGGCCGGACCACCGCCGTATGGAGGGCCGGCTGGTTGGCGCCGTCCAGGGGCAGGCCTGACATGTTCACCCCGCCCGACTTTCCTGCCCGGGCATGGCTGGCGTAGAGCATAACCCTGGGTGTCACCTCCCAGGAGGCGACGATCCGGCCGGAGAGGTCATCGTCGGCGACCGCGGCCTGGTAGGACTGCGGGCGCAGGATGGAGAGCTTGCTGTTCAGGAGGGCCGTGGTGGCTGGTGTCGCGCCGCCTGAGACGGTGGACACAAAGATCCCCGACTTGTCCTCGCGGGTATGGCGCAGGCCGCCGGTCAGGCTGACCGTTTCCGCCAGGCGCCAGGTCATCTCTCCGAAGACCGCCCAGGAATGGCTATCCAGCCTGGTTCGGCCATCCGTGACATAGCCATCCAGCAGATTGGCGGGAAAGGCCGGGGCCGGGCCCAGCAACCAGTAGGTCGCCAGCGGCCCGTACTGCGTTATGGGGCGGCCGATCTGGGTCTGGGTGAAGGCATAGAGCCCCGCCACATATTCCAGGGTCTGGCGTCCGGACGAGGCGATCCTCAGTTCGTGGCTGTACTGGATCTGACGGGACGGAATGTGCTGCAAGGTCTGGATGGACAGCCGCGTATAGTCCCGGTCATTGGCGGCGTCCCAGTTCCACTGACGCCAGGCGGAAACCGAGGTGACCACTGCTTCGTGCAAGCGCCACTCGGCAATGGCGGACAGGCCTTCCTCGTGAGTGTCCACTTTCAGGGCCGCATCGATATCGGTCAGCCGGTCATAGGGATTGAGGCTCGCCGGCGCATAGCCGACCCCCGCCGCCAGGGCCGGATACTGGCGAGCCGCCGCCTTGAGGGTGGTTCCGACACCCACATAGACCTGGGTGCAGCAGTTGGAGTCGAGGCGGCTGTAGTCGCCATAAAACTTCAGATCGAGGTCCGGGCGAAGCTGGAACAGCACTTGCCCGCGGATGGCGAAGCTGTCGGTGTCATTGTTCCGCCCGCCCGTCGTGAGGTTGCGCAGGGTCCCATCACGGCGGGTCGACATGACCGAAAGCCTGCCGGCGACCTTTTCGGCCAGCAAGGGGCCTGACACTGTGAGCTTGCCCTGCTGATAGCTGAGGTCGCCGAAGGAGACCTCAGCAACGGCTTGAGGCGTGAAGGTGGGCGCCTTGCTGGTGATGTTGATGGCGCCGGCGGTGGTGTTGCGGCCGAAGACCGTGCCCTGGGGTCCGCGCAGAACTTCCACTCTTTCAAGGTCAAGCAGGTCGAAGGCAGCCGTCGCCGGGCGGGCGTGATAGACCTGATCCACATAGAAGCCGACCCCGGGATCCAGTCCGTCATTGGCCTGGGAGACGGCGATGACGCTGCTGCCAAGGCCCCGGATGGTGAAGGCAGTGTTGCGCGGATTGGGCGACACATAGTTCAGGCTGGGAACAAGCTGGGCTATCTGGGCGAGAGAGACTGTCTGGGCAGCAGTCAGCTGGTGCTCATCCACGATGGACAGGGATGTTGGAACCGACTGGGCGTTTTCCGGCCGCAGGCGGGCCGTGACAATGACCGGCTCGATCGTCGGGGCTTCATCTGCGAGGGCGACGCCTGTCAGACTCGCAGCGCCAAGGCCCAGCAAGAGCGCCTGCCGCCAACCTGCCATGACGCAATCTCCCCGTTTCCGAGTCGATATGTAGTCAAACTACCAAACGAAGTCCAACGGGGCACTTCCGATCAAATCGGCGGAAGTCCGGACTTAGCCGCCGACGGCCTTGACCGCCCGCTCAAGGGCCGCCGCCGTGGTCCGGACGCTGGACTGGGCCCTGGGCATGCGGTTCCAGGCGTCGAGGGCGGCGACCTTGTAGGCCTCGGCCAGGGTCGGATAGTTGAAGGTGTTCTCGACGAAATAGTCGAGGGTGCCCTCCAGGTTCAGAACCGCCTGGCCAATGTGGATCAGCTCGGTGGCGCCCTCGCCCATGATGTGGATGCCCAGCAGACGGCGGGTCTCCAGGGCGAACAGCATTTTCAGGAAGCCGGACTCGATCCCCATGATGTGGCCGCGGGAGGTCTCGCGGAACCTCGCCACACCGGCCTCGTAGGGTATGCCCCGCTCGCGGACCTGTTCCTCGGACATGCCGATGGTCGAGATTTCGGGCACGGAATAGATGCCATAGGGGAAGAATTCCGGCGGCGAATGGGCCGGCTCGTTGAAGGCGTGACAGGCGGCGATGCGGCCCTGCTCCATGGAGGTGGAGGCGAGGCTCGGAAAGCCGATGATGTCGCCGGCCGCATAGATGTGCGGAACCTCGGTCTGGAAGGTGGTCTTGTCCACGCTCAGGCGGCCACGCTCGTCGGCGGACAGGCCCGCGGCCTCCAGGCCCAGCCCTTTGATGGCGCCCTCCCGACCGGCGGAGAACAGGACCATGTCGGCCCGGAGCTCGCGGCCGTCGGCCAGGACCACGCGACAGTCCTGGGGCCCAACAGAGTCCGCCGACAGCACCTTGGCGCCGAAACGCAGGGCGACGCCCCGGTCGCGCAGGTCGTGGGTGAATTCTTCCGACAGTTCCCGATCCAGGAAGGGCAGCAGGCCTGAATTGGGTTCGACCAGGGTGACCTTCACATCCAGAGCGCTGAAGATACTGGCGTATTCCACGCCGATGACGCTGGCGCCGACCACCACCAGCTGGCGGGGAATGCGGGTGATGTCGAGGATCTCGTCGCTGTCGAGGACATTGACCCCATCAAAGCCGATATGGCTGGGGCGATAGGGCGTCGTACCGACTGCCAGCAGGATCTTGTCCGCCGCAATGATCCGTGAGCCTTCGTCGGTTTCAACAGCGACGCTGTTGGGGGACAGGAACCGGGCCGAGCCCATGACCGTGTCCACATTGTTCCGGGCGAACTGGTGTTCCAGCACTTCGACTTCGTGGTTGAGGGTGATCTGCAGGCGCTTGCCCAGATCCTCGGCCGTAATGTCCTGCTTGGCGCGATAGGCGCGGCCGTAGAACTCCCTCTCCCGCCAGCCGGAAAGGTTCAGCACGGTCTCGCGCAGGGTCTTGCTGG
The DNA here is from genome assembly GCA_002256425.1 of Alphaproteobacteria bacterium PA2. NCBI lineage: Bacteria > Pseudomonadati > Pseudomonadota > Alphaproteobacteria > Alphaproteobacteria bacterium PA2. Next base: position 1,375,316 of record NKIZ01000001.1, on the reverse strand, counting down.
GAATGGTTCCGGTATGAACCGAAACGCCGCCGACCCGCCGCCCCCGCTCGACCACCATGACCCGCTTGTTCAGCTTTGCCGCCTGGATGGCGGCCCGTCGGCCCGCCGGACCACTGCCGATGACCAGGAGATCATAGGTCGGCGATTGGGTTTCAGGTATCGGCATGCGTGCGCCCCCCTAAGGTGCAGGAAAGTGCAGCCTAGCTGTCACACCTTAAGGTAATGTTTTTGCTTGGAATGCCTCCAGGGTCAGTCAATGAAATTGGTCGCCGGCCGCCTATTCGATTGACCCTCATGCCTGTCCAATAGACATAGCAACAACTGCTGATCGACCGCTGGACCTACGGCGGCGGCGAGATGGCCGAAGGGCCTGGGGATCAAGAAGATGCAAGCCGGAGCTCTGGATTTTCGCAACCGCAGCGGGGTTCTGGATGCCCTGGATGGCGCCAGCTTCGACCTTCTTGTCATTGGCGGCGGGGTCACCGGCGCGGGAATTGCCCGGGACGCCGCCATGCGCGGCCTGTCCGTCGCCCTGGTGGAAGCGCGCGATTTTGCCGCAGGCACCAGCAGCCGATCTTCGAAAATGATCCATGGCGGCCTGCGTTACATGGCCCAGGGCGATCTGGGGCTGGTCCAGGAGGCTGCTTCCGAGCGCAAGGCGGTGGAAGCCATCGCCCCTCACCTGACCCGCATGACCCCCTTTGTCATTCCCGCCAAGAATGCGGCGGCCATAGCCAAGCTTCGCACCGGCCTGTGGGCCTTCGAAAAGCTGGGCGGGGTGCCCAAGGGTCGCCAGCACGAGGTCTGGTCCCGCAAGGACGTCGAGACCCGGGAACCGGCCATTGACGCCTCTGACCTGACTGGCGCGGTCGCCTACCCCGAATACCTGACCGAAGACGCCAAGCTCACCCTGGCCAATGTCCGCGCCGCCGTGGCCTACGGCGCCACGGTTGTGAGCTATGCACCGGTCAGCGAGATTCTCGTCGAGAATGGCAAGGCCGTCGGCGTCGTCCTGGATGACACCCTGAACGGCGAGACAGCCAGGGCCAGGATCACCGCGAGGGTCATCGTCAACGCTGCAGGTCCCTGGGTGGATCGCCTGCGAGGCCTTGAGGATGGCGCCGCCAAGCCCCGCCTGATGCTGTCCAAGGGAGTCCACCTGGTGGTCGACCAGGCCCGCCTGCCCGTCTCCCGCACCATCATCATGGGCGCCCGGGACAAACGCAGCGTCTTCGCCGTGCCCAAGGGGCGGTTCACCTATATCGGCACCACCGACACCTTCTATCCCGAGGATCATACCTGGCCCGTCATTGACCGGGACGACATCGACTATCTGTTGGAGGCCACCAACAAGCGCTTTAGCATTGCGCCCCTGGGGGACGCCGACATTGTCGCCGCCTGGTCGGGCGTCCGCCCCCTGGTCGGTCAGGAAGGAAAGTCCGCCTCGGAAATCTCCCGCAAGGACGAGGTCTGGACTGGACCGGCTGGCATTCTGGCCATAGCCGGCGGCAAGCTGACCGCCTATCGCCGCATGGCCGAGCGGGTGGTCGATACGGTAGAAGAACTGATCGGTCGCAAACCGACCGCCTCCCTGACGGCGACGACGCCCCTGCCCGGCGGCGACCTGGATGTCGAGGCGGTGACCTCGACCCTTTCCGCGACCATGCCAAAACTCGAAGCCGAACGCCTTGTCGCCCTTTATGGCTCCGAAGCCCCGCTCGCGGCCGGCGGGCCTGAGGCCGAAACCCGGCATGCCGTGACAGTGGAAGGCGCCCTGAAGCTCGAAGACGTCTGGGTGCGCCGCTCCAACCGCGCCTGGTTCGACGACAAAGGCAGTAAAGCTGCGCTTCCGGTCATGGGCGCTGAAATGGCGACCCTGCTGAACTGGTCCCCTGACCGCACGGCTTCAGAAATCAAGGCCTGCCTCGACATCCGCGCCGACAGCCTGTCGGCCCTCAACACCACGACTGCGAGTACCTGACATGTCCGCCATTTCCCAGCTGAAGACCGCCCTCGGCGATGCCAAGGTGCTGACCGCCACGGACAAGATCCAGGACCGTCGCCACGACTACTGGGTTGTCAGCCATATCCGCGATCGCCTGGGCGCCGAAGGGCCGGCTCCCGCCTGCGTCGTCCGGCCCGGGTCAGTCGCAGATGTCCAGACCGTGGTGCGGATCGCCACGGCGACCGGAACGCCCCTCATCCCCTTCGGCCTGGGCAGCGGCGTGGTCGGCGGCGTCATCACCAGCCCCGAGGCCATCCTCCTCGACATGGGCGCCATGAACGCCACACGGAGCATTGATGCGGAGAACCTGCTGGCCACCTTCGATGCCGGCAAGAACGGTCTGGAAGCCGAGCAGGAGGTCGCCGCTCAGGGGCTGACCACCGGCCACTGGCCACAATCGATCGCCGTGTCCAGCGTCGGCGGCTGGGTCGCCACCCGCGCCTCGGGCCAGTTCTCCACGGCCTATGGAAATATCGAGGACCTGATCTATTCCATCGAGGCCGTCCTGCCCGATGGCAGTCTGGTCACCCTGGGCAAGGCGCCCCGGGCATCGGCAGGCCCTGACCTGCGTCACATGCTGATGGGGTCTGAAGGCACTCTGGGTGTCATCACCGGGGTCACCCTGTCCCTGCGTCGCGCCGCCGAGAAGCAGGCGGTTTCGGCCTTCGCCGCCCCGGACATGCGCACCGGCTTCACCTTCCAGCGGGAGCTGGTCCAGCGTGGCTGGCGGCCACCGGTCATGCGTCAGTACGATGTCCGCGAAAGCAAGCGCCTCCACGAAGCCGCCAGCGACTGCACGGTCATCATGGTGCACGAAGGCCCGGCCGCCCTGGTGGATGTGGAGCGCGCAGCAGCCTTTGAACTGGCCGCCTCCATGGGACTTACGCCCCTGCCGGACGCCATCGTCGCCCACTGGCTCGGCCACCGGAACCATGTGGCCGGTTGGGACGAGATCCTCAGCCGCAACATCGTCGCCGACACCGTGGAAATCTCGGCCAGCTGGGACAGGATCGCCGGGATCTACGACGCCGCCACGGCTTCGGTCGCCGAGATGCCGGGATGCCGCGCCGCCTCGGCGCACTCGTCCCACGTCTATCGCAGCGGTCTGAACCTCTACTTCACCTTCGCCATCAAGAAGGACGGCCCCGAAGAGCTGGAAGCCGCCTATTTCGAAGCCTGGAAGCGGATCATGACCGCCACGGCTGACGGCGGCGGCAGCATGGCGCACCACCACGGCATCGGCCGGGTCCGGCGCGACTACATGACCCGGGAACTCGGTCCTGAAGGCGCCGCCCTGCTGCGCACCCTCAAGGGCGCCCTGGATCCCAAGGGCGTCATGAATCCTGGCGTGCTGATCCCCGATGCCTGAACTCCTGCTCGGTCTTGATGCGGGCACCACCACCCTCACGGCGTGTCTCTTCACGCCGGGTGGAGACCTGCTGAGCCAGGCTTCCGGCGCCATCGCCACGCAGAACCCTGCGCCGGGCCTGGTGGAACAGGACGCCGCGAAAGTCTGGACCCAGGCCAGGCGGGTCATTGGCCAGGCCCTGACCCGGGCCGGCCGCACGGCCCAGGAGATCGCAGGTCTCGGCGTCACCACCCAGCGCACCAGCCTGGTCATGTGGGACCGCAAGACCGGGGCGCCGCTCTCCCCCCTGGTGGTCTGGAGTGACCTGCGTGGCGCCGGCCGTGCTGCCGAGCTTCAGGCCATGGGCGTCGGCGTCTCGCCCCAGCAGGCCATTTCAAAGCTGGAAGCTGTCTGGCGATCCATTCCCGACCATGAGTCCCTGCTTGCCCAGGGGCGGCTGGCCTGGGGCAATATCGACTCCTATCTGATCTTCCGCCTTAGCCGTGGCGCCCATATCACCGACCGCAGCCAGGCATGGCCCACGGGCTATCTCGACCTGCAGACCCAGGAATGGAACCACCGACTGATCGATCTGCAGGCTCTGGATATCCGGGCGTTTCCGACCCTGTGCGACTCCTGGGGCGAGCTGGCGGTCTGCCACCCAAGCGTCCTCGGCGCCGCCATTCCCATCACGGGCGACATGGCGGACCAGCAGGCGGCCATGGTCGGTCAGGGCACAGAGGGCGCGGGCGCCTGCAAGGTCACCTATGGCACCTCGGCCACGGTCAATGTCGGGACTGGCGGCAAGTTCATGTTCGGCGGACCGACCCTCCCGCCCATGGTGCTTTCGGGCGTAGCAGGCGAAACGCGGTTCTGTGTTGAGGGCATGATCTTCACGGCCGGCGCAGCCCTGGACTGGCTGAGGCGCAGCTTCAATCTGGGCAACCATGCCGCCTTTGAGGCCCTGGCGACCTCGGCCGTCTCGGATCCCGGTCTCGCCATTCTGCCGGCCTTCCAGGGTCTTGGCGCCCCCCATGGCGATCTTGCACGCCGGGGACTGATTTCGGGCCTCAGCCTGGCCACCACACCGGGACAGATCGCCCGGGCAGGTCTGGAGGCCATAGCCCTTCGGGTCTGCGAAGTGGTCGACCGCATCTATGACCTTGAGGGCCTCGGCGCCCGCCCGGATGTGGTTCGGGTCGACGGCGGTCTGACCGGCAATGACCTGCTGATGCAGATGCAGGCCGACTTTCTTGGCCGGCCGGTCGCAAGGCACGCCCTGCGCGAGGCGACAGCCTGCGGCGCAGCGATCTGCGCCGGTCGGGGCGCTGGCCTGCTCGGTCCCGACGAGACCTCAGGTTTTGTCCGGCACGATCGGGTGTTTGAACCCCGGATCAGTCAGGATGCGGCGCAGGCCCGCCTGGATGGCTGGCGGCGGCAAGTGCACCCGGTCTAGTCAGGCTGACAGGCCAGTTGACTGAGCCTGCCCTTCAGAAATCCCCGACGCACCATGCCGGCCAGGACAGCAGCGCGCATGGCTTCTTCGCGAGCCTGGGCGCCGCTCACGCGACGCAGGATGCCGCGGAAAGGCAGCTTCACCACCCCGCCAATCAGGTCGGCGGCCAGGGAATCCACTGTCGTGCCCTTCTTGGCGCCCAGGTCGTCCAGATCAGGGCCGAGGGCGGCGTCCAGGTCGGCGATCTCCTGGCGTAGCTGTGCACAGTCGGCGACCCGGGTGAGGTCATAGGGGCCTTCGGCGGCCCGCTTGAGCACTTCTGGCGCCTTGTCCTGAATGAGGCTGAGGTCACGGAAGGGCTGCCCGACGGCGCGGCCAACGCTGCCCGTTTCCGCTGCCTGAGCGGTTGGCCCGGCAAGTACGATCAAGCAGATCATCCAGGTCAGACCCGTTCGCATGTCATCCTCCTAAGTCAGCCCCTGCTCAACAAGGCAGGTCCAGATCTGTTCCGGCGTTTCCGCAAACCTGAACAGGTCGAGATCCTCGTTGGCAATAAGCCCGCGACGCGCCAGGGCGTCAAATCCGACAGCTTCCCGCCAGAAGGCTTCGTCAAAAAGCACCACAGGTATGCGCGGCATCTTCCGCGTCTGGCGCAAGGTGAGGATTTCGAACAGCTCATCAAATGTCCCAAAGCCGCCGGGAAACACCACCAGCGCCGAGGCCCGCATGGCGAAGTGCATCTTGCGCATGGCGAAATAGTGGAACTGGAAGGTCAGGGCCGGGGTGATGTAGGCGTTGGGCGCCTGTTCATGGGGTAGGGCGATGTTGAAGCCGATGGTCGGCGCACCGGCGTCTCTTGCGCCGCGGTTGGCGGCCTCCATGATCCCCGGCCCGCCGCCGGTAGCAATGACATTGCGCAGGGGCGACTGACCGTGACAAGCGCCACCCCGCTCTGAAGCCAGGCGCCCGAAAGCCCTGGCGGCGGCATACCATCTCGCCCCATCTCCGGGACTGTCCTCATGGGATCTGGCGCTGCCGAAGACGACAATGGTGGACTCAATCCCTGCAGCCCGCAGGATCTGTTCGGGCTTTTCATACTCCAGATGAAACCGGACGCCGCGAAGGCTGTCGCTCAGGAGGAAATCCTGATCCAGGGCGGCCAGCCTGTAGGTCGGCGAAGCCGCCGGGCCGGAGATCGGGGGCGTGGAGCTCATGGTCGGGATCCCGAATGGCGGAGTGCGGGGCCTTAATGACAATTTTAGGCCTCCCCGTCACGTTTGGCCTGTCTCGCCCCGCCCGGAACTTCGCCCCATCCCATGACCGTTCAGATGATCCTGCACAATCTGGCGCAGACGCTCATGCAGACCCTGTCGACATGGCTGCAGCCCGGTTCGATCTTCTCGGTCCAGGCCCTGCTGAGCGCGTTGATCATCACCATTGCCTTCTACGCCCTCAGGAAGCCCCGCCGACGTTTTCCGCAGATGGAAGCCTGGCGGCGGCTGCTGTTTCCGAAGAAGTTCGTGCAAAGCCGATCAACCCGGGTCGATCTGGTCTATTACCTGATCAACACCTTCGTGGCGGGCGGCCTCATCGGTTGGGCCATCCTGTCCCTGCCCCAGACCAGCCAGGCTGTAACCACATTCGTAAATGGCGCAACGGGGCCCCATCCGCCGCTCATCGCCAACCCCTGGCTCGCCCAGGCGGTGATGACCCTGGTGCTCTTTCTGGCCTATGACTTCTCATACTGGCTGGACCACTATCTGAAGCATGTGATCCCGGCCCTCTGGCCCTTTCACAGGGTTCACCACACGGCCGAACTCCTGACTCCCCTCACGGCGACCCGTGTGCATCCGGTGGACACCCTGATCTTCGCCAACATCCAGGTTCTGGTCATGGGCGCGGTAAACGGCGCCCTGCATGCCGCCCTGGGCGATGCGGTCAGTTCCTTCACCATTGGCGCGACCAATGTGATTGTCGTCGTATTCCTCTACACGGTGATCCACCTGCAGCACTCGCATGTGCCCATCAGGTTCACCGGCGTCTGGGGCCGGATCTTCTTCTCACCCGCCCACCATCATATCCACCACAGCTCCGATCCCGCCCACTATGGGCACAATATGGGGTCCTGCCTGGCCATCTGGGACGCCATGTTCGGCACGCTCTACATGCCCGACAGGGTCACGCGACCCCTGGCCTATGGCGCCGAGAGCGAGGGAGAGGATCCCCATAGCCTGACCGGCGGCCTGCTGTTTCCGTTCCGCCAGGTCATGGATCTGGCGCGGCCGCAGCGGATCGACGCGCCACAAGCGGGCGCGCCGACTACAGCCTCCTAGACTAGATAAGTTCCGAGGGTTTCAGACCCAGTTCCTTGAGCAGGGGTTCGGCATAGTCGATCCGCCCTGTCATGGTCATGGGATCGGCCTTGGCCAGTTGATAGACCGCCTCGGCAATGTACTCGATTGGCTGAACGCGGTCCTTGGAGGCCTCGTTGATCAGGCCGTGCACCGCCACCCCGGGGGTATCCACCAGCCCGGGAGACACCACATTCACCGCCACGCCATCGGACTGGACTTCCGAAGCCAGGCCGGTCGTGAAGCGCTCGAGCGCCGCCTTGCAGAGGCCATAGACCGTCCCGCCGCGGAAGGGGCTGTAGGGTTGCTTGGGATGCAGGCCGGCCGGCGAAGAAATATTCACGATGGAGCCGGATTTCCGGGCGATCATGCCCGGCAGGACAAGCTGCGCAAGATGGAAGGGCGCATAGACCTGCACCTCCATCATCAGCTTGAACCGCTTCTCGGTGAAGTCGACCACCGGCATAAAATAAGTAATGGCGGCATTGTTGATCAGGATGTCGATAGGGCCGAAGGCGGCCTCGGCCTCTTCCACCAGACGCTCGCGTTCAATGGCCTGGGCGAGGTCAGCCTTGATCAGTACAGCCTCGCCGCCAGCGGCCTTGATGCGCTCGACTGTGTCAGCCAGGGTGCCGGGCAGTCGGCTTTCGCCGTCCGCCGCCGTACGGGCGGAAACCACGACCTTGGCGCCTTCCATGGCCAGGCGGGCGGCGATGGCCTCGCCGATGCCGCGGCTGGCGCCAGTGACCAGGGCGACCTTGCCCTTCAGGGTTCCGTTTGGATTGATGACCGGCTTTGACATGAAATGCGCGCCCTCCCAGGCAATTTATTTGGTTTGGAGACAATGCCCCAAACCTCGCGCCGATATGGCCCGGAGGCAAGCCTGACTTGATCCCTATCCGGGGCGCCCGGCTTCAGAGGCCTGGAACACGGCCAACTGCGCCGCAAAGGCCCGCCCATAGGCCGGGCGGGCCTCGCAACGGGCCAGATACTCCTCAAGGTTCGGAAATGCGTTCAGCAGGCCCGAAGACTTCAGCCTGATCAGCACCGAAGCCATCATCAGATCGCCGGCGCTGAAGTCGCCATCCAGCCATTCCTGACCCGCAAGGGCCTGGGAGACCTGCCCCAGTCGAACGGAGACGCGCCCTTCCACCATTGGCAATCGCGCAGGATGCCAGGGCTGGGACGTCTCGAAGAAGCGTGAGGTCTCAAGTTCCAGGATCGATGGCTCCACCGAATTCAGGGCGGCAAAAAGCCAGGAAACCGCCCTTCCCCGAGCCGAGGCCTCCCGCGGCAGGAGACCTTCGTACCGTTCAGCAAGGTGCAGCACGATCGCACCGCTCTCGAACAGGGCGAGATCGCCATCCTCCAGGGTTGGAATCTGGCCGAAGGGGTGGAGAGCCAGATGTGGGGCTTCCTTCATGGCCTCGAAGGACACCAGGCGAACCTCATAGGCCTGGCCCACTTCCTCCAGGGCCCATCGGACGCGCATGTCACGGGCAAGGCCGCGCCCCCGGTCCGGGGACCGCTCAAAAGCCGTAATGACCATCGCCATGACCCGCCTCCAGGATTGTTCTTCCTTCCGACCCAAGGGTCAGCGGAAATCCTGCAGTTGGCTAGCCCTTGATCAGGGCCTTGGCCGCCGCCATGCCTTCCGCCGCAGCTGCGCCGTTCGGTGCGCCGCCCTGGGCAAAATCGGGACGGCCGCCGGCGCCCTGTCCGCCAAGGGCCAGGACCGCAGCCTTGCACAGGTCAACGGCATTATTGGCGCCCTGAGCCGAACCGGTGACAGCGACGGTCACGGCCGCCTTGCCGTCAGCCGTCCCGACCAGGACGATGACTCCGTCAGGCAGCTGCTTCTTGAACTCTTCAGCGATGGGCCGCAGATCCTTGCCACCGACGCCATCCATGATCCTTGCAAGGACCTTGGTTCCCGAAATCTCTTCGACCTCGGACGCGCCGCCGCCGGAGCCCCCGCCGCCCATGGCAAGCTGTCGCTTGGCTTCGCCAAGTTCCTTCTCCAGCTTGCGCCGCTGGGCTTCCAGGCCTTCAACCCGGGCCAGCACCTCTGACACTGGTGTCTTGAACTGGTCGGCCAGCGCCCTGGAAACGGCGGCCTGGTCATTGAGATAACGACGCGCCGCCTCGCCGGTCAGGGCCTCGATGCGTCGGACACCCGCTGCAACACCGCCTTCGGAAACGATCTTGAACAGGGCGATGTCGCCCGTGCGCGCCACATGGGTGCCGCCGCACAGTTCCACCGAATAGGGGCCATCGCCGTTCAGGGCCTCGCCAAGGGTCAGGACCCGGACAAGGTCCCCATACTTCTCGCCAAACAGGGCCATGGCGCCGGCGGCAATGGCGTCTTGAGGAGCCATTTCCTCGGTCCTGGCAGCTATGTTCTGGCGGACAACGGCATTGACCTCGGCCTCGATGGCGTCGATCTCCGCAGCAGTCAGCGGGCCACCATGGCTGAAGTCGAAGCGCAGGCGCTCGCCATCAACCATCTGACCCTTCTGGGCCACGTGCGGGCCCAGGACATGGCTGAGGGCCGCATGCAAAAGGTGGGCGCCGGAATGGTTGGCGCGGGTCGTCAAACGGCGCTCGGCGTCGACAGCCAGACGGGCCTGAAGGCCCACCGACAGCTCGCCCTCAAGGATTTCAACCTCGTGGACTATCAGGTCGCCGGCCTGCTTCTGGGTGTCCAGAACGCGACCGCGGCCACCGGACCATTCGATCTCGCCGGTGTCGCCAGCCTGACCGCCGCTTTCTGCATAGAACGGCGTGCGATCAAAGACGGCAAAGACAGTCTCGCCGGCCTTGGTTGCAGGAACTTCAACACCTTCCGACACCAGGGTCAGCAGGCCGCCAGTAGCCTCCACCAGATCATAGCCGAGGAACTCGCTCGCCCCGAGGCGCTCGCGGATGGCGAACCATTCGGCGGCTGACGCTGCTTGCCCAGAGCCAGTCCAGGCCTCCCGGGCCTGGTCCTTCTGGCGCTTCATGGCGGCGTCGAACCCGTCCAGATCAACGGTGATGCCCTTGTTGCGCAGGGCGTCCTGGGTCAGGTCCAGAGGGAAGCCGTAAGTGTCATAGAGCTTGAAGGCCGTCTCGCCGGGAAGCTGGTCGCCATCGCCCATCCTGGCGGTGGCTTCGTCCAGCAGGACCATGCCGCGGCCCAGGGTGCGGCGGAACCGCTCCTCCTCCTGGCGCAGGGTCTCCACGATCATCGGTTCGGCCCGGCGAAGCTCGGGATAGGCCTCGCCCATTTCAGCCACCAGGACCGGCGCGAGACGGTGCATCAACGGCTCTTCCGCGCCCAGAATGTGGGCGTGGCGCATGGCCCGGCGCATGATCCGGCGCAGCACATAGCCGCGACCTTCATTGGAGGGCGAAACGCCGTCGGCGATCAGGAAACTGGTGGAGCGCAGGTGGTCGGCGATCACCCGGTGCGAGGCGCCGTTGTCACCGCCGCCAACCATTTGACGGGAGGCGGAGATCAGGGTGCGGAACAGGTCGATGTCATAATTGTCGTGCACGCCTTGCAGGACGGCGGCGATCCGCTCCAGGCCCATGCCGGTGTCGATCTGTGGCTTGGGCAGAGGCTTGCGCGTGCCATCCGCAAACTGCTCGAACTGCATGAAGACCAGGTTCCAGATCTCGACGAACCGGTCGCCATCCTCGTCCGGGCTGCCAGGGGGGCCGCCGGGGATGTGGGCGCCATGGTCATAGAAGATTTCCGAGCAGGGACCGCAGGGGCCAGTGTCGCCCATGGACCAGAAATTGTCGTTGGTCGAAATACGGATGATCTTCTCGTCCGGCAGACCGGCGATCTTCTTCCAGAGGTCAGCAGCCTCGTCGTCGGTGTGATAGACTGTGACGCAGAGCTTCTCCTTCGGAATCTTGAATTCCGTGGTCAGCAGCCGCCAGGCATGCTCGATCGCGCCGGCCTTGAAATAGTCGCCGAAGGAGAAATTCCCCAGCATCTCGAAGAAGGTGTGGTGCCGCGCCGTATAGCCGACATTGTCCAGGTCATTGTGCTTCCCGCCGGCCCGAACCGACTTCTGCGAAGAGGCCGCCCGGGGCGCCGGGGCGGTTTCCGCGCCGGTGAAGTAGTTCTTGAACGGCACCATGCCTGCATTGACGAACAGCAGGGTCGGATCGTTCTGCGGCACCAGAGGCGCAGACGGAATAATCAGGTGATCGTGGGCTTCGAAATAACCCAGGAAGGACGACCGGATCTCATTGAGGCTGGGCATGGGATAAGGACACTTGCAGACGGTGTCGCGCCAGGGCGCGGGAGGCGACCGTTTACGAAACTTGCCGCCCGCTCAAAAGGAAAAAACGTCAAAACCGGCGATTGACGCCCATTCTTCACGGTCACGGATCGCTCTGCAGGCAGATTTCCCCGGCCATAGGCCGCCACCCCGGTCGGTTCACCGGGGTGGCTGACGCCAGATCCTAGTCGATGTCGTCTTCAGCCGTTGGCCCGACAAGAAGCTCTTCCTCGATCACTTCCTTGGCGCCGCGCACCTGGGCCTCGATCTGCTCAGCGATATCGCGATTGTTCTTCAGGAACTCACGGACATTGTCGCGACCCTGGCCGATCCGCTGGCTGTTCCACGAGAACCAGGAACCTGACTTCTCGATCACACCGGCCTTGACGCCCAGATCGATGATCTCACCCAGTTTGGAAATGCCTTCGCCGTACATGATGTCGAACTCGACCTCACGGAAGGGCGGGGCGACCTTGTTCTTCACGACCTTGACCCGGACATTGTTGCCGACGATCTCGTCGCGCATCTTGACCGAACCGGTGCGGCGGATGTCCAGGCGGACCGAGGCATAGAACTTCAGCGCGTTGCCGCCCGTCGTTGTTTCGGGGCTGCCATACATCACGCCGATCTTCATGCGGATCTGGTTGATGAAGATGATCATGGTCTTGGTCTTGTTGACCGAAGCCGTCAGCTTGCGCAGGGCCTGGCTCATCAGGCGGGCCTGAAGACCTGGCAGGCTGTCGCCCATTTCGCCTTCGATTTCCGCCCGCGGCGTCAGGGCCGCCACGGAGTCGATGACGATGATGTCGATGGCGTTGGAGCGCACCAGGGTGTCGGTGATTTCCAGGGCCTGCTCGCCGGTGTCAGGCTGGGAGACCAGAAGCTCATCCAGATTGACCCCCAGCTTGTGGGCATAGGCCGGGTCAAGGGCGTGTTCGGCATCGATGAAGGCCGCCGTGCCGCCCGATTTCTGGACTTCCGCCACCACATGCAGGGCCAAGGTGGTCTTGCCGGAGCTTTCCGGCCCGTAGATCTCGATGATCCGCCCCTTGGGCAGGCCGCCAATGCCAAGCGCCAGATCCAGACCCAGGGAGCCCGTGGACACAGCCTCGACCTCCATGGTGGTCTTGTCGCCCAGTTTCATCACTGAGCCCTTGCCGAAGGCCCGGTCTATCTGTGACAGCGCCGCCTCTAGGGCCCGCTGCTTATCGCCATCTTCTTTTGCCACGAGCTTCAACGCCGATTGGTTCGCCATGATTGGGCTTCCTCTATCCCATGATTCCGCGGGTCCGACCGGCAAAGCATCGCCAGCCCGTCGCTGAATCCTTCGTACCTCGTTTGTTCCAGGTTCGCAACATGTTCTATTTTTCAGCTACGTCCGGTTTTGTCGTATTCCACATTGCGGGAAGGCGGCCTTCGCCTTGGCTGCTTGACGGGCGCCTGAAATTGTTCTTCCTTTGTTCCCCGCAATGGCAAGCAGGATCAAAGGAGATGCAAACATGCCCGGATACGTGACCATAGGCGCGCAGGATGTCGAAGCCGCCCTTCCCTTCTTCGACGCCGTCTTCGGCGCCATCGACCACGAGCGCAGCTTTTTCCAGGGAGGGTGGGCCGGATATGGGCCAAAGGGCGCCGAGGCCGACACCTATATCTGCCCGCCCTTTGACGGAGAGCCTGCCAGGGCCGGCAACGGGATCATGATCGCCTTCCTGGCGCCTTCGCGTGAGGCCGTCGACGCCGCACACCAGGCGGCGCTTGCCAATGGCGGCCTCGATGAGGGCGCTCCTGGCCCCCGTCCCGCAGATTCAACCAGCTTCTATGGCGCTTATTTCCGCGACCCCACCGGCAACAAGCTCTGCGTCTTCGCCAGGACCTGATCTACGAGCACAAGCTGGCGCCTAGAACGGACTGGAGAACTTTGCGTCCTGCATCAAGGCAGTGTCGGTGAGGGTTCCCATGAAGGCCAGAAGCGCCAGCTTGTCCGCTTCGGACAGGTTCAGCCGCCGGGGGGCTCCGGTCCCATCGATCAGGGCGGGGGCCAGATTGGCGCTGGCCTGAACCCCATGGTCATAGTGCTCGACCACATCCCGCAGGGTCGCAAACCGGCCATCATGCATATAGGGCGCCCGCACAGCGACATTGCGCAGGGACGGCGACTTGAATCGCCCTCCGCCGGCGCCGACGTCCGTGACCGTCGCGTCGAGACCGTTGTTGAATACGTTCGGACTTATGTGGGCGTCGGTAAGGTGACAGACATCGCATCGGCCAACGCCGGTAAAGATCTGACGCCCCCGCTCCTCCTGCGCCGTGAAGGTCGCGGGGAAGTTCGGCGTCCCGTTCACAAAGGCCGAGTCATATTTGCTTCGATAGGAGGACATGGACCGCACAAACTGCGCCAAGGCCCGGGCTATGCGCTGCTGCGTCACCTGGGTCGTTCCGAAGGCGTCGCGGAACAGGGCGGGATAGAAGTCAGTGGCGGCCAGCTTGGCCTCCAGATCCGTCAGGTTCATCCCCATTTCAGTGGCGTCTTGAATGGGGGTCACCACCTGATCTTCCAGGGTGGCTGCGCGCTCGTCCCAGAAGAAGCGTCCGCGATTGTAATAGCGGGCATTGGTCAGGCCCATGGCGTGCCGACTGGTGGTTCCACCCTTGAAGCCGACGCTCAGTCGCGCTGAGTCAGAGAAGCCTTTGGATTGCTGATGACAGCTGGCGCACGCCACCGTGTCATTGAACGACAGACGCTTGTCATAGAAGAGGACCCTTCCAAGGGTCGCTCCGGCATTGGTGGTCGGGTTTGTGGCGGGGGTGTTGTCGGCGCCGCTGATGGTTCCACCTCCGGCCCGCGTATAGTGCGTGGGCAAGGCTATGTCGGCGTCGGCATAGGCGAAGGATACAGCCGGGAGTGTCGGCCTTCCGAGGGCGGCGGCGGAAACCGGCGCCACAACAAGATTGAAAGTACTGGTCGCCGAGCCGCCCTTGCCGTCAGAAGCGACCACCGACACCACCACAGTCCCGGCTGTATTGGGTGTACCACTGATCGTGGCGCCGCTTGTAGTCAGTCCGCCACCAGCGGGCGTGAGGGTCGTGACATAGGTCAGGCTGTCGCCGTCGGCGTCCGTAAAGGTGGCGCCGCCCTGGCTGGCGTCAGAGGTGAAGGCGGTCCCGACAGTAGCGGACTGATTGGCGTTCGCTCTGGCCACGACCGGCGCCCGATTGGCGACCACAACCGTCGTAGCGCCGCCACCACCGCTCGAGCCGCCGCCGCCGCAGGCCGCCACCATCAGGGCTGGCAGCAGAATTGCCGCTACAATCGCCGCACGCGGCGCAGAAACTCGAGCCATGTCAGATACCCCTTGGGTGCGTCAGATCGCCGCGATTCGGGATCGATGTCTCGAAACTCTCAACCTCAGGCGGCGCGATTGCGGCCGGCCTCTGTCAAGGCTGTGTCCATGGCAGCGAAAAGACTGGCGACTTCGATGGGCTTGGCCACGACGCCGTCCATGCCCGCCGCCCGGTACTCATCGATCTGGTAGGTCATGGCGTTGGCGGTGAGGGCAAGGATCGGCGTAGGCGCGCGACCTGATTCCGCTTCCTTCTTCCGGATCTCCCGAACGGCTGTAACGCCGTCCATAACGGGCATCTGGACGTCCATCAGGACAAGGTCCCAGTGGCCGCCTTCCCAGGCCTCAACAGCGGCGGCGCCGTCGCCAACCATGACAGGACGAAGGCCTGCCTGCCCCAACAGGGTCATGAGGACCAGCTGGTTTACGCTGTTGTCCTCGGCGACCAGAATTCGGAGATCGGAACTGGCGGCAGGCGCATCGCTCGCCTTATGCCCGGAGCTTGTCGCACTCTCCCGAACCCGCGGCAGGGGCAAGGTGACGGTAAAGTCGCTGCCAATTCCCGGGCGACTGTCCACGGCGATGTCGCCGCCCATGGCCGTCGCCAGCTGCCGGCAAATCGCCAGGCCCAGTCCTGTTCCGCCAAACCGGCGGGTAATGGTGGAGTCCGCCTGGACAAACTTGTCGAACAGACGGCTCAGGTTTTCGGGCTCGATTCCCAGTCCGGTGTCGGAAATCCGGAAGCTTACGAGGGCGCCGTCATACCGGACGGTCAGGGCGACCTTGCCAGTGTCCGTAAACTTGACGGCATTGGACAGGAGATTGGCCAGGACCTGTCCCACCCGAAGCGGATCGCCGCGGAATATGCCTCTGGCATCAAGGGGGAAGTCGAGTTTGAATTCCAGGCCCTTGCGGTCAAGGGCTCCGCGGATGGAGGCTGCAGAAGATGTGACAAGGTCGCCCATGTCGAATTCCAGGTCTTCCAGTTCAAGCTTGTCGGCTTCGATTTTTGAAAGATCGAGAATGTCATTGAGGATGGTGAGCAGGGCGTCCCCGGACTCGACAATGATCTTGAGCCGCTCGCGCTGAACCTTGGGCAGGGGATCGTGCTCCATGGCCTGCGCCATGCCCAGGACGCCATTCAGCGGGGTCCTGATCTCATGGCTGACCACCGCAAGGAACTGTCCCTTGGCCTCCGAGGCGGCCTCGGCTCGAACCATGGCTTCCCGAAGCAGGGCCACCTGGCGACGATCACGCAGAATGACCAGAGCCGGGGCTGCAATCAGCACCAGGATCAGCAGCATCAGAGGCGGCGCAACACTCCAGGCCAGGTTCTGGACCGGCCGGCCATAGGTCCAGACCAGCCGCGAGATGCTCCGCCCGGCTGGATCCTTGATATTGGCCGACGCTTCCTGGGTCAGGCCGTGATCGAAGGGAGGCAGGTCCAGCTTCAGATCCTGCAACAGATAATGCTTGGAAAACCAGTCGAGGAAGACCTGATCCAGGGGCATGACCCCGATGAAGACCGGCGACCGCTCATGCGTAGGAACTGATGTGCCGAGGTCTGGACGGATCAAGGTCGCAGAGACCAGAACCGGGCCGTCAGAGGTCATTCCGAAGACCGAGCGCTCGACCGTTTTGAAGTTCATCTGCCCTTTGACTGCCGGCCGCACATAGGGCCCAAGGGCGATTTCAGCGCGTCTTACTTCAGTCAGGAGGGACGCAACCGTCTTCTGGACAGGGGCGGCGATGGTGGGATCAACCGGCTCGGCATTCCGCCAGGCGCCAAGCGTCTGATCCCGCCAGTCGACGACATAGGACTCTTTCAGACCGCAGGTATTGGCCATGAACTGTCCGACATTGGAGTCGGCCCAGGCCTGATCAAACCTGTTGTCCAGGTTTCGGACGGCTTCGTCCCAAACGGAATTCGGGAAGATACAGGCGCTGACACTGGCGACCTTGATGGCAAGTCCATTGGCCACCAGCGTTTCCCCATGGCGGCGGGCATCCTGGTCAATGCGGCGTGCAGCCCCGACCACAACGCCAGTGAGGGCGAGAATGGCGATGCCTGAAATGACCGCAATTGTCAGGCTCGCCGACTTTGCCAGCCGGGACCCGATACTGCCTTCGCCAGTAAAGCCTAGTTTCAAGCAAAACCCCGACTTGCCGCCCACGATCAGAACTCGCTCAGGCGGAAAGGCCTAAATCGCGCGGCGACAGTGGACGCCAGAATTTGAAAAACAATGAAGTCGAGGCCAATCAGGCCGCTTGCGCGCAATCCTGCAAGGGATCATTGCGATCTTCACTACCAACAGCACGGTCAAGCGCCGCGAATACGCTGGTCATCAGCACCCTGGCGTCAATTGGCTTGGCGATGTGGCCATTCATACCAGCCTCCCTGCAGGCCTGCTGATGCCCTTCCATGACGTTGGCCGTCAGCGCCAGGACTGGAATGTTGGAGTTGGGGCCGTTGGAGGCTCGGAGGATCCGTGTCGCCTCAAGCCCGTCCATGACCGGCATCTGCATGTCCATGAGCACCAGATCAAAGGTCCGCACTTCAAGCATGGCCAAGGCCTGCTGCCCGTCTGCAACGATTGTTACATCCGCGCCGATAGGCTGGAGGAAGAGATCAATGATGCGTTGATTTGCCGGATTGTCCTCCGCCACGAGGATCTGAACCGGGGTTCGACCTTCACCAGCATCCTGGGCCAGCCTTACGTCTTCTGCCTCGCTTTCCGCCACACCGGGTGCACATGGCAGTTTCAGCGTAAAGGTCGACCCTTGGCCCTCGACAGAAACAGCCTCGATTTCACCACCCATCATATGGGCGAGTTTCTGGCTGATCGAGAGACCAAGTCCCGTGCCGCCAAACCGTCTGCTTATGGAGCTATCGGCCTGTTCAAAGGCATTGAAGAGCCGTTTCAGGGTCTCGGCGGACATGCCGATCCCGCTGTCGCTGACCGTATAGGTCAGCTCAAACTGGCCTGGTTGGACTTCGCGTCCATCCAGTTTCAGACTGATTGAGCCGCTTGGCGTGAATTTCACGGCATTGGCCAGCAGATTGAAGGCGATCTGGCCGATCCGGGTCGCGTCGACCACCAAGAACTGGGGGGTATGTGGTGCGATCTCGAAGTTCACCTCGAGGCCCTTGTCCCGGGCGCTTGCCGTCCAGATGGCGGCAATCCTCCGGGTCACCTCATATATATCGACATTGGTCTGGTTGATGTCCAGCTTCCCGGCTTCGATCTTCGCCAGGTCCAGGACATCATTCAGGATATTCATCAGGGCGGCGCCGCCATCGGCCAGCATGTCCACATGCTCGCGCTGCTCACCGCTGAGATCCGTACGCCCCAGCAGATCAGCAGCGCCCAGAACGGCGTTCATCGGAGTCCGGAGTTCGTGACTCATCACCGCAAGGAAGTCCGTCTTGGCCTTGCTGGCCGCTTCGGCCTTCAGGCGACTGGACTCAATGGCCTCGAGGGCCTTCTGCTGGCTTGACCAGAGGAATGTCAGATAGCCCACCAGCATCAGGCCGCATGCAGATACAGACAGTCCTTCCACCAGGTGGTCGCCGCCAAAAGCGAACACGGGCACGAAGATCAGATAACCTATCAAGGGGGTGGCGCATGCCCAGAACAGTTTGCGGGCAGCCATGCTCGAAACCACCTGCTGGATCAGCATGCCGCACAGGAGCATGGTCGCAGTGGAAATGCCCAGGGCTCCCATTTTGGACCAGAGGAACCAGGTGGGAAACCCTGCAACGGCGTAGGTCAGGAACGAGAAGACGTAGACAGCCCGGAGACGGCGGAGGCGATCCGTGGATTCTGCAGAAATGATCAGTCCCTGCAGCAAGACATAGGTCGCCCACCAGGCGGCGGCCCATGGCCAGTGCGCAACAAAGCCGAGCATCAAGGCGCTCAGGCCAACGAGGGCGACCCTTGGCACGGTAGACCTGAGCCGCAATGCGACCGCAGCATTCAGGCCAATGTGCTCGTTTTGGGTGAGGAGTATCATGAAATCCGCGGCGGTTGCGGCCTGACCCTAGGATCGCCAAGGTTAACAGGCTCTTGCCATGCGGTACTATGAACCCGATGGAGGACTAGCCTGGGCCGCCCGCCACCTCAACCCGGTACCGTTTTCGCAGCTGCGACAGGAAGTCGGCGTTTGAGCGTTTTCTGGCCTCTGTGAGATAGGCTTCCCTCACCTGGTCCTTCACAGCGTCAAAGCCCGGAACCGATCGCGCCTTCCGGCTCTCGATCCTGATCAGGTGCCAGCCATAGGGACTCTGCACAGGCCCGGCCCAGACGCCAACAGGCATGGACTCCATCGCCGCGGCAAACTCAGGGCCATAGTCTCGAAGGAGATCGTCAAGACCCACACCGCCATAAGCCAGCGGCAGGACAAATGGATCGCCAGGACCGGGATCCCGGTCACGGGAGGCTTCCAGCGCGGCCTTTGCGGATGCTTCAGAATTCGGGCGATCTCCGCTGAAGACCACCTGCCGGAACGCGACCTGAGCAGGAAGGACATACTGGTTCCTGGTCTTGTCGTAGAGGGACTTCAAGGTCGCCTCTGACGGCTCGGGCAGGCTCATCGTGTCTTCACTGGCGAACGCCATCTTCTCGGCAAGACGACGACGGATGATCATGTCGTTCTTGTCCATGCCCAGGCGAAGGGCCTCCCGGGCCAGCAGCTCCTCATCAACCCGTTCATTGATGATGGCCTTTACCTCAGCCTGGGTCGGCGGCCGCTGCATCTGGAGCTGCCAGTAGCTGACCAGTTGCTCCAGTTCGCTGTTGTCCAGGCGCACCACGGGTCGACGTGCGCCCTGGACAAGGGACATCGCGACAAACAGCACGGCGCCTATGACCAGGAAGTGGGTCAAGGGCTCCCGCAGTATGCGCCGCCAGAGGGCGGCCCTAGACTCTGGGTTCATACCAGATCGGCGAGGACCAGGCCCGCTCCACTATGGTGTTGGCGAGGCGGGGATTTGGCGGTGTTCCATTGCGGATCGCGTCCCAGGTCGACCACCTGCAGGACGGGTTTTCCAGCACCCGCACATAGTAGAACGCCCGTTGTTTCGGGTTGAACTCCGGGTCACGCCACAGGGTGCGCAACTCTACGTCTCCCTTGTACCGCTCGGTCGCGCAGGTCGAGATGTCGACCTTCGCCCCATTGTCCGGGCAACGCCATGTGGCCTTGTTCAGCGGCAGGTTATCGGAGCAGGCCACGTCATAGACCTTTTCCTTCGCCACGCCGTTCTCGACCCAACCCTTCACGATCTGGGCCCGCTGCAGGTATCCGGAATTGGGATCCCTGACCCCCCAGACCAGGAATTTCGGCGCCTGACCGGCCTTGGCGGCCAGCAGATCTCCGCCCATGGGCACGCCCAGGGCATAGGCCTGACGGGTGACATCCTTTCGACCGATCAGGTCTTCGGGATAGTTGTAGCTGGCAAAGAAGCGCACCCGCATGCGCGGACCCGAAGTTGCAAAGGTCTCCTTCCGGCGGAGCGCCGAATAGATGGCCTCACGGCTGTTCTCCTCAGCCCACACGCCGGCAAGACCTGAAGCGCCCCAGGACTGGAAGCGGGCAGACCGGGATGTCGGATCGAATGGAACGCCGTCCCAGGATTTGGCGCCACCGGGGGGTACGGAATTGCGATTGACCGGGGTGCTGTCGGGCCGCCCCGTCTTGCTGAAATAGTTGCGTTCTTCGACCGAACCCGGCGCAGAATTATGCGTATCGCTGGAGCCGATGAACCCGAACTTGAAGGGGTTGAACCCCTTGTTGTCCTGCATGGCTATACCGTCCTTCAGGGCCTGCCGCACATAGCTGCCGTGGAAGTTGGTCACCATCTTGTTGGACCCGATATAGCTCTCCATGATCTCGAAATTCGCCCACTCGTCATTGGGCGCTAGTGAGGGATGGACTTCTGAAGTCCCCTTGATCTGGGTGATTTCAACCAGGGGCTCGTTGCGGCGGCGCATGTCCGCATAGACCTTGTCCATCGACGCGCCGCTGCGCTTTGTCGGCTCGAACATCAGCCCATCACTGCCATTCGAGTTGTGGGGAATGGCGAGGGAATCAATGCCCCTGCTGCGCCAGCCGTCCATGGTGCGCCAGAGGTCCTCAGGATCGGCGGAATCCCGGGCCGAATAGGGCAGGCCCGGAACGGCGGCCGTCTTGAAGATGACGTTGCGGTGGAGGTTTCTCCCCTGGGGTGCGGATGTGAATTCGTATCCGACAAAGGTGGTGAACTTGCCCGGCTCGTTGTGACGGTCCGCAGCGTCCTGGATTTCCTTCCAGGCTCGCCCGGCAATGCCCTTGTCGCTGAACTCCGCCGGCATGGTCATGTCCTGACTGGCCTGGACAATGCGGGCGAAGGCCTTGCCGATTTCCTGGATATCGGTGCTGAACAGTCCCGAAACGATCGGCAGCTTGGCGAGGGGCGAGCCCGGCGTCGCCGCTTCCCGCATGGCGCCGATATACTCGGAGTGGTCCGTCACCGCGACAAAGTCCAGCGGCCCTCCAGCCAGCCTGATGTCAAAGCCCGCGGCGTGGCCGATGGTTTCACCCTTGGCGAACCGATAGGCGTCGTCTGGTGAACTCCGGACATTGAAGATGTATGCGTCAAAGGACAGCTTGGTGTGGACGTGCAGATCACCAAAATAGGCGTTCCGGTCGGGATTGTACCCCGGCAGATGGGCCACAGTCTTTGCTGCGGCTGGCTGTCGATAGACCTTCGCCTTTTCGCCGGGCGCTGTTGTTCCCACAGCCATGGCGACCACAAGAGCGCTTGCGCCCCACAGCAGGTTTTTCGAGATCATCCTGTTTCCCCCCGGCGACCAGACGAATCCGTTTGAAACACGGATCGTTCGTCTGAACATGATTGCCCGCGCATTGATCCCCTGTCAAAACTGGCGACATGGGGAAGGTCAATAGTCTTGGTGGGCTTTGCGCCGCAGTCCTGGCATTTGTCGCCGGACTCTGGCTTGCGACGCCGGCCGCTGCGCACGAAGTCCGCCCAGCCCTTGTGCAGATCAACCAGACAGCGCCCGGCGACTATGTCGTGACATGGAAACAGCCGGTGGTCGGCGACATGGCCGTGCGCATGACCCCTCGCCTGTCCAGCGGCGTCCTCGACAAGCCCGTCTCCCGGGAAGAGATCACCCCGGCCTTTCGGATCCGGGTCTGGAACGTCGTCAAGGGCGCCCCCCTGGATGGACAGACCCTGACCATTGATGGCCTGAAGGAGACCGTTACCGATGTCCTGGTGCGGATCACCCCTCAGGATGGCGCAGAGTTGAATACAGTCCTGCACCCATCAGGGGCGTCATACCGGATCGCCTTGTCCGGGCCCTCAGGAATGGCGGTTCCGGCCTATCTGCGCCTCGGCGTGGAGCACATTCTGACAGGCTTCGACCACCTGATGTTTGTCTTCGGCTTGCTGCTGCTGATCGGGACCAATTGGCGGATCGTCAAGGCGGTGACCGCCTTCACGGTCGCCCACTCCATCACCCTGGCCCTGGCCGCCCTGGGCTTCGTGAAGTTTCCTTCGGCTGTCATCGAAGCCCTGGTCGCCCTGAGCATTGTGTTCGTCGCCAGCGAACTGCTGAGCCAGAAAGATACCCTGACCCGCCGCCGCCCCTGGCTGATCGCCTTCATATTCGGCCTGCTGCATGGTCTGGCCTTTGCCGGCGCCCTCTCAAACATCGGCCTGCCGCCGAAGGCTGAACCCCAGGCCCTTTTCCTGTTCAATCTTGGGGTCGAGTTGGGACAACTGGCCTTCATACTTGTGGCCGTCGGCGTAATTTTCGCCCTCCGCGCCGTGCGCAAGCGCCTTAGCTTCAATATCGATACCCTGGCCCGATTGGCCCCGCCCTATGTCATTGGCGGTTGCGCAGCCTTCTGGCTGATCGAACGGATTTTCACCGTCGCCACCTGAGCACACTGCCTCGCGCCACATTCTGACGATCCCTTGTTGCGACTAATTCGCATTTGCGCTATCCAATTGCGACTTGTTCGCAACTAGCTTCGGAATATCAAATGCAGCCAGGTCGTCGCCTTCGTTGGGCCGCCTTAGCCCTGACCTTGCTGCCCTCGGCCCTATCCACAGCCCATGCTGAGGATGCGGCAGGCGAGGTATCTGGCGTAATCGTGACAGGTCGACATCCGGCAGCGGCCGCCTATCAGGTCCGCGCCGCCCGTTCCGCGACCAAAACCGACACACCGCTGATCGACGTTCCCCAGTCCGTTTCGGTCATAACAGCCCAGCAGGTCTCGGATCAGGGCGTCTCCGGAATTGGCGAGGCGGTCCGCTATACCCCCGGCGTCTTCGTCGCCCAGGGTGAGGGTAACCGCGAGACCCTGGTGTTCCGCGGAAATCCGACCACCGGCGACTTCTTCGTGGACGGCGTCCGCGACGATATCCAGACCTATCGCGACCTCTACAACATGGCGTCGCTGGAGGTATTCCGCGGGCCCAACGCCATGATTTTTGGCCGGGGCGGCATTGGCGGCGTAGCGAACCGGGTCACCAAGACGGCCGAATGGCAGGAAGCCCACAGCTTCAACCTGATGATCGGCGACACCGGGCAGCGCCGTATCAGCCTGGACCTCTCACACCCCCTGAACGACAGCATCGCCCTCAGGATCAACGGCGTCACCGAAGACAGCGAAAGCTATCGCAAGGGAGTGAAACTGAGTCGCTGGGGGATCAATCCGACCGCCTCTGTGCGGCTGGGTCCCGACACCCTGATCCAGGCAGGCATTGAGCACTTCGAAGACAGCCGCACAGCCGACCGCGGGATTCCGTCCCGATACCAGAACGCCTCCAGCCCGGTCGTCGGCCCCCTCCGTTTGGACCCTGGTCAGTTCTTCGGAGATTCAGCCAACAGCCCGACCTGGACAGATACCGACGCCCTGAACCTCTTCGTTTCCCATCAGGTCAACGAAGCGGTCTCCCTGCGGTCCCGTCTCAGGTTTGCGGCCTATGGCAAGGCCTACCAGAACATCTACGCCAACAATGTCGTCGACCCTGCCGAAACCCTGGTCGCCCTCGCAGCGTACAGGGCCTCCACCCAGAGGGAGAACCTGATCTCCCAGACCGACCTGGTGGCGAAGGCCAGGACAGGTCCGATTGCCCATACCCTTCTCGCGGGCCTTGAACTGGGCCGTCAGGTCACGGGCAATCAGAGGTTTGAAGGGCGCTTCGCCGGAAACGCGGCAACACTTACAGTGCCGATCGTCGCCTCTGACGGTCCCCGGCAGGTCTCCTGGCTCCAGACCGCCTCAAGCACGGACAATCACGGCATCGCCCGTGTTTCCGCGGTCTATGTCCAGGACCAGGCCGACCTGACAGATCATGTGAAGATCGTCGCTGGTGTGCGGTTCGAGCGGTTCATCACCGAGGTGGATGATCGGCGGCTTGTCGGCTTTCCGGCCGGCCAGCAGCGGCGCTTCAAGGTGACGGACGACCTCACCTCACCCCGCCTGGGCCTGATCATCAAACCCGCGCCCTCGACCTCGATCTATGCGGCAGTCTCAAGGACCTATCAGCCCAGGGGCGGCGATCAGCTGACCAGCCTCAGCCTGACAAACCAGAATCTGGAACCTGAAGAGTTCCACAATCAGGAGGTGGGCCTGAAGTGGGACATGCGGCCGACCTTCAGCGTGACGGCGGCCATCTTCCAGCTCGACCGCAGCAATGTCCTGGCCCTGAGCAATCCGGGAAATCCGCTTTCCCCCACCATCCCTGTAGGCAGACAGCGCACGACGGGCCTGGAAATCGGCGCTGCCGGGGCGATCACCGACACCCTCAACCTGGTCGCAGCCTACACCTACTCCGACGGCCGGTTCCTGGACGCCGTTTCAGGAACGGTTTCAGCTGGTAACCGACCGGCCAACCTGCCCATACACAGCGCATCTCTCTGGGCGCGGCGCCAGCTTACATCCAACCTGGCTGCAGCGCTGGGCTGGTCCCACCAGGGCGAAAGGTTCGCCAGCACGGACAACAGGGTTGAACTGCCCGCCTATGACCGACTTGACGCGGCCTTCTACTACAAGGTTTCGCCGGACATCTCGATCCAGCTCAACCTCGAAAACCTGACGGGCGCCCGGTACTTCCTCTTCGCCAACAGCAACAACAACCTCACGCCGGGGTCACCGTTTTCCGCGCGGATGAGCCTGACCGGAAGGTTCTGATCGCCCTAGCCCTCGGCTTCCGCCGCCTTGGTCAGGTCAGGTGCATTTGGGGAACGCATGGCCACGCCTCCGGCCATGCCCGCCTTCAGGGCCGCCGCTGCGCCTTCGTGGGACATGATCTTGCTCATGACGGCCTGACCGGCCCGTTCGAACCATTCGCGGTTGTCGATCACGTACTGCCGGGAGGTGCGATACCCCTCCAGCAGGCCGTTCACTTCCGGGATCACATACCGGGCGACCAGATCCCAGCTACGGGAGGTGTTCTCGCGGTTGGCCCAGTCGTGGACAAAGCCCAGCACAGTTCCAAAGCCGCCTGTAGAGACGATCATCTTGCGGATGGCGGCGATCAGGTCGTCAGGGGTTCCGATGACCGCCGCTGCCCCCGGCGCAAAAGCCGTCTCGTCCACAGCCTGATCCGGCGAGGTGAAGGGAACCGCGCCCGGACGCATAAGGGTCCCGACGGTGTATTCATTGTGCCAGTGCATCAGGCCCTTGCCGGCCTGGGCTCTCGCTTCTTCCCGGGTTTCGGCAATGTGCCAGGACATCAGGACCCGCCAGTCCTTGCGGTCGACGGTCTGGCCCGACTTGGCCGCCGCCTGTTCGGCAAAGCTCCACTGGGTGGGAAGCGCCGCCAGGCCCTGGTCCGAGTTCGAACCGATGGAAAGGACGCCCATCCCGTACTTGCCGGCCAGGGTCATGCCCGACGGACTGATCGAGGAGGCTGTCACCATGGGCAGCTCTTCCTGCAGGGGGAAGAGTTGCAGGCGGGCGTCCTGCAGGGTGAACCAGTCGCTCTTGTGACTTACCCGCTCGCCGGCGAAGAGGCGCTTGAGAACACCAATGGCTTCATCCTGCCGGTCCCGCTGGGTCATGGGATCAATGCCCAGCATGTGGGCGTCAGATGGCAGGGCGCCTGGCCCGGTGCCGAAGATCACCCGTCCCCGTGACATGTGATCCAGCTGAACCATGCGCTGGGCGATGGTGAAGGGGTGGTGATAGGGCAAGGACACCACGCCCGTGCCCAGCCGGATATTGTGGGTGTGCTCGGCCACGGCGGCCAGGAACAGCTCGGGAGACGCGATCACCTCCCAGCCAGTTGAGTGATGCTCGCCGACCCAGAACTCATCAAACCCCAGGGAGTCCAGCTGGGCCGCAAACTTGATGTCGTTGCGCATCTGCAGCATCGGGTGCTCGCCGATCGGGTGATGCGGGGCGATGAATGCGCCGAACTTCATGCGGGCCATGGGGGTCTCCAACCTGATGCGTTTTATCGTTGGCCATATCGATAATGCATCCAGCCCGGACGGGACCAGAGTTTTCCTGTTGAGCCGGAAGCGTGAACTGACTTCCTAAAGGAAGACCACCTTTCCCTCAGATCGATCCTCGCCCTCGTCGGCCAGCGCAGCGCGAATGGTCGAAACCATGGATGCCGGGTTGATCGGCTTCTCGATGACGCCGTCGAAGGTCCTGCCGGGCGCAGATACCAGGTCAAAATGGTCAGCCTCGGCGGTGAAGGCGAAAATTGGCGCCACAACACCGCGGGCCCGCAAGCGCTCACACGCTTCAATGCCGCCCATGACAGGCATTCTGATATCCAGAAGTATGGCGTCAAAAGCCTGTCGGGCCTCTGCCTCCAGGGCAAGGGCCCCGTCCTCCACCGCAACAACATCTGCCCCAAGTCGGACCAGGGTCAACCTTGCCAGCTCGCGATTGACGGGGTGATCATCTGCAAGAAGGATCCGGACACCTGCCAGGCCTGCATCGTCATCGGCCTGCTCAATCCGGGCGCCTGCGCCGACAAGGGCAGGCATTGCGGGAATTTCGAGCCAGAAGCAGCTTCCCTCGCCAAGGCGGGACTCCACCCCGATGGTTCCGCCCATGGTCGCAGCCAGGCCACGGCAGATGGCCAGACCCAGCCCGGTGCCGCCGCCGACGGACGTATCCCCGTCGATCTGGGAGAACCGCCGGAATATGCGGGCCTGTCCCTCTTCCGAAATACCCGCACCTGTATCGCGCACCTCCAGCCGGATTGTCCCGGCCTCCAGGTTCCGGCTCAGATTCACCTGCACGCTTCCCGATGCCGTAAACTTGACGGCATTGCCGATCAGATTGAGCAGGATCTGGGAAACACGGCTCCTGTCCAGCGAGAAGAGGCCGTCTCCGCCTTCCCTCACTGTCAGGCCAAGCTTCAGGCCCTTTGCGTCGGCCTGGAGCTCCAGGATATCGAGGGTCTGCTGGGCAAGTCCGGCGAGGTTGACCGGCGCAAGGTTCAGAGTGACCTGCCCCGCCTCCAGCTTTGAAAAATCAAGGATGTCATTGACGGTAGCCAGCAGGGCCTGGCTGGCCATGTGCACCCGGCCGATGTCCTGACGGATATCGTCCCCAACCGAAGGTCGCGACGCCGCAAGTTCCGAATAGCCGATAATGCTGGTCAAGGGCGTCCTGATCTCATGGCTCATATTGGCCAGGAATGCTGACTTTGCTGAGACAGCGTCGGCGGCCTCATTCAGCGCAGCTTCATAGCCTGTGACGTCCTGAAGGACGCCCACCAGGCTGACGATCCTGCCATTGTCATCACGTTGCACTTCGGCCTTGCCTTGGATGACCTTGACCGATCCATCCGCCGCAGGAACCCTGACGACGTACTCAAAAGGTTCGCCAGTTGTGAGCGCAGTGCGGAATTTCCGCCCCAGCTCCAGTCTGTCTTCAGACGAATGGAACTCGATGCCCTCGCCATAGACAGGATTGAAGGTCTCCCGGGTGACGCCATAAATATTGTAGACTTCGTCAGACCACTCCACGGTCCGCAGACCGGGCGTCACACGCCAGTGTCCAAGCCCCGCCATGCGTTCAGCCAGTCCAAGCAGGCTTTGCTTTTCGGAGAGGCGACGGGCCAGCTGCCTCACTTCGAACCCCCGGACGATCAGGCTCGCCAGGCTCCGCAGCCGTGTGAGCTTCCGCTCCGGTGGCCGCGAGCGCGCCTTGGTGTCGAGCACGCAAAGCGTGCCCAGATTCTGTCCGTTCCCGTCAGTCAGCACCGCGCCGGCGTAGAAGCGCAGACCGAGCTCGCCGGTAACCAGTGGGTTGGCGGCAAACCGCGGATCAAGGGTGGCGTCCTCCACCACCATAAGGCCATTCCTGCCCAGCTGGATGGCATGATTGCAGAACGACCATTCCCGGGGCGTTTCGGAGACCTTCAAGCCCGGATGGGCCTTGAACCACTGGCGGGTCTCGTCAACCAGCGACACCAGGGCCATCGGCGTGTCGAAAATCTCGGCTGCAAGGTCCGCCAGCTGGTCAAAAGTCTCTTCTGGCGGAGTGTCCAGAATTTCAAGGGCCCGCAGGGCGTCAAGCCGCGCCAGTTCCATCGACATAGCGCGGGTCCTCCCAAACATACGCAATCGAGGACTTGGTAGCACTACCCTAGTTAAGCATTTTCGATATTTCACAACCACTGGCGTGGCCGATGGTCGCATCACACCAAAGGCGTGGCTTGAATTCCGGCGGCCAGAGTCATGTCAGCAACACCGACCCGTATTTGGTCGGGCTTCCTGCCTGAAGGCAACGCCCTTTACCGGAAAGGCGAGCAGTACCGGGATATGGCGCTAGGCGCTTGCCGTGAGGGAGAGGGTGGGGCAAAGGGCGCCCGCCTTCAGGCCCGCAGCCTTGATTTCCCGCACCAGCAGTCTCTGCTCCAGGGCATTGACCACAAGGTCGGCCAGGATGCGCAGGCGATTGAGTTTGCGGTCTGTGGGGCGATATCTCGGCTTGGTGTCAATGACGCACAGCGCGCCAAGATTGTGGCCGTCAGCAGTGGTCAGAACGGCGCCAGCATAGAACCGGAACCCGTGGGGCCCGGCAACCAGAGGATTGTCAGAGAACCGGGGATCCAGCCTGGCGTCTTCCACCACCAGAAGACCTTTTGGGCCCATCTGCACCGCATGATCACAGAATGACCAGGCTCTTGGCGTTTCGGTCGCTCTCAGACCGTGACTGGCCTTGAACCATTGCCTGTCCTGATCCACCAGCGACACCAGGGCCATCGGCGTATCAAGGATTTCAGCAGCCAGATCCGCGAGATGATCGAAATGCTGCTCTGGCGCCGTATCCAGGACATCAAGGCCCCGCAAAGCGGCCAGTCGCGCTGTCTCATTGACCATCGGGTGTGTTTCCCACCAATTTACAATCAGCGGTTTTGATACACTAACGTGATGAATCAATTGGCAAGTTATGCAACTTCAGGTGCGGCGGATTGCCTCATCCGTCCGGTTCAACGAACAAGCTCCTTCAATCGGGGAACCGCAGACTCGGCGCTCACGCCATAGGCGATTGGCGCAACGAACCGGCCCTTGGCGTCAAACAGATAGACGGCGGTCGAATGATCGACGGTGTAGGATCCGTCGCTGGTCGGAACCTTCCTGTAGAACACCCGGTAGGCCTTCGCCGCCTCAGCAACCTGCGCCACGGTTCCGGTCAGGCCGCGGATCCTGGGATCGAAATTCGAGAGATAGGTCTTCATCGCCTCAGGGGTGTCCCTCTCCGGGTCCAGCGAAACGAAGACCACATTCATCCGGTCCGCATCGCGCCCCATCATGTCCAGCCATTGGGTCACAGCCGTCAGCGTCGTGGGACAGACCTCCGGGCAATAGGTGAAGCCGAAGTACATCAGGGTTGGTCGGCCCAGCAGGTCTTTATCCGTGACGGCCTTTCCAGACGTGTCGATCAGCTGGAATGGACCACCAACCCCGCTCGGGGGGGCGGAGACGCCTCCCGGATCAGCCCATTTGATCAGGCCATAGGCCCCACCCGCCGCCAGCAGCAGAACCAGGATCAGCACAAGGCCAATACGCCGGGTCACTTCGGCGCAGCCTGAATTGGCAGCGTCAGTCGCGTGGCGCCGGCCTTCTCAAAGTTAAGGGTCAGGGCAAGCTTGCCCCCGGCCGATAGCGGGCCTTTGAGGCCGATCAGCATGATGTGATAGCCGCCCGGCTTGAGGGCTACAGTGCCTCCAGCCGGAATCGCCAGTCCGCCATCGACCGGGCGCATACGCATGACACCGCCATCCATCGACATCTCGTGAACCTCTACCCTTGTCGCCTGGGTGGAAGCGCCGCCAATCAGACGGTCTGCAACTGCCCCGGTGTTGGTCAGGGTCATGTAGGCCGCGCCTGCTGCGGCGCCGACGGGCGCCGCGCGCACCCAGGCATTTTCCACCTTGATGGCCGGCCTGGTCGCGGCGTGAGCCAGGGCGGGAGGGGCAGCAAGGCATGCCGCAATGAGCAAGGCGCGACGGGTCAAGATATTGAACATATTCAGGCTCCTGGAAATCAAACTGATAGGACTGGAAGGGCTCGCGCCCGGGCGACCAGTGCAGAAAACATGTCCCTGAGAGGCCCCCCGATCGCCGGGTCCGTGCTGGCCAGGGTTCCACCCTTGAACGGCGGCTCCGGGCTGTATTCGGCCTGCAGCATCAGCGCTTCGGCGTAGGGGCGTCCCCGCAGGATCTCCACCACGGCCAGCGCGAAATCCAGACCTGCGGAGACCCCGGCGCCGGTCACCAGATTGCCGTCAATGACCACCCTCTGGTCCACAGGCGTCGCCCCGAAGTGATCAAGGGTGTTTCGGACAACCCAATGCGAAGTCGCCTTCCTGCCCTTGAGCAGGCCTGCAGCCCCCAGAACAAGTGACCCGGTGCAGACGCTGGTCACGGCGCGGGCGCGCTTGGCGCGATCCCGCAGGAAGGTCAGCACCTTCTGATCCGAAGCGGCCGCCAGAGTTCCCGCCGTGCCTCCCGGAACAAAGACGACGGTCAGGTCTTCCGGGCAGTCCTTGAGGGTCATGGTCGGAGCGATCGCGAGTCCCAGGTCGCTGACAACCGGGCTGAGGTCGTCCTGGGTCGTCACCAGATGAACCTTCGCGCCCATCATGCTGGCGAAGAAATAGTGTGGCCCTACCAGGTCCAGGGCTGTGAAGCCCGGATAGAGCAGCATGGCCACTGTCTCATGGCCATGCATGTTCATGCCCGGAACCGCCATCAGCCGCAGATGCGCACTCACGGCCTGATCCTCCGCGCTGTCCGCAGCAGGCTCTGAAGCCTGGGCCATGGCCTGCTCGAGGGCCAGGAAGGGGGCCAGCAAGGCCGCGCCCGCCATGCCGGAAATCAGGGTGCGTCGATCATTCGACATGTTGAAATCTCCTCTGGTTTCCGGGGCGGCTACTGGATTGCAAACGGGTCATGGTCAGCATTGTCGCTCCACTGGTATTCAAGGCTCCTGGCCAGTGCGCTCGCCCGGTCCTTGCCGTAGATTTTCGCAACCAGCCCCAGCGCCATGTCCGTGCCGGCGGAGACGCCGGATGAGGTGACGTACTTGCCGTCTTCAACCCAGCGGGCGCGCTTGATCCAGTTGACGCTGGAGTCCTGGCTGGTCGCCATGGAGAAGAACATCTTGTTGGATGTCGCCCTGCGGCCCTTGAGCAGTCCTGCCTTGGCAAGAAGCGCTGATCCCGTGCAAACCGATGTGGTGAACTCGGTGGTCTTGTCCTGCTGGCGCAGGAAGTTGAGATAGACCGGATTTTCCAGCTGGGCCGTGGTGCCAATCCCGCCGGGCGCCATCATGATGTCCAGCTTCGGCGCCGTATCAAACCCGTACTCGGCCACGACACTGACGCCTTGGGCCGACTGAACCGGGCCAGCTTTTTCAGCGATCAGGACAACCTGGAAATCGGGAACATTGGCCCACATTTCCACCGGGCCGAACACGTCCAGAACCTCAAATCCGGGATAGAGCACGACGCCGATAACCTTCTTCGAGGTCGTGGGCGGCGCAGCGCTCACCGCGGCCAGCTGCGCGCCGTCCTTGGTCCCGGGATCAAGCGCCGCCTTCACATAGGCCGCCCTGCCAGCCTTGATGTGCGCGGCATACTCCTGACGGTTGGAAACGCCATCTCCGTCTGCATCGCCGTCAGCGGACAGGAACCGGTCCAGGCCGAGGGCCAGGCTGTAGTCCCCCCGAAGCGGCGCCCCGAAAGAAGTCGTCATGGCGTTGAACGCCTTGAACGAGCCCTGCCCCAGCAGGGCATAGCCCGTGCTCACCCCGCCAACCGTCGGATAGGCTTTGGCCAGTCTCTGGGTGTCGGCCGTGGCGCTGGCCAGGGCCTGGGCGTAGGCGGCGGCCACATCCCCGCTGCGGACTCCGCCAGAGGCGCTCAGATCGAGATCCGGGGAGGAAAGGACCTGGGCGACCAGGGCCATCTCATCAGAGTCCAGCAGGCCATTCGCCTTGCCGGTGGCGTCCAGATTGCCATCGGCCTTGGCGGGATCGAACCTCACCCCGCGCATGGCGGCGTCAAAGTCCACGGCAATTGGCGCTCCGGCGGCCAGGGCTGTTCCCGCACCGATGAAGACCGAAAGGCTGGCGGCCAGCAGGAGGGTCGCAACCCGCCTCAGCCAGATAGGTTTCAGGTCAAATGTCACTTGCTGTCTCCTTGCAGGGGGTGAGGCTGGTCGCCCCTAGAACTTGGCTCTGAGCGTGATGAAGGCCGAACGCGGCTGGGTCGGGGCGACCACCGCCCGGGCGAGATATTGGTAAGGCTCATAGGCGTCGCTGTCGGTAAGGTTCACCACCGAGAGCGACAGGCTGGTCCTTGGTCCAAACGCGTAGGACGCCTGGGCGTCCACAAGGGTTGATCCGCCCACATGCAGGCTGTTTGGCAAGGTCAGTTCCCGGTCGGAAACCGCCGTCAGGCCGCCGCCGATCTCCAGGCCCTTCAGCACCTGCGACTGGAAGCGATACCTCAGGGCGATCCGACCGGCATTCTCGGGTGTCCGTGTCAGGCGATCGCCAACCGGCAGGAGGTTGTCCTTGCTGACCTCGGCCTCTGTATGGGCGAAGGTGGCGAGCACTGACAGAGCAGGGTTCGGCTCATAGACCAGATCAAGCTCGAAGCCCTTGGCCTTCTGTTCCCCGGTCTGAAGGGACGCAAAGGGGTTCGCCGGATCAGGCGTGCTCACATTCTGACGCGCCACCTGATAGATCGACGCCGTGCCGGTCAGACCCCTGATCGGCGCCGTGAACTTCAGTCCCGCTTCATAGGATTGCGAAGTCTCGGGCTTGGGATCCGTCAGACCAAACGAGGCCACAAGTCCCTTGAAGCCCTCTCCATATCCGGCAAAGGCGGAAATTCCCGGGGTAATCCTGTAGGTGGCGCCAATTCTGGGCGTCACGCGGCTGTAGGACTTGTCGGTGTTCACAAATGGAACGCCGCCGCTCACATAGCTGCTGGTGATGTCGAGAGAGGTCCACCTCAGGCTCACCGTCACATCAAGGTTTTCGCCGATGCCGACCTGGTCCTGCACATAGACCGCCGCACTGTTCATGCTGTCTACCTGCCGGTCGCTGAGCACGGGCGCCGCACCAAACGTCGGATTGGTGGTCCGGTTGGCGTAGTCGACCACGCCCACAAAGCCGAAGCCGAGGCCTGCGGAATAGTCTGCCTTGTCATAGTCGACGCCCAGCAGGATCTCGTGAGCCACAGGCCCCTCGCCCGCCTTGCGCAGCAGGCTCGCTGTCAGGAAAGTCTGGCTGACCTTCGTGGGCAGGGAAGCAGAGGCGAAGGCATAGACCGTTCCCGCAATCGGAGCGCCCGTGAAGGGGAAGGTCGAGAACTCCTCGAAATGACTGTTATAGCGCCGGGCCGTCAAAGTGCCTTCCCAGCGATCAGTGAACCGGTGAGTCAGGGTCGCCGTCAGAAGCTTGTTGTCGATGGTCGTAGGCGGCGCATCTTCAGCGCCGGCAAAGGCGAAGCGGTCGACGGAAGCCTGATTGATGAGGGCATAGGGCAGCCCCGCATACTCCTGTTGCTCGATCCGTGTGACCTGTCCGCGGAGGGTCAGGTGGGTGTCGACGCCGAGGTTCAGGCCAAGGGTCGGATAGATGGCGTAGCGACGGCTGTCCACGGACCGGATGGCGCTGTCGGCCGCCTCATAGAACCCCGTAAGCCGAAATCCCGCGCCATTGTCCGACAGGGGCAGGTTGAAGTCCCCGTCGAGGCTGCGGGTGTTGAAACTTCCGGCCCTGAGGCCCAGCTCAAAGCTTCGGGTCTGGCCCGGGTCGCGCGAAACCAGATTGATCAGCCCCGCCAGCGGCGCGCCGGTTCCGCCGCCATAGAGTGTGCTTGCCGGCCCCTTGGCCACCTCAACCCGCTCGACATTGATCAGGGAACCCGGATCGACTGTCCCGCTCGGCAGGCCGTAAGCTGGCAGGCCATCGATGTAATACGAGGCCTCAAATCCGCGAACCTTGGGCGCCTGGAGCACGATCTCGGAAATCGGCGCCGGCGCGACCCCTGAAATGTTCACAAGGGCCGCCGAAACGGTCTGAAGATCCTGCTCTTCGATGAAGGTCCGGGTCAGACTTTGAATGGACTGCGGAATTTCTTCCGTGGGCGTTGCTGTGCGGGTGGCCGTCGTCGCCGTCGGGGCGGCGAAGGTGTCCCGCCTGCCCGCGACGACCACTTCGCTGACCCAACTGTCAGTCCGGCCAGCGGACTTGTCGGCGATCTGGGCGAAGGCGGGGGAAGCGCTGGCGAGCAGCGCGGAACCAACAAGCATGCTGCTGGCGAAAAGATATGACTTCATGGCTCTGATCCTGTGGCGGCCAGCACCCTGGCGACCGAAAATTCATGACTTTGAATGACGTGTCGGCGCGCAGGACCTCGCGATCAGGCGAAGGCATGGCGCACACGCGGACAGGACCGAAGCGGCCTGTCGGGGTCAGAGCAGGATTGGCGGGCCGGTCTTGGGCGGCGGCGGGGCGGCGAGCCCCAGGCCAGGTCTTTGGGCCGGCGAAGACGACGCTGATGCGAGGTCGGAATAGACCGCTGCCCCCGCCTCAATCACCAGGTCGGACGTCAGGGTCGCGGTTGCGACGGTCGCAAAGGCGCAGGGATGTTCCCCGACCTTGCTCTTGCCGTGGTCATCCGCAGGCGGCTTCACCCGGTTGCCAGACGAGTCGATCAGAACCTCGACCGCGCCCTGGGGAGAACAGATCACGATCCGCGAACCGCCCGCCTCAGAGCCAGGCGCGACCATGAAGCCCGCCGGGATCAGAACGCGGATCATCACCGCCAGCATC
This sequence comes from Alphaproteobacteria bacterium PA2, assembly GCA_002256425.1. NCBI lineage: Bacteria > Pseudomonadati > Pseudomonadota > Alphaproteobacteria > Alphaproteobacteria bacterium PA2. The sequence goes on along the minus strand of NKIZ01000001.1, from coordinate 1,340,199 downwards.
GCCATGGTCATGGCGAGCCGCGAGAACCTTCCGTTCATCGCACCGGGATTGCCCATGGCCCCGCTCTAGAACCGAAGTCCGCGTCGAGTCCAGAGGCAGATCAAATCTGCATCCGGCCGCTTCAGCGCCTCGCCTGGCTCACCTATGACCTTGGAGAGGTGGGCTTGCGCCGGAGATCGCCCTTGCAGCGGTCCGAGCAGGTCTTCACGTTTTCCCAGTCCCGGGCCCACTTCTTGCGCCAGTCAAAGGGTCGTCCGCAGGCCAGGCAAATCTTCTGCGGCAGGTTGGACTTGGTGTAGCGCTTGTCCATCAGAGCTTCGCCAGGAAGGTCGCTGCACTGTCGGCAATCCTTCCCTGCTCGTCGGGACTGAACCTGTCATAGGTCCGGACCATCTGGGCCATGCGGGGATTGGACCCGATCTTTTCCCGGCTGCGGGCGATGAAGTCCCAATAGAGGGCATTGAACGGGCAGGCCCTGGGACCGGTCCTCTGCTTCACGTCAAAGGCGCAGGTTCCGCAGTAGTTGGACATCCGGTTGATATAGGCGCCGCTGGCTGCATAGGGCTTGGACGCCAGCAGACCCCCGTCAGCGAACTGGCTCATCCCCACCGTATTGGGCAGCTCCACCCACTCATAGGCGTCGGCATAGACGCTCAGGTACCACTCATGCAGGGCGTGGGGGTCAATCCCCGCCAACAGGGCGAAATTGCCGGTGACCATCAGGCGCTGGATGTGATGGGCATAGGCGTGATCCCGGGTCTGGGTCACGGTCGCCCGGACACAGGCCATATCCGTCTCCCCCGTCCAGTAGAAGTCCGGCAGGGGCCGGGTGTGGTCGAAGAAGTTGCTGGTCTCATAGCCCGGCATTTTCAGCCAGTAGATGCCCCGGACATACTCCCGCCAGCCAATGATCTGCCGGATGAAGCCCTCGGCGGCGTTCAGGGGCGCCTTGCCTGCGCGATAAGCCGCCTCGACCTTTCGGCAGACCTCCAGCGGATCAAGAAGGCCGCAGTTCAGGTACTGGGCGATGACCGCATGATAGAGGAAGGGCTCCCCCGTCAGCATGGCGTCCTGATAGTCCCCGAACTTCGGCAGGGCCTGATCCACGAAAGCCGTCAGCGCCGCCTCCGCGTCTTCACGGGTGACCGCAAACCAGAAGGGCGCAAGGCTGCCGAAATGGTTCGCAAACCGCGCCGAAACCAGGGCCAGCACCTCCTGGGTTATGGCGTCTGGCTGGCAGACCCTGGGCCTGGGCATGAATAGGCCAGCCTCAGCGGGCTTGCGGTTGTCGGCGTCGAAATTCCACTGACCGCCCACCGGCTGGTCGCCGTCCATCAGCAGGCCGGTCCGGCGGCGCATGTCCCGATAGAAATACTCCATCCGCAATTGCTTGCGGCCTTCGGCCCAGCTGCGGAATTCGGCATGTGAGCACAGGTACCGGTCGTCGGGCAGGATCGTGACCGGAAGACTGAACCGCTCGGCCCAGCCCCGCATCATCTCCGCCACCCGCCACTCCCCGGCCTCGGTGACCAGCACCTGTTGGGGTTGATGAGCCGCAATGGCGGCGGCGACCTGGTCGGTAAAGCTTCCGCTGTTGTCCGCCGCGTCCAGCTTCACATAGTCCACCGTCCACCCCAACCCCCTCAGCTCTTCGGCGAAGTGCCGCATGGCCGAGAACAGGAAGGCGATCTTCTTCTTGTGGTGGCGGACATAGCTGGCCTCGTCCTGCAGTTCGGCCATCAGCACCCGGTCGCGCGCCGGGTCTCCAGCGGCAAGGCTCGACAGGGTCGGCGTCAGCTGGTCGCCAAGGACGAGGATCAGGTTTCGGACGGGGGACATGGGACGAAGGGCCTATCACGGGTTGTCGAGGGACTGGGCCCCTCAGTTGGTTCTAGCCGGCGAATTTTCGGAACCTTGTTCGTCTGCCATCAGGTCCAGCGCCACCAGCAACAGGCCCTCCAGCCGCGCTGCCTGAACGCCATTGGCTGTCGCCTCCCGCGGAGTCAGCTCGGCGCCGCAGATCTGGTCACAGGCCGCCACCAGATCCCCCTGCCCCTTCACCATGGCCCGGAGCATGGCCAGCCGTCGGGCGCTGGCCGCCCTCGCCTCGCCCACCGACAGGGCGTCGTGATCGCGGCCGCCGCCGGGAACCATGTTCAGGCTCGATCCGATCCGCGCCGCCCCCTCGGCCCGTCGCCAGGCTCGGCCATAGCGCTCGCCCACCAGCTTCTGGGCAGGGTTCAGCCGACCCTTTCGGGCCAGCCAGTCCAGGCCAGTCAGGCGCCGGACGGGACCGGGCCGTCTTTGGGCGCCCAGCTGGACCACCAGGGCGGCGCCCCGGGCGCGGGATAGGGCGGTGGTCTCCGCCACGCCGGCTGCAACCTCACAGGACTCGCGCCGGGCGCGATCCCTTTGGTCGAGCTGGATCAGACGCGCCCTTTCGGGGCGTGCAGGGTTGTAGGGTCTGGGCATGGATTGGCTCCTCAAACAGTCGGGGGCGTCAGGGGAAGGCAGATGGCGGACAGGCCCTTGCCGAGGGTCCGCTCGGAGAAACTCCAGAAACCGCCCTGCGCCATGACGGCCGCCACATGGGCGTCATGGCGCGCAAAACTCGGCAGCTGGGGCCCGCCTTGCTTCCGTCTTCGGAAGACCTTTTCAAGCCGGCCTGCGGTCAGCCCGTCGAGGCCGAGCTCGGCACGGGCGCGATCAGGGTGCGTCCCGATCTGACGTAGGACAGCGTATTCTTGGGCATGTGGCCGCCGAGGGAGGGTGTCGTGTTTCATGATGCAGACTGTATAGAACATACAGTGAACACGCAAGGAAAAGGTGTAGTTTACATACAGCGACAAGTCTGGTCCTATGCCCCATGGACGATCGCTTCCAGCGCCTGCGCCATGCGCGCACCGAAAAGGGCTTCGACACCGCCGCAGCTGCGGCGGACTCCTTCGGCTGGAACCGCAACACCTATGCGTCCAACGAAAACGGCAACGCCCCCTACTCCTATCGCAAGGCCAAACTCTACGCCGACGCCTTCGGAGTCCGCCCTGAATGGCTCTATGACGCCTCTGGCCCCATGCGCGCCGGCGGCCCCTTTCTTGTTGGCGGTCAGGGCGGGATGGTTCGGGTGAAGGGCATGGTGGGCGCAAATCCGGACGGAACCGTCCTCTTCGCAACCGGTCAGGAAGGCTGGGATCTGGCCCCTATTCCCCCTGGCGGCACGGAAAATGCCGTAGCCCTGCAGGTCAGCGGCCATTCCATGCGCGGTCTGGCCGATGACGGCGCCCTGATCTATTTCGAGGATCAGCGGACCCCGCCGACACCTGACATGCTGGGTCAGATCGTCGTGGTTGAAATGGAGACCGATGAGGTCCTGGTCAAACGCCTCCTGCGCGGCAGCGAGCCCGGACGCTTTGACCTGGAAAGCCTGGCTGGCCCGACCCGGCATGACGCCCGCCTGCGTTGGGCCGCCCACATCACCGCCATTATTCCCCCCTTCCAGGCCCGCCGTATCCTGGTTCGGGGAGGTTAGGAGACGCCTTCATAAGTGTATTTTATATACACTTTCCGTCCCTCACCTCAGGGGGCTAGACTGGCCCATATTTCGCGTCGCTTTTTCCGGGTCCTTTTGCATGGTGCCTTTTCACGTCCCCACGAGGCCGGTCCTTGAGCGACGCTGATCCAGAGCCCCCCATGGATGATCCCCGGGCCGCCGTCGTCCGGGGCTGGATCGTTCCGGCCATTATCGGCTCGGCCATGCTCATGCAGACCCTGACGGCGACGGTCATTTCCAACGCCCTGCCGACCATGGCCAGGTCCCTGCACGAAGACCCCCTCAGCATGAACCTGGCCATCACCATGTTCCTGCTGGCCTCGGCCGTCTTCCTGCCGGTCAGTGGCTGGATCGCCGACAGGTTCGGCGCCAAGCGCATCTTCATGATCTCCATGGTCCTGTTTGCTGCAGCCTCCATGGCCTGCGGTTTCGCCCAGAACCTGAACCAGCTGGTCGCCGCCCGCCTCTTCCAGGGCATGGCCAGCGCCATGATGGTGCCGGTCGGCCGCCTGGTCCTCCTGCGAACCACGCCGAAGTCAGAACTGGTCGGCGCCATGTCGGTCCTGACCATGCCGGCCCTGCTGGGTCCCGTCATCGGCCCCGTCCTGGGCGGCTTCATCGTCACCTATTGGGACTGGCGGTGGATCTTCTTCATCAACCTGCCCATCGCCATTCTTGGGGTCGCCCTGGTCCGCGCCTATGTGCCCAATGTGAAGGAGCAGGCCGTCTCGCCCATCGACCTCACGGGCATACTGCTGACCGGCATGGGTCTGGCCGGCCTCATCTTCGGCTTCGAGAACCTTGGCCGCGGCGCCCTGCCCCCCGGCGTAGTGGCGGCCCTGTTCCTGCTGGGCGCAGCATCCCTCGGCCTCTATGGCCTGCACGCCAGGAACAACCCCCACGCCATCATCGACCTCAGCATCTTCCGCCTGGAGACCTTCCGGGCCTCGGTGATCGGCGGCGGATTCATGCGGGTCGCCATGGGCGCGACGCCCTTCCTCCTGGCCATGCTTCTGCAGATCGGCTTTGGCATGAACGCTTTCGCCGCCGGCCTGATGACCTTCATCAGCGCCGCCGGAGCCCTGGTGATGAAGACCGCCGCCCCGCCTATCCTGCGACGCTTCGGCTTCCGCACCGTGCTCAGCGTCAACGCCGCCATCGTCGCCGTCAGCTTCATGGCCTATGGTCTCTTCAAGCCCACGACCCCTCATATGGTCATCATGGCCGTCCTGGCGGTTGGCGGCTTCTTCCGGTCCCTGCAGTTCACCAGCCTCAACGGCATGGCCTTCGCCGAGATCGACCAGGACCAGATGAGCCGCGCCTCCACCACCTCATCCATGGTCCAGCAGCTGGTCCAGTCCATCGGCGCCGGCATGGCCGCCACCATGCTTCACCTGCTCATGGTCGCCCATCACCAGACGACCATCACCGCCGAAACCATCGCCCCGGCCTTTGTCATCATGGGCGCCATAACCTTCATCTCGTTCTTCTTCTTCATCCGCCTGCCAAGGAATGCCGGCGATGAGATGAATGGACGGGGCCTGGTGGAAAGCCGATAACGCCCCCATGAAAAGACGTCGCCTGATCGACCTGCCCGGCATTGCCGACCTGGAGCAGAAGGCCCTGATGAAGCCGCGCTATGCCGACGCCGACGCGGCTTACGAGTTTCCCGAGATCAACGAATGCTCGGTCGCCATATTCGGCCTCACCGCCGATCAGGCCGACGATGTCCCGCGGCCTGAAGGCTGGGACCGCATGGAACGCAAGCCGGTGCGCGACCAGATCGCCGCCTTCGACGCCGAGGGCTGGGACGTCACCGACGAAAAGCTGCGTCCTCTAAGGATGTTCAGTCATTTCAACGTCCAGCTCTGGATGGCCGTACGCGGGGTGGCGGGAACCCTGCCCTTCCAGGCGGAAGAGGATGAAGGGGTCGCCATGACCGCCAACCTCGCCGCCGAGGCCGCCAAATTCCGCAAGTCCAGGGACTAGAGCCCGACGCGATAAGTGGGAACCGGTTATCGCGACAAGCGTGCTCTAAGCCTTTTAATCAGAGCGGGGATGGAGGGACGGGTCTGACCCCATCCCTCCCCGTAAGTCCTAGGCCGCCGTCAGCACCGCGCCGGTCGTCAGCGCCGTCTTGGCCGCAAGTTCGGCCTTGGCGGCTTCGTATTCAGAAGCCAGACGATCCACCAGCTCGCCAGCCGTCGGGATCGACTTGACCGCGCCAATGCCCTGGCCGCAGCCCCAGATGTCCTTCCAGGCCTTGGCTTCCTGATTGCCGCCCGAACCGAAGTTCATCTTGGACGGATCGGCCTGGGGCAGGTTGTCGGGATCCAGACCCGCCCGCTCGATGGACGGCCGCAGATAATTGCCGTGCACGCCGGTGAACAGGTTCGAATAGACGATGTCATCGCCCGAGCTTTCGACGATCATGTCCTTGTAGCCCTGCACGGCCCGGGCTTCCTGGGTCGCGATGAAGGCTGACCCGATATAGGCCAGGTCAGCGCCCATGGCCTGCGCGCCCAGAACGGCCCGGCCGTTGGCGATGGCGCCCGACAGGGCGATGGGGCCGTCAAACCACTCGCGCAGTTCCTGGATCAGGGCGAAGGGCGACAGGCCGCCGGCATGGCCGCCAGCGCCGGCCGCCACGGGGATCAGGCCGTCAGCGCCCTTTTCAATGGCCTTGCGGGCGAACTTGGAATTGATCACGTCGTGCATGACGATGCCGCCATGTCCGTGCATGGCCTGGTTCACGTCTTCCCGGGCGCCCAGTGAAGTGATGGTCACCGGCACCTTGTACTTCACGGCCAGCTCCACATCCTCTTCAAGACGGTTGTTGGTCTTGTGCACGATCTGGTTCACGGCGAAGGGTGCCGAGAGGCGATCTGGATTGGCCTTGTCCCAGGCCGCAAGCTCTTCCGTGATCTGGGCCAGCCATTCGTCCAGCTGGCTCACCGGCCGCGCATTCAGCGCAGGGAAGGATCCGACAATGCCGGCCTTGCACTGGGCGATGACCAGCTCGGGACCCGAAATGATGAACAGGGGGGACGCAATCACCGGGATGCGCAGGCGGGAAGAGAGAATCGAGGGCAGAGCCATGTGAAATCCTGGGGTTTGTTCTAATCTTTACAGCGTACACACACCAAATGGCCCGCCGCAAGACCACCGACCTGTTAATGCCATTTTAGCCGAATGGCCGGAGCTTCCAGCCTGTAGTTCACAGTGCGCCGTAACCCAAGGCAACGAACCTCCCCCGCTCGCCCCTGACCTGCGTCGACAGACCCGCGTCACTGGTGTTCGTTCAAGCCTTAAGTTGCGAATTTTATTGCCAATTTAAGCTTGTACCGGCGGCGACCATGACCCTAGACCTGAAGTCTGTCCTTCACTCCAAACTGGCCTATGGAGGCATTGCGGCGATCAGCCTGGTTCTGATCGGCGGCGTCTTCGCCAAATCGGCGGTTGATGTCGGCCAGGCCAAGGCCCGTTTTCGCGCCGACCAGCATGAGGTCTCCCTGGGGGTCAACAAGGACCTCGAAGGTGAGTTCAACCAGATCTATCAGTCCCTGCGGACCATCAGCTACCTGCCAAGCGTCCGCAAGATCAGCCGCCATGGCGAAAACCTCGACGCCGACGGCCTCCAGTCCATCCAGGCCCTCTACAACAACCTGGCCAGTAATGTGGCCGTGTCAGAGGTCTATGTGGTCCCGGCCGATCTGGACCCCGACAAGGTCGACCCCACAACCGGTCAGCCCGAAGTCCCGACCCTGATGTTCGACACCCTGATCACTGGGGCGGCCCCGGCTGCAGAAGTCGAAGAGGCCTCCAGCGGGCCTGAGCTGGAAGAAACGGAGATCCACGAATATCACCTCTTCCAGGAGCAGATGGTCTGGCTGAAGGTCCAGGCGGGCGACATCAGCAAGATCGATGGCCTGAACACCCCCATGGTTTCCGGCCCATCAGTCATCACCTGCGACAACACCGACTACGCCAAGACCCTCAACGACGCTGACCGCCGGGGCCTGCTGTTCTCCGTCCCCTTCTATGGACCAGACGGGAAGTTCAAGGGCGTCATCGCCGCCATCATCCGGGACAACGCCATCCGCAAACTCCTGCCAGCCAGGGAGTTCGCGGTCGTCAACACCACCTATGGAGTCTACCTGCCCTCGCAGGGCGGGGTGAGCTCCAAGGAAACCGGCGATCTGGCGCGTCAGGGCAAGGCCGACGCCTCGGCCATCTATTCCGAACTCCTGGCCCTCAAGGTGAATGATCCAAGGTCAAAATGGCTCGTTTCCGCCAGCGCTGCGGACGCCAGCTTCTACAAGGGCTCGGCATACAAGGCGGTGAAGACCTTCCAGTACGCCGCCATCCTGGCCATCCTGATGCTCGCGGGCATGGCCTGCGCCGGCGTCTGGTCCCTGCAGCGGACCGCCATGGCCAGACAGAAGACCGAACAGCGCAGGCTGGAAGACGAGGCGGTCCGCCTGAAGGCCGCCGAGGAACAGGAGCAGGTCGTCGACGCCCTGACCCAAGGCCTTTCCGCCCTTGCAGCCGGCGACCTGACCACCCGGATCGAAGACATCTTCCCCGGCGCCTATGAGCGTCTGCGCGATGACTTCAACGCCGCCACCACCCAGATGGCCAGCGCCAGCGCCCAGGCCCGGGCTGACGCCGCCGCAGAGCAGCAGTCCCTGGTCGACGCCCTGGGACAGGCCCTGGCCGCCCTGGCTGACGGGAATCTGGCCACCCAGATCCATCAGCCCTTCGCCGCCAGCTATGAGCAGTTGCGACTGGATTTCAACCGGGCCGCCAGCCAGATGGCCTCCTCTGACGAGCGCGCCCGCACCGAAGCCGCCGCCCAGCAGCAACACCTTGTGGATGTCCTGGCCAGGGCGCTCTCCAGCCTTGCGCAGGGCGACCTGACCGCCCGCATTGTCGAGAACTTCCCCCCGGCCTATCAGCGGCTCCGCGAAGACTTCAACGCCGCTGTGGAGGCCATGGATCGGTTGATCGCCTCCATCGGCGAGACCACCTCTGGTGTGGAAAGCGGCGCCACCGAAATCGCCCACGCGGCCGACGATCTGGCCCGCCGAACCGAAATGCAGGCCGCCTCCCTGGAGGAAACCGCCGCGGCCATGGATGAGCTGACCGCCACTGTCCAGCAGACGTCCACGGTCGCCCAGTCCGCCCGGCAGTTCGTCGCCGAGGCCAAGGAGAACGCCCTGCATTCCGGCGAGGTGGTCACCCAGACGGTCGCCGCCATGGGCTCGATTGAAGAGTCCTCCCGCCAGATCACCCAGATCATCGGGGTCATCAACGAGATCGCCTTCCAGACCAGCCTGCTGGCCCTCAATGCCGGGGTCGAGGCCGCCCGCGCCGGCGAGTTCGGCCGTGGCTTCGCGGTTGTCGCCTCGGAAGTGCGCTCCCTGGCCCAGAGGTCATCCGACGCCGCCAAGGAGATACGCGACCTTATCGAGACCTCGGGAAGCCTCGTGGGCAAGGGTGTGGCCCAGGTCAACGACACTGGCGCAGCCCTGCGCAGGATCATCGACCAGGTCACCCATATCGACACCCTGATCACCGACATCGCCGGCTCCGCCCAGGAACAGGCCTCGGCCCTTTCCGAGGTCAATGTTGCGGTCAACCGCATGGACGACATGACCCAGCAGAATGCCGCCATGGTCGAGGAAACCACCGCCGCCTCCCACATCATGCGCGGCAACGCCAAGGACCTTTCGGGCCAGATCGGCGGCTTCAGAACCACCCGGGCCAGGCCGGCTGTCGCTTCGCCGCAGCTACAGGCCCAGCCTCCGGTCAGCCGCAAGCTCCCGCCCCGCACCCAGGGCGCCCTGGCCCTGAATATCGACCAGGACGGCTGGGAAGAATTCTAGTCCCGATAGCGGCCCGCGCAGCGTTCGCCACCGCAGGATGCGGTATCATGATATTTAGCAAGTCTTAGCCAAATCGCGGGACCCTCACGTCCAGTTGAGGACTAAGGGGTTTCCATGGCCATCCGGATTGAACAAGGGACCCGCTGGCTCGGCGGGCTGCTGATCGCCGCAACCCTGGCATCAGGGGCGATTTCATATGTCGCCATGGAGCAGGTCAGGGTCGGGGGCGGGAAATTCCAGCTGATCTCCGACGCCAAGGACTTAACCGCCGACATCCTGCCGCCGCCGCTTTATCTGGTGGAGTCCCAGCTGGCGGTTCAGGAGATCATGGCCGATCCAGCCGGCGCCCTCACCGAAAATGGTCCGAAGCTCGCAGGCCTTCACAAGGCCTATCGCGACCGCCTCGCCCACTGGAAGGCCAAGGCGCCGCCTTCGGAAATCGGTCAGGTCCTTTTCGGTCCTTCAGACGCCGCCGCACAGACCTTCTGGAAGCTTGTGGATGAGCAGTTCCTGCCCGCCGCTAAGGCCGGCGACGCAACCCGGATTCATCAGGTCGGCGCCCAGATCACTTCGGCCTATCGCGACCACCGGAAGGCCGTGGACACCATGGTTCCGGCCCTGGACGCCTATACCCGAGCTGAACTGAAGTCCGCTGAGGACGCCGTCACCCTCAGCCGCCTCATCCTCTTCCTGGCAGGCGCCCTGACCAGCCTTGCAGTCTATCTGGGTGTCCGCACGGTCAGCAGCCGGGTTGTCGCGCCGATCAAGGCCATCTCGACCTACATGTCGAACCTGGCCTCTGGCGACTTCAGCCGACTGCCGCCCTTTGCCGACCGCCAGGATGAAGTTGGCGACATGGCTCACTCCGTGGAGAACTTCCGGCAGAGCGCCGCCCAGCGGCAGGCCCTCCAGGCAGAGCAGGACGCCCAGAGGGAAGCCGCCGCCGCAGAGCGCGCCGAGCATGAGGCCGCTCAGCAGGAGCAGGACAAGATTCGCAGCCGGGTCATCAGCGAGATCGCCGACGCCCTCTTCCTGGTGGCTGAAGGCCACCTGATCATCCGCCTCGAAAACCCCTTCCCGCCCGAATACGAAAAGCTTCGTGGCGATTTCAACAGCGCTGTGGCCGCCCTGCAGAAGCTGGATGAAGACAAGCATGCCAATGAGCAGTCCCTGCTGGAGGCCGATCAGGTGCGCAGCGATGTTGTCACCAGCCTTGCCCGAAGCCTCGCCGAAGTCGCCGCAGGCAGGCTTACCGTGCGCCTGACCAGACCCTTCCCGGCGGAGTACGAACAACTGCGGCAGGACTTCAACGCTGCGCTTGACGCCCTGGACAATCTGCTGTCGAGCATCGCCTCGTCCACCGCCGCCATGGACGAAGGCGTCATGGATATCGCCGCCGCAACCGATGATGTGGCCCACAGGACCGAACAGCAGTCTGCGTCCCTCAGCGAAACCGCCGCCGCCTTTGACGAACTCACGGCGACCGTCGGCCAGACCTCCCTGATCGCCCAGGAAGCCCGCCAGTTCGTCGCCCAGGCCAAGGATGGCGCCAACCAGTCCGGAAGCATTGTTGGCCAGGCCGTGTCGGCCATGAGCGAGATTGAGTCCTCTTCCAGGCAGATCACCCAGATCATCGGGGTCATTGACGAGATCGCCTTCCAGACCAACCTGCTGGCCCTCAATGCCGGGGTCGAAGCCGCCCGGGCCGGTGAAGCCGGTCGCGGCTTTGCCGTGGTCGCCTCCGAAGTCCGGGCCCTGGCCCAGCGTTCGGCTGACGCCGCCAAGGAGATCAAGACCCTGATACGCGCCTCGGAAACCCAGGTTTCCAGCGGGGTCAGCCACGTCAACGCCACGGGCCAGGCCCTGAACGATATTGTCGATCAGGTGGCCCGCATCGACGCCCTGATCTCCGACATCGCCGCCTCGGCCCAGCAGCAGGCCGCAGCCCTGTCGCAGGTCAATGAGGCGGTGAACCAGATGGACCAGTCCACCCAGCAGAATGTCGGCATGGTCGAGGAAACCCGGATCACCAGCCGGGCCATCCGGCAGAAATCCGAAGTCCTTCGCCAACAGATCCAGGGTTTCGAACTGAGCTCGTCACGGTCGAGCCTTGTGACCTTCGCCGTGGAAAGACCAGAGCCCCAGACCGGGCGGCTGGCGACCCATGGCGCCCTGGCCCTGGCGCCCTCCATTTCCCACGTCACCGACGACTGGGACGAATTCTAGGTCCCACCAAATCTCACGTGGCTATTGAGGTTCACGCAAGGGGGGCTCAAACTCCCCTTGCAGACAACCTTCAGGGATACCGCCATGACCGCCCCCGTTCGCGCCGCCGACACCCCCTTCGCCATCGATGTGGAAGAGGGCAAGGACTACTGGTGGTGTTCCTGCGGCCTGTCGGCCCGCCAGCCCTTCTGCGACGGCAGTCACAAGACCACCGACCTCACCCCGGTCAAATACACCGCTGAAAAGACCGGCAAGGCCTTCTTCTGCGGCTGCAAGGCCACCGGCAAGGCGCCCCTCTGCGACGGCAGCCACAACGCCGGCTAGGGCGCCGGACCCGCACAAATCCATCCGAGCTTCGGATATTCCGACAAGCGGACAGTCGTTTCGGGTCATCTGACAGGAAGGAGCCATTCAGGCATGTCCGTCACCACGCGCCAGCTTCAACTCCTCCTCGCCTCGGTCTTCTTCATCCTGGGCGGCTGGTGTCTGATTGCGCCCATGAGCGTTGTCGCCCTGTGCATCCGGCCGGAATTCCAGTCGGACGCGCCCCTGGTGCCGATCCTGGTGGGGTGCTTTGGCAGCCAGGCCCTGATCGCCGGCCTGTTTGCGGCCTTTTCCAGATTTACCCGGACCACATTCCTGGCCTACGGGATCGGCCTCCTGCCCTTTTTCGGGTTTGACGCCTGGTTCTATTTTGTCCGGCCCATGCTGACCGAAATCGGCATGCTCGATCTGGTCGGCAATGTCGTCATGCTGGGCGTCTGCTGGCTCGGCTGGCGGAAGGCTGACCCGGCTTGATTGCCCCCCTTGCCGCAATCCCCTCGGCGGGATAGCCAAGCGGCAACGAAATTCGGGGGAAACCATGTCCAAGACCCACTACGCCTTTTCGGCGGCGGCCCTCGCCGCCCTCGCCCTGATCGCCTCTCCCGCCATCGCCAGGACCCCGCCCAAGCCGGGCCCGGCCTCGGCCGTCCTGTTCTGGAGCCAGGCCCAGAAGGAAACCGGCTTCCAGGCCATGGAGGACCACTTCGCCGTCAATACGGTGAAGCGCGGCAAGCGGGTCCATCCCCTGCCCAAGGGCAAACCCCTGGAGGTCACCATCGACCTGGGCGCCGGCCCGGTCAGCCTTGACGACTACATGGCCCGGGAAAAGGCCGCCGGCATACTGGTCATCCAGGACGGCAAGATCCGCCTGGAGAAATATGCCCTGGGCTATGGCCCGGAACGGCGCTGGACCACCTTCTCGGTGGCCAAGTCCGTGACCTCCACCTTGGTGGGCGCCGCCGTCAGGGACGGCTACATCAAGTCCATCGACGACCCGGTGGTGCAGTACATTCCGGGCCTCAAGGGCAGCGCCTATGACAAGGTCAGCGTCCGCCAGATCCTGACCATGACCTCGGGCGTCAGATGGAACGAGGACTATACCGACCCCAAGTCCGACGTGGCCCAACTGTTCACCGTGGTTCCCGACAAGGGCGTCGACTCTACGGTCAGCTATATGCGCAAGCTGCCCCAGGAAGCAGAGCCGGGGACCAAGTGGGTCTACAAGACCGGCGAGACCAACCTGATCGGCGTCCTGGTCACCTCGGCCACCGGCAAGACCCTGGCCCAGTACATGTCTGAAAAGATCTGGCGGCCCTATGGCATGGAAATGGACGCCGTCTGGATGATCGATGACCGCGGTCAGGAGGCCGGCGGCTGCTGCCTGTCCATGACCCTGAAAGACTATGGCCGCATGGGCGAGTTCATGCGCGGCGGCGCCATGGCCGGCGGCAAGCCCGTCCTGCCAAAGGACTGGATCAAGGACGCCACCCACAAGCAGGCCGAAACCGGCGAGCCCGGCCACGGCTATGGCTATCAGTGGTGGACCAATGACGATGGCACCTATGACGGCTATGGCATTTTCGGCCAGCGCCTGCACATTGACGCCGCCCGCAAGCTGGTCATCGTCACCTCCAGCGCCTGGCCTGAAGCCACCAGCCCCGTCCGCAGCATGACCCGGGACAAGCTGCTCAAGGCGGTGGTCGCAGCGGTGGATGCGGGGAAGTAACCCCCCCTACTCCCGCCCCCAGACGCTCGCGTCGACCGACATCAGGCTGCCTTCAAAGTCCTGGAGGATGTCGAAGATTTCCTCCACCGGGGCGATCAGGTCCTTGGGGTCGGCGAAGCGATAGCGCCAGAAGCTGGCTATGTGGGAGATGACGCCGATCCGTTCGCCCAGGATCAGGAACATGGTGGGCGACTTCAGCAGGAAGTCGCGGAAGGCCATGGGCTTGCCGTTTTCGGTCAGGTCCCGATAGGCGTCGTCATAGACCTTGAGGGCGTCGGCGACCTCTGAATTCCGCTGCTTTATCGCCTTGACGATGCGGCTGCGGGACTCCTCGATATAGCGCAGCTGGTCCGGGTCACGGCGGCCCGACGGGCGCAGGGCGGGAAGGTCCTTCACCACGCTGGCCAGCTTGGGCGTGATGTCGCTGAGGGACCATTTGTAATAGAGGAAGCCCTTCCAGCTGAAGATCCCTTCCCGGAAGGAATCCCGGTCAAGCCGCATGACCGGCCGCAGGGGTTCCAGACGCTCGTCAATACTGTTGCCCAGAAGGGCGGCGGTGAGCTTTCCGGTGCGGGCCTCGCCATTTTCGGAAAACGCCATATCGATCAGCCTGTAGATCTGGGCGCCCACAAAGGTCTGCATGCGGGCCATGTCGGCTTCGGAAATGGCGAAATAGCTGGAGGATATGTCGAACCCCCGGCGACGCAGATGCTCGCGCAGGATGAAGGGATCCAGGGAAGGCAGTTCCTCAAGGGCCTCCAGCAGCATGATGTCCCGCGCCAGATCCTCTCCGTCCCGGGCGAGCCCCTGAAGCATGTCCAGCCAGCCGGTCTGGCCAACGAAGAAGGATCGACCACCAAGCCGGAGGTCTGACTTTTCAAAGGGGACGATGATCTTGGTGGCGACGTGCTTCTTGCCCTTGAACACATACTGTTCGTCCGGGCGGATCTTGTGCTTGAGCACAAGGCTCTCATTGAGGGTGCGGTTCTGGAAGAAGGGCTTGGTCAGGTAGTCGGGATCGACCTCCGGGTTGTTGCAGACCGCCAGGAGATTGAGGACACGACTGGTCGAGGCGGACTTCTGCAGGGCGCCAAGGCTGCGGACAGCCCGGTCAGTTGTGGTTGAAGATAGGGCCGACACCCGAAACCTCCGCAGAATTGGCGGCGCGCAACCGCCGGTGACCGCCTTGCGACTCAGAGTGTGTCTTGAACCCGGGGCATGTGGCAAGATGACGCGGGTATTTGAGTATATGATACTACTTGGTTTGAGGACAGCCGCCGCATTCCCGCCGGACCATGATAGGTTTGGATCAGCTCTTACTTCTGCAGGACGAAAGCCATGATCGACCAGACCCTGACCCTTGCCGATGGCCGGACGGTCGGCTTCAGCGACTATGGCAAGGCCGGGGATGCGCCGGTGATCTGGTGCCATGGCGGCCCGGGCAGCCGGCTGGAAGCCGCAGCGGCGGGTGTGGCGGTTCAGGCCCTGGGCCTGCGGGTGATCAGCATTGACCGACCGGGCTATGGCCTCTCGAGCCTCAACACCGGTCGCTCCATCGCGGACTGGTCGCCAGACTGTCTGGCGGTCGCCGACGCCCTTGGTGTGGACACCTTCATGACCGCCGGCATGTCCACTGGCGGGGCCTATGCCCTGTCGGTTGCGGCCAATGCGCCGGACAGGGTCAAGGCGGTGGTGACGGGCTGCGCCATGACCGACATGCGCCATCCGGAGGCAAGGGCCAGCATGCCCGGCCCAACCACCCATGGGGTCTGGGACGCCCCCAGCCGCGAGGCCGCCCTGGCCATAGCCGCCGATACCTTTGGCGAGGATGGAGGCAGGATGATGGGCGGACTGGAAGGCCTGCCTGAGGCGGACATGGTCTTTCTGACCCATCCGGACTACGCCGCCGGCGCCGAAGCCAGCCGCGCCGCCATGTTCGCCAATGGCGTCCAGGCTTATGTGGACGACCGGCTCGCGGACGGCGTGGGCTGGGTCAGCTTTGATGTCGGCAAGGTCAGATGCCCGGTCATCATTGTCCACGGCGAGAGCGACACCATCGTTCCCGTCGTCGCCGCCCACCATACGGCCAGCCTGATCCCCCAGGCCGAGCTGCGGCTCTTCCGGCCCCTGGGTCATTTCAGCGTCGGCGAGCCGGTGGTCGCGGCCCTGGTGGAGCTGGCTCACAAATGATCTCCAGCCGCCGCATTACCGCAAACGGCCTCTCCTTCGCCCTGGACGAGGCCGGGGACGGCGACACGGTGGCCCTGTGCCTGCACGGCTTTCCCGAGGCGCGGATCGCCTGGGCCGACCATCTGCCCGCCCTTGCTGGACTGGGCTGGAGGGCTGTGGCGCCTGACATGCGCGGCTATGGCGACACCGACCGACCCGCCGATCGCAGCGCCTATGAGGCCCAGCACCTGATCGACGATGTGGCCGCCCTGTTCGACGCCCTGGGCGCAAAACGACGCATACTGGTCGGCCATGACTGGGGCGGGGTGGTCGCCTGGCAGGTCGCCCTCAGCGGCCGGGTTCCCCTTGACGGGCTGATCATTCTCAACGCCCCCCACCCCAACGTGTTTGATGCGGTCCTGAAGGACGGCTGGCGGCAGAAGCTCAAGTCCTGGTACGTGGCCTTCTTCCAGCTGCCCTGGCTGCCCGAGGCCCAGCTGAAGGCCCGCAAGGGCCATGGCCTGACCGACATTCTGGCCGGCCAGTCGGCCAATTTCAGCCCGGCCGCCCTGGAGACCTATCGCCGGAACATCCTCAAGCCCGGGGCCGCCACGGCCATGGTCAACTATTACCGGGCCAATGCAGTGACTCTGTCGAACCCGCGGCTCCCGTCGGAGAAGCTGAAAACCCCCACCCTGCTGGTCTGGGGAGACGCCGACTTCGCCCTGGATGCGTCATTGGCCGAGGGTAACGAGGCCTTTGTGGAAGACTTCACCCTGGCCCGCCTGCCGGGGATCAGCCACTGGGTCCTGCATGATGCGCCGGACGCCGTGACGACGGCGATTTCGGGATGGGCCAGGGTAAAGGGCCTCGCCTAGCCCGCCCGCACCTGATGCCGGTGCGCAGCGTCTTCGCTCCAGCGGTCTTCCTGGCTCACCTGCAGGCGGATCGCCGCCCGGGCGGCCTGCTGCAGGCGTTCGAGATCTGAGTCGGGTGAAAAGCGGCGGGCGATTGCACTGAGGTCCTGCACCAGTCGGTCGCTGCGGCGGCTCTGCTCTGAGAAGGCCAGGGCGGCCTCCAGGGCGAGGCTCGCCGCGCCGAAGGCCGGCGCCACGGCGCCGGTCAGCATGACCACCCCGCCCAGCCAGTGGGGGAGACCTGCATGGTCGACACTGTAGGCGACGGCGAAGCCGCCCAGCAGCAGGACAAACAGCCAGAAGACCAGGTTTTCCAGCAGGTGCGAGGCGTGGGAAAGCCGGTGGTTCAGATGGCCGTGTCCCCGATGATAGAGGATCTGGCCGTCCACCAGCTGATCCATGGCCCAGCCCCCCCAGGCCTTGACCCTTTCGGCGTCGAACCTGCCAACCGGCGAACCCGCCTGCCGTCGCCAGGCCCAGGCGGTGTGGACGGCGCCGCCATCCTCCCGGGAAGGCCGTTCGTCCCGGGTGCTGATCCCCAGGGCCCAGGCGGCGCGCTCCAGCCGGAGTTGCTCGGCAAGGCGGCGGGCCTCGCCCCAGCGGCGGCTGCGCTCGGAGCGCACCGCCGTGAACCAGACCGCGAAGGTCAGCAGGGCCAGGCCCAGTTCGGTATAGACCGCATAGATCTTGATGTGCGGCCAGACGGCCGGGCTGGCGCCAACCGCCGCAGCCAGGATCATCATTCCGGCCTGGAAGACCTGCTGACTGCGGTGCACTGCGGCGAGGCGCCCAGCCCGGGCGTCAGCGGCCTCGTAGGCTTCGGACAGGGCCTGGAACCCGTCCTGCGCCGCGAGGGATTCAGGCGCGGGGCGCGGTGGTTCGCCCTTGATCCTGGCGCCGCCCATAATGCGGCTGTAGATCTCGAAGGTCCGCCAGAGGGTGGCGTCCAGCAGGTTGTCCGGCCATGCGCGACTTGGCGTCTCGAGGACAGCTGGCCCGGCTGGAGGCTCACCGATTGCGGCGCGAAGCGTCTCCAGTGTGGCGGGCCGGACCAGGGGCGCCCGGTTACGCTTCAACTGCTCCAGAAATTCCAGAAAGCCGAAATCATCATCCAGGGCGTCAGGCAGGATCAGGCTGAGGGCGGCGCTCTTGCCGGGCTTGACCCAGACCACGGGAATGCCCCGGCGCAGGGCCACCAGCACCGCGTCCGCCGTGCCGCCCGCGCCCCGCCCGGCTTCACCGGTCCAGACGGCGATCAGCAGATCGGCGTCCTCCATCAGCCATCGAGTCTGGGAGAGGTGGGGATTACGCCCTTCGGCCTCGATCCGCGCCCCGTCCAGCCAGGTGGTCGCAGCTGCAAGATCCACGGTCTGTGGCTCCAGGGCCTCATCCAGATGGGGCAGTATGGCGTGGATGCGGCCTAGGCCAGACTGGGTCCAGAGCTTGGCCGCCCGCTGGTCTGCACCTGCCGCCAGGCCGGTCAGGAGGACGCCCTGGGACGCCAGACCCTTCACAAGATCAAAGGCCTGGGTCAGACCCGCATCAATGCCGGAGATGTCGCCCAGATCCTCAGGACGGCTGTGTCCGGCGAAGGCGACGCGAATTTCATCCATGGGGGCGTCGGGGGCTCCAGACCGCAAAGACGTCTCCCTTGCCCCAATGACGGGAACCGCGCCCGCTGACAAGGCCTGCCTGCCCCCACGTGATCTTGACGGGCGCCCATCCCGCGGCCCAATTGCGCTCCCATGACCCAAGCAAGCGACACCGCCGCCACCTATCAGGACTGGCGGGCCCTGGTTGAAAAGACCCTCAAGGGCGAACCCGTTGAAAGCCTGACCCGCACGACGGCGGAGGGCCTGCCCATAGCGCCCCTCTATGATGCGGCTGAGGGCCCCCACGCCAGGTTCGCCGGGCGCCCGGTCAATGCTGATCGACCCTGGGATCTGAGGGTCGGAGTCAGTCAGCCCGATCCGGCCCTGGCCAATCGCGACCTGCTGAAGGACCTGGAAGGCGGCGCCGCCTCGGCTGTCATCGCCATAGACCCGTCCGGCGCAAAGGGCGTGGCTATCGGGTCTGCAGCAAACCTGGCGACCGCCCTGAAGGACGTGGTGCTGGAGTTCGCTCCGGTTGGCCTCGACGCCGGCTTCCTGGGTCCGCAGGCCGCCGACTGGCTGGCTGCTGCAGCCAAGGGTTCGCCCCAGGCCAAACTCAACTTCCATATGGACCCCTTAAGCGCCATGGCCAAAGCCGGCGTCAGTCCCGGACCGCTGGAAGCCCATCTGGAATCGGCCGCGACCGTCGCCCGCCGGCTGGCCGACATCCACCCCAGGGCCGGCCTGTTTCTGGCCTCAGGCCGGGTTGTCCACGAAGCCGGCGGTGGGGAAGCCGCCGAACTGGCCTTCGCAGCCGCCTCTGCCGTGACCTATGCCAGGGCCCTTGTCCGGGCAGGTCTTTCCATGGATCAGGCCTGGGGCGGGATTGTCCTGGGGCTCAGCGCCGACGCTGACTATTTCGCCACCCTGGCCAAGCTGCGCGCCGCCCGGCTGATCTGGGACCGGCTCACCGCCGCCTGCGGGGTGACCGTCATCGCGCGTATCGAGGCCCGATCCTCACATCGCATGCTGACCGCCCAGGATCCCTGGACCAACATGCTTCGCCTGACCGCCGCCGGCGTGGGCGCGGCCCTCGGGGGGGCAGACGCCGTCCAGCTGGGCTGTTTCACCGACGCCCTGGGCCGCCCCACCGCCTTCGCCCGCCGCCAGAGCCGCAACGCCCAGCTGGTGCTCATGGAAGAAGCCCATCTGGGCCGGGTCACCGACCCCGCCGCCGGGTCGGGCTATGTCGAAACCCTGACCGACGAGATCGCCCGGGCCGCCTGGGCCCGCTTCCAGACCATTGAAGCCGCCGGGGGCCTGATCGAAGCCCTCGCCAGGGGCCTGGTCGCGCAGGATGTGGCCGCGACCATGGCCGCCCGCCCGGACCAGCCGAAGATTGTCGGCGTCACCGCCTTCCCGCCCATGGGCCAGGACCCGGTCGAGGTCGATAACCCGGTCATCAAGGCTGTCGAGGTGCCGTCCGCCCGCCTGCCCGGACCTGACAGCCATTGCCCGCCCCTTGCGCCGATCCGCCTTTCCCAAGCCTATGAGGGCGTGAAATGAGCACCTTCCCGAACTTCGCCGAACTCGATTTCGACGCCGCGCCAGCGACCCCTGCCGCCACACCTGGCGCAGCCTGGGAAACGCCGGAAGGCATCAGTGTCCAGACCGCCTATGGGCCCGAGGATGTCCAGGGACTGAGCGACACCGGCTATCCGGGCCTGGCGCCTTTCACCCGGGGTCCCTACCCCACCATGTACCTGACCAACCCGTGGACCATCCGCCAGTATGCGGGCTTCTCCACGGCCGAAGACTCCAACGCCTTCTACCGCCGCAACCTGGCCGCCGGTCAGATGGGCCTGTCCATCGCCTTCGACCTGGCGACCCACCGGGGCTATGACAGCGACCATCCCCGGGTGAAGGGTGATGTTGGCATGGCGGGTGTCGCTATCGACTCCATCCTCGACATGCGCACCCTGTTTGACGGCATTCCGCTCGACAAGATGAGCGTGTCCATGACCATGAACGGCGCCGTCCTGCCGATCCTGGCCCTCTATATCGTGGCCGCCGAGGAACAGGGTGTCAGCCACGCCCAGCTGTCGGGGACCATCCAGAACGACATCCTGAAGGAGTTCCTGGTCCGGAACACCTACATCTATCCGCCACTACCTTCGATGCGGATCATTTCTGACATCTTTTCATATACTTCGCGCGAAATGCCGAAGTTCAATTCCATCTCGATTTCCGGCTATCACATCCAGGAAGCCGGGGCGACGCTGGACCTCGAGCTGGCCTATACCCTGGCCGACGGCATCGACTATGTGCGGGCCGGCGTCGCTGCCGGCATGACCGTCGACCAGTTCGCGCCGCGCCTGTCCTTCTTCTGGAACGCCGGCATGAACGCCTTCATGGAGATCGCCAAGCAGAGGGCCGGTCGCCTGCTGTGGGCCGAGATGATGGCCAAGGAGTTTTCGCCCAAGGACAGCCGGTCCCTGGCCCTGCGCGCCCACACCCAGACCAGCGGCTGGAGCCTGGCCGCCAGCGACGTCTACAACAATGTGCCCCGCACCCTGATCGAGGCCATGGCCGCCGTGGGCGGTCAGACCCAGAGCCTGCACACCAACTCCCTGGACGAAGCCCTGGCCCTGCCCACGGATTTCTCGGCCCGCATCGCCCGCAACACCCAGCTCTTCCTGCAGCTGGAAAGCGGCCAGACCCGGGTGGTCGATCCCTGGGGCGGATCCTACTATGTGGAACGCCTGACCGCCGATCTGGCCGCCCGCGCCCGCCAGCACATTGCCGAGGTGGAAGCCCTGGGCGGCATGGCCAAGGCCATCGAAGACGGCCTGCCCAAGCGGCGGATCGAGGAAGCCTCCGCCCGCACCCAGGCCCGGATCGACAGCGGCCGTCAGTCGGTGGTCGGGGTCAACCGCTACAAGCCTGACACCGCCGAAATCATTCCCGTGCTCAAGGTCGACAACAGCGCCGTGCGCGAGCGTCAGCTGGAAAAGCTGGCCCGCCTGAAGGCCGAGCGCGATCCCGCCGCTGTCCAGGCGGCCCTGGACGCCCTGACCGCCGGCGCCGCCGGAAACGCCAACCTGCTGGAACTGTCCGTCAACGCCGCCCGGGCCAAGGCCACGGTGGGCGAAATCTCCCTGGCCCTGGAAAAGGTCTTTGGCCGGCACAAGGCCAAGGCAGACGCCGTTCAGGGGGTCTATCTGCGCGAGGCCGGCGAGACGCCCGCCGGTCAGAAGGCCCGGGCCATGACCGCCGCCTTCGCCCAGGCCGACGGCCGCAAGCCGCGCATACTCGTGGCCAAGATGGGCCAGGACGGCCATGATCGGGGCCAGAAGGTCATCGCCTCGGGGTTTGTGGACCTGGGCTTTGACGTCGACATCGGCGACCTTTTCCAGACCCCGGCTGAGGCCGCCGCCCTGGCGGTCGAACAGGGGGTCCACGTGGTCGGCGCCAGTTCCCTGGCCGCCGGTCACCTGACCCTGGTGCCGGAATTGCGTGACGAGCTGGCAAAGCTGGGCCGGGCCGACATTGTCGTCGTGGTCGGCGGCGTCATCCCACCGGAAGACATCGCGCCCCTGAAGGACATGGGAGTCGCTGCTGTCTTCACCCCGGGCACGCCGGTGCCCGACGCCGCCATTGAAGTGCTGGACCGTCTGAACGAGCAGCTGGGTTACGCCCAGCTGGACAAGGCCTAGGCCAGGTCCCCGGCGGCAGCTTCGAACAGCAGATAGAGCCGCCCGGCTTCGGTGTTGAGGTAGGCGACGGTCGAAGAGACCGGGCCGCGCTTCTGCAGGATTTCCATCAGAGCGTCCTGGGACTCGGACAGGAAGTCCAGGGCCTGACCGCGCAGGTCGGGATCATGCAGCATGCGACGGGCCAGGCGGCGGATGCCGGCCGGGGCTGCGCGCTTGACGATGTCGTGGGCGGCTTCCGCATCCTGATCGGCCAGGGCCTCAGCCACATCCTGGATTGTCCGGACCGGCAACAGGGCCTTGGCGTCAATGCCCAGGGCCTCAAGCTCGCGGCCGAGGGGATGGTCAGCCTGACGGGGCTCTGGCTCGGCCTTGGGCTTGTCGATGGAGGTCAGCAGATCCTTCCAGGTCCACTCATCCCGGCTGGGCTTGGAGGTCCTGGGGGTGGCCTTTGGCTTGGCTGGCGCCGCCGTCGTCCGGCCACCGGCGGCCGTAAAGGCGGTGTCGAACTCCGCCTCGGTCGCAGTGGGGGTCAGCTTCAGGCGCGTGCGCTTGGGCGGCGTCGGCTCAGGCGACGGGGCGTCGTCCTCCATCTCGACCGGCGGGGGCGGAGGCGGTGTGCGACGGGGCCGGGGCGGCGGAGTCGGCGCAGGCGCTTCCAGCAGGGGCTCAGAGCCCAGGACAGGCGCTGTGCTGGCCACGCCCGCCACCGATCCCATGAGCCGGACCGCATCGCTCAGCATGCTGTAGTTTCGCCGCACCCGGTCCTGGAAGGCGGCGTCAATGGCCTGGGTTTCCTCGGCTGTGCGGCGGGCCTGGGCGATCAGGTCGTCCATGCTCTCCGAGACCGCCTGACGGACCTGTTCGGCCTGACCGCGGGCGGCGGCAGGCAGACGGGCGGCGCGCCCCTCGATCTGGGCCAGCATTTCCGACAGGTCTTCCAGGGTTTCCCTGGCGCGCTCGGCGCCTTCATCCAGTTTGCGGGCCGTTGCGGCGCCGGCCTGCTCGACCAGCTGGGCGGAGCGGTCAATGAGGTCGTGAGCTTCAGCCAGTCGGCTTTCAAAGACCTGGTTGGCCTTCTGCCCGGCGACAAAGGCGGATTCCGAAAGCCGATCCACCTGGTCGCGCAGGGAGTCTATCTGGCGTTCAGCCTGGATCCGCGACTGGTTGCCCAGCTGGGCCAGGGAATCGACGGCCTCCCGGGCCTGATCCTCAAGCCGCTTGCGTTCCAGCAGGGCAGCGTCTGTCACGGCCTGCAGGGCGTCCTGGTTGGCCCGGGCGAAGGCCTCGCGCTCCTTGCGCGCAGCCTCGGTCATGGCGCGGAACTGTTCGGCGGCCTCTTCGACGATTTCCTTCAGGCTTTCGCCGCCCTGGAGGACCCGGTCGCCCATGTCGGTGGCGGAGATGCGAGCCTTGTCGAGATAGTTGGACAGCTGGGCCGCATGGCTCTCGGCCTGGGCGGCGAAGGCCTCCTGATCGACCCGCAGGGCGTGGGTGACGCTGACCAGGCCAGCCCTCTGCTCTGTCAGGCCCTTCTGGGCGGACTCGATCTGGTCGGTCAGGCCAAGGCCCGCCGTCTCGATCCGCGCAATGTGGCGGGTCAGGTCCTCTCCGGCCGCCCGGGCCGTCTGGGCGGACTCAACCATGGCGGTGGAAAGCTCGGCGGTCCGCGTCGCCAGCAGGCTTTCCGCCGCCTTCATCTGGGCGTCGGCTTCCTCTGACACCCTGGCAAGGGTGGCGGCGTTCTGGGCCAGGGTCTCGGCGATCTGGCGAACCTGGCCGTCCAGGGCTTGCGCCAGGCTGGCCATTTCACTGCGCTGCTGCCCAAGGGACTGGGCCAGGTTTCCAGCCACCAGCACGGCGTCGTCTGTGGACTGCGCCAGGGCTGTCGCTTCCTGCTCCACGGTCTGGCGCATGGCCAGGATGGACTTCTGGGCCATTTCCGCGGCGGCGGCGGCGGCGGCGATTTCCTCGCGCAGGCCAGTGACAATCTGTCCGGCGTCAATTCCGGCGGCCAGGCTGGGGCCGATCATCTGGTCGGTAAAGGCCTTGGCCCTCTGGGTCTCGACGCTCAGCTTGCGGCCCTGCTGAATCGAATAGGCGGCGAACCAGACAAAGGCGGCCGGGCCCATGGCCATGCCGATCAGCACGGTCATGACAAAGGGATCAAAGTCGAAGGGCGCCTTGGCCTGGCGATAGCCATAGGCGAAGGCGATGGGGGCCAGGGCCCAGATGATCGATACGAAAATGGCGACCGCATAGATCGGCCAACCCGAGGGAATGCCTTCAGGCTCGGCAGGCTTGGGCGGCGCAGGCCGGCGACCGAAGGATTCGAAGGTTTCAGCCGCCGCGCGTACCGGCGGCGCAGGACGGGCCTTGGGCGACGCCTCGGCGACGGGCTCGGCTTCCCGGGTAAAGGTCAAGGGCTTGCGCGGCGCCGATGGGCGCTTGTCTGGGAGGATCAGGTCCTCGGTGACGGACTCAGGACCAAGCACCAGGTCCCCGTCACGGTCGACGGCCGGCGTCTCAACCCGCAGACCCTCTTCACCCGCAGCATCAGCCAGGGCGTTGAAGTCGACAGGAGAATACCCCTTCTTGATCTTCATTCGCGGGCCGACCTATCCCATTGCGCTCTGCGATCTTCGCGTTCTGGGGGAAAGGCTTAGCGAGGAATTGCCCTGTGGAAAAGCACTCCTCGGTGAAATCCTGGGGAAAGCAGGTGATTGTGCAGACCTTGGTCGCCGGGACTGCGGCAGGAGCGGCTCAGGCGGTAAAGGCCGCGCCTTCATGTCGCAGCAGCCAGGCCTTCCGCTCGAGCCCGCCGCCATAGCCGGTCAGGCGGCCTGAAGCCCCGATCACCCTGTGGCAAGGCACCACGACGGCCACCGGATTCGAACCATTGGCCAGGCCTACCGCCCGCATGGCTTTGGGCGATCCCACCTGGAGGGCCAGGCCCTGATAGCTGAGGGTGACGCCAGCAGGAATGGTGCAGAGCCCTGCCCAGACCCGCCGCTGGAACTCCGTGCCATTGGTCTTCCAGTCAAGCCCGGACAGGGCGTCGAGGTCGCCGTCGAAATAGGCGTCGACGGCGACGGAGACCGCTTTCGGCGCGACGCCTGCCACAATCGCCTGACCCGGATAATGCCGGGCCATAAGCCTGAGCATGCGGGGCTCATAGTCGGCGAAATCGAATGCGCGCAGGGCTCCGGTCTCATCGGTGACGATCAGGGCTTCACCCACTGGGGTCTGTCGGCGATCTAGGCGCAGGCTGGCGGGGCGGGAGGCTTCAGGCAGCATTGGCGGTTCCAGTCTTCTGATCTTTTGCGGCGTCATGCGCCCAGAGGTGAGAGGCGGCGTAGGCCCGCCAGGGACGCCAGTGCTCGGCCCGGACAAGGAGTTCGTTGGGGCTGGGCCTTCGACCCTGACCATCCTCAAAGGCCCGCATGAGGCCGAGGTCAGCATGGGGGAAGGCGTCAGGCTCGCGCAGGGCGCGCATGGCGATGTACTGGGCGGTCCAGGGACCGATACCCGGAAGGGCGACCAGGCGCTCGACGGCTTCGTCAAGGCTGCGCCTAGGCCCGAACAGGTCGGGATCGCCGGCCGCCAGACCCGCCATGGCGATCAGTCCCCTGCCCCGCGCCCTGGGCATGGGCAGGGCCTCCGGATCGAGGGCCGCGAGGGCTGCGGCCGTGGGGAACAGCCGGGTCAGGCCAAAGGCCTGCGCCGCTTCAAGGTCCACGGCCTCTCCATAGGACTCCGCCAGCCGTCCGGCGATGTTCCGGGCGCCGACCACGGTGATCTGCTGGCCCAGTACGGCGCGGACCGCAAGCTCGAACCCGTCCCAGGCGCCGGGCGCCCTCAGGCCCGGACGGCGGGCCACCATGGGCGCCAGTTCGGGGTCCTCCGATAAGTGCCTGCCGATCAGGTCGGGATCAGCGGCCAGATCAAACACCCGGCGGATCCTGGCGATGACAGCGGGCCAGACCTGGACCCTGGCGAACCAGAGGGTGACGGCAAGGTCGTCCCCGGGCCCCTTGGCGACCCGGACCACACCGGTCTCGCCATTGACGCAGAGGGTCCGGACATAGGCGCCGTCCACCACCCGCTCCACATGGGGAATGGCCCGGAAGGTCAGGAAGGCCAGCATGTTGTCCCAGTCATAGGGGGGCCGGTAGGGCAGTCTGAGGGTCGCGCCGGCTCCGGCCGCCGCTGAAACCTCGGCGCCCTCCGTGCGCCTCAGGGCGCCCGGAGGCTTGCGGTAGAGGTGCTGGAAGGTCTCGTTGAACCGCCGGACGCTGCCAAACCCCGAGGCCAGGGCGACCTCGGCCATGGGCAGTCGGGTCTGGTGGATCAGCTGCTTGGCGAGCAGAACCCGGCGGGTCTGGGCCACAGCCACCGGCGAGGCGCCCAGGTGCTGGCGGAACAGCCGCCGAAGCTGCCTTTCGCCCACACCCAGTCGGCTGGCCAGGGCTTCGACATCGCCGTCGTCGAGGGCGCCCTGCTCGATCAGGGACATGGCCCGGGAGACCGTGTTGGACGTTCCGTTCCACGCGCCCAGATCGGGCGAGGTCTCCGGACGACAGCGCAGGCAGGGCCGGAAGCCCGCCTCCTGGGCCGCCGCCGCCGAGGGATAGAAGGCTATGTTCTCGCGCTTGGGGGTCCGGGCCGGACAGACTGGCCGACAATAGATTCCCGTCGTACGCACGGCCCCGAAGATCCGTCCGTCAAATCGGGCGTCGCGCATCGAAAAGGCGCGGTAGCAGGCGTCATCATCCAGTTCCATGCCGCCACCATCGCCCCTCCCCGCGCCGAAGTCTCGCGGTTTTCGGACATGGCCGTGGTCGGTCTCGAAATCAGACTGACTGTTTGCGGGGCCAGACCTTCGGGAAGCGCAACAGGGCGGCGGACAGGATGGAAACCCCGACCCCTACCGGCGCCATTTCGATGAAGGTCACCCCCATGCGGGAGACCGGGTTTGCGTAGAGCTTACGCATATCATCGACCTGGGCCTGGACCTTGGCCAGGGCGGCGGGTGCATCCTGCGCATGGCTGGCCAGCAGGGACGCCGCATACTCGTCGATGAATCTGTACCCCGTGGCGGCGAGGTAGATCTCCCACCCGAGGACATAGATGACGTTGGCCACACCGGCTATGCCCAGGCCGACGCCCAGGGCCTTCAGGAAACTGATGCGACCTTCAGGCAGATCGTCGCGGTAACGCTTCACCCCTGCGAAGACCAGGGTCAGACCCGCCAGCATGACCAGATAACCCAGCCAGACAGAGACGCCATTCTCGGCTCCGGCCACAATGCCGATGAGGGTGGCTGCCTCGATGACAAGGCCGGAGATCAGGCCATAGATGAGGATCAAACGAAGCATGGAAGGACCTGCGCGGTTTCAAGATGCCGAAAACCTAGCTTCAGGGTTTGGGTCAGGATAGTCGCCCAAATGGGTGACCCGCTGAATTCACGGCAGAATTCCCAGCTCCCGCGCCCGGACCAGGGCCTGGGTTCTGTTCCGGGCGCCGACCTTCTCGAATATGCGGGCCAGATGGGTCTTTACGGTATTGGGCGAAATCGCCAGGGCGCGGGCAATGACCTTGTTGGGCCGCCCCTCCCCCACAAGGGTCAGGACCTCAAGTTCCCGGGGGCTGAGGGGGCCGGAGCCAGGTTCGGGCAGTCGCCTGCGGTGAAGCGACAGGCCAATAACAAGTCCAAGCGCCAGAAAGACCGCACCGACCAGGGCCGCGATCAGGATGTTGAGGTCCGGGCGAAGAATGCTCGCAACCTGCAGCCCGCCCAGCGCCAGGGCCAGCCCGCCAAGCACCGCGCCATAGGTCAGGATCAGTCGCACCATGACCCCATGAGAACATGGTCTGATCAGAAGCGGCAAGGCCCCCGCTGCGCTGGTCACCCCGGCGGAGGCCGGGGTCCAGTTCATGGGGCTTTGTGCTGGTCATGCATCCGGGGAGCGGCCTCTCCGGACACACCGTGACCTACGAACTGGATACCGGCCTCCGCCGGTATGACCGGGAGTTGGAGTTCTTCCGCGGACCAGCCCCCTCCACCGGTCACCCCGGCGGAGGCCGGGGTCCAGTTCGTAAGGCTGTGCGCTGGCCAGGCATCCGGGGAGCGGCCTCTCCGGATGTGACCAACTAGAAGGTCAGGACGATCTTTCCGAAGTGCTCGCCGCCGCGCATGGACTCAAACGCCGCCCGGGCCTCGGTCCAGGGGAAGACCTTGTCCACCACGGGTGTGATCCTGCTCAGCTCGATCGAGCGGCACATGGCCTCGAACATGTCCCGCGACCCCACTGACAGGCCCTGCATTTTCGCGCTGTTGCCGATCAGGACCGCTGGATTGATCCCCTCGCCCCCGGCGGCCACCACGCCGATGATGGCTATGTGGCCGCCGATCTTGATGGCGCGAAGGGTCTGCTGGATGGTGCCGGCCCCACCGACTTCCATGACGAAGTCCGCCCCAACGCCGTTGGTCGCTGCCCGAACGGGTCCTGACCAGTCCGGCGTCTCGCGATAGTTGATGGTGTGATCGGCGCCCAGGGCCCTGGCCCGCTCCAGCTTCTCATCGGACGATGAGGTGATGATGGTCCTGAGGCCCGCCGCCTTGGCGAACTGAAGGCCAAAGATCGAGACCCCGCCTGTGCCTTGCAGCACGACCGTGTCGCCAGGCTCGAGGCTGGCGTCTACGAACAGACCGCGCCAGGCGGTGAGCGCCGCGCACGGCAATGTCGCCACCTGCTCGTCGGTCAGGAAGTCGGGAACCCTGGACACCCCCTCCTGGCTGAAGACCTGCAGTTCGGCCCCGGCGCCGGGAACGGGGAAACCCAGGGCGCTTGTCAGCTTGGCCAGGTCAGGCTTCCCGGACACCCAGTTCTGGAAGAAGAGGGTCGAAACCCGGTCGCCCACCGCCACCCGGGTCACCCCCGGGCCTACGGCCTCGACCACCCCGCAGGCGTCGGAGAAGGGTGTAACCGCCCCGCCTTGAGCCGGACCGCGGCCATAGGCGCCACCCACCATCAACAGGTCACGATAGTTCAGGGAAATGGCCTTCATCCGCACCAGGACCTGACCATGTCCCGGGGTCGGCGCATCGCGCTCGACGACATTCAGTTGATCAACGCCCCAAGGCTCTTTGACTTCCAGCGCACGCATGAGCGATCTCCCTGTTTTCCCCATTGTCGCGGTTCAGCGGGGCGAGGCAAGGCTGTCGTCGGGTCAGGGGTTGGTGTTTTGGGGCTAGCCACAATGCAGCAGGGCCACGCCAGCGGCCCGGGCGGCGCCAGGCCCGAGCCGCCGAGTCATCAACGATGAAGGTCACCTGCGGCCTTTACTGACTAGGTCCCGGATCGTGAGGCCGCTCAGGGAAAGTCTCTGGCTTGCGGCCCTAAGCCCGTCAGCGGCAGCTCGGGCCTTGGCCCGCTTGAAACCGGACTCAAGGGGCGCCAAGCGGGCAATGGGCTTGCCACGACGTGTGATGATCACCTCGCCGCCGCCTTCGACCTCATTCAGCAGGGCCGTCAGGCGGTTCTTGGCTTCAACGACGCCGACCAAATGCATAGCGCAGACCTTCCGACTATCTCGTTGGCTTAATGGAGACCTAAAGTAGACGACAGTAGAAGTCACACACGACCGTCGCATTGGGACCAGGCACCATAGGCTCCATTCTCGAGGATGGCGGCGCTATTGCCAGCTCCGATCTCCAGCGCAATCTCGACATCCTGTCCAAAGCCCCGGTCGAAGAGCTCTCTCCCGGAAACACATTGAGAGATCAGTCTGGGCAGGTCATTGCGTGAAATTTCAAAAAGTCGCCTTGCGCTTGTGGCCTCGGAGTTTTCTTCGCCTGCCAGGGCGGAGATGACGGAACCAGCCCCGAGCCAATCCTCAATGGCGGGGCGAAGACTATTGTCTGGCCAGCGTTCGCCGGCCGCAATGACCGCTATCACTCCATCACCAGCGACGATCTTGGCCCAAGCCGCGACAATCTCGAAATTTCTCAGGCAGGCGGTCGCAGTTGGAACGCAGCCAGTCGCAAGGGAAAGGCGGGATCCATTCGGCGAGGGTAGAACGAGCAGACTGCCGGGCTCCAAACTTCGCAGACTGGCGGGCGAGAGGCTGAACTGGCCGCCCATGGCCCTCTTGGGCGTCGCCAGCTGGGCGCCGCGCCGGTCTGCCTCCTCAGCTGCTGCCTCTGAGTCATCGAAAGGAAACGGGATGATTGAGGCCCCTCGGTCCACGGCGATGCTTACGGCCGTGGAGAAGGACAGAACATCAACAATGACAAAGGCGCTGGCCTGCGAAGCCCAGGCTTCGATCCCTGCCAAACCCCACTCACAAACGATCCTGGCCATGGCTTGAAACCCCCGGAAAACCCTAGCTCACAAGGTGGCGAGGTTGCACTCCAATTGAAAGACGCAGCTCTCCTTCGCTGCGCTGTGGTGGACCGTTGATCCGACAATCGCAAAGCCCTGGCGGAGCCAAAACTGCTGCGCCAGAGGGTTGTCATCCTGAACAATGAGCCGGATGGATTGGGCATTCTGCTGATGAATCCAGTCTCCAAGCACCGTGACAGTTCGGGTTCCAAGGCCGCGATCCCGCACATCAGGGGCAAGCATCAGCAATCCCAGATACCAGCGCCGCGGCTCAGGATAGTTGCGGAGGAGATCAATCGCCCCCACCAGACGCCCCGAGTGGAAGAGGCCAAAAACGAGTTTGTCCTCCGGAGAACACCCTTCGGGCCTGTCAGACAACAGACGTTGACCATCGCCTGATGCGGGCGGTCGGCCCTCTATCAGTTCGACGAATTCGGCGCATGCGAAGTGCAGGCCATCCAGCGCCTCAGCATCGGCTGGTCCGAGCAGCCGGGTGTCGACCCCAGGGACGTCAAGCAGGGGCCAGATCATCCTAGCCAAGGGTGAAATCATCCGCCCATTGCGCCTGTCCCGGGGTATCTGGAACTGTAAGGCCACGAGCCACCGAAATCAGTGCAAAGGCAGCTTCGGCCGCTAATCCCTTGGACTTAAGGATGCAGGCCGCGATCATCGACGAACGACCAATTCCGGCGCGGCAGTGCACCAAGACCCCCTTGCCCTCCAAAAGCTGCGTCTGACAGGCGAGGATGAGCTCGCGCGTTCTTGCAAGCGACTCCGGGACGCCCCGATCAGGAATTGGCAGGGACAGGAAGGTCATTCCCGCCGCCTCACAAACTTCCGCCTCTCGACGGAGATCCAAATCGAAAATCTCGTGCGCCTCAAGCAGGCTGACGACAATGTCGACTCCGCCCTGCCGCCAGAAGGAGACTTCATCCTCCAGCCAATCGCCTGCCCGCGGGCGTGCTGCAATGCTGAGGCGGCCAGGCCCTTCGGCTTCAATCCAGAACACTTACGTAACCTCACCCATCCAGCCGCTTGACCCCATAGAGCCGCACCGCCCCCGCAAGTCCCACCGCCGTCATCACGGTCATGGCCAGATATCCCTTGGCCGCAAAGTGATCGAACAGGACGCCCGACCCCATGGTCGCCAGGCCCATGAGCATGCCGCCCTGCAGGGCTGAGTTGATCAGCTGGGCGCTGGAGGCGTTGGCGGGTTTGGACAGGCGTTCCACCAGCTGCAGGCTGGCGACGAAGGTGGCGGCATAGGTCAGGGTGTGCAGGGCCTGGATGGGGAAGACCATCCAGAGGGGCGGCGAAAAGGCGAGCACGGTCCAGCGGACCAGGCCCGCAACACCACCCAGGACCAGCAGGTTGCGCGGACCCATCTTCCGCCGCCAGGGCTCCATGAACCAGAGGAAGACCACCTCGACGACGACCCCGGCGGCCCAGAGCCAGCCGGTGAGGTTCTCGGGCACACCCTGGGCCTTCCAGGACAGGCTGGCGAAGCCGTAGTAGAAGGCGTGGGCCGACTGGATGAGGCCGGCCGACACCACCACCAGCATGAAGTCCGGGTCCCGGATCAGCTCCATCAATCCGGCCCGTCGGTCCGCGGCGTTGGCGTGCCCACCCTCGGCGGCGACCGGATCGGCGGGCAGGAGGAAGCGGGCGCCTGCCGCCGCCAGCAGGGCGGCGGCCACCATCCAGACCAGGACCAGTTCGGGAGAGTGACTGACCAGAATGGCCCCCATGGCGATATTGGCCATGATGAAGGCGGCCGAGCCAATGCCCCTTGGCCAGCCATAGTTGAAGCCGTCCAGGCGGGCGCGGTTGAGGATGATGACATCGGTCAGGGGCGGCAGGGCGGCGAAGAGCGAGCTGGCCGCAAACCAGATGGCGAACCAGCCCCAGAAGCCCATAGGCGGCGCCATCAGGGCATAGCAGCCCGCCGTGGCCAGACCCATGAGCATCAGGGGCGTGCGTCTGAGTTTGAAGCTGTCGGCCCAGAGACCCAGCAGGGGTGCAGTGAACATCCGGGCCAGCATGGGCGCCGACAGGATCAGGCCGATCTGGGCGCCGGTCAGCCCCCGGTGCTGGAACCAGACCGGCGCATAGGGCGTCGAGGCGCCATTGCCCACATAGATGGCGGCGTAGAACAAGCCGAGAAGAATGGGGCCCCACATGCCTTTCCGACCTAAGGTGAGTCGGGATTGACGCTGCGTCCCTGTTGCCGAGCGCCGTAAGCGGCGTAAGGTCTGCAACCCTCTGTGTTGCGAGCGCCTGACCATGACCCTTCACAACAGCCATGACCGCGCCCTGCGCGACCGCGCCGCGGCCGTCATCCCCGGCGGCATGTTCGGCCACCAGTCCACGGCCATGCTGCCGGACGACTATCCGCAGTTCTTCTCCCGGGCCAAGGGCGCCCACCTGTGGGACGTCGACGGCAATCGCTATCTGGACTTCATGTGCGCCTATGGTCCGAACCTGTTCGGCTATGGCCATCCCGACATTGACGCCGCCTTTGCGAAGCAGCTGAGCCTGGGGGACACCCTGACTGGCCCGACCGAGCTGATGGTGGCCCTGGCCGAAGGATGGGTGGCGCAGGTGGACCACGCCGCCTGGGCGATCTTCTGCAAGAACGGGACGGACGCCACCTCCATGGCCCTGATCGCCGCCCGGGCCCACACCAAACGCAAGACCATCATCCGGGCCAAGGGCGCCTATCACGGCGCCGCGCCCTGGTGCACGCCGCGCCCGACCGGCGCCCTGCCCTCGGACCGGGCCCACCAGATCCTCTGCGACTATAACGATGTGGCCAGTCTGGAAGCCGCCGTGGCCGAAGCCGGCGATGACCTGGCCGCCATCTTCGCCGCCCCCTTCAAACATGACGCCTTCATCGACCAGGCTGAGCCCGACCTGGCCTATGCGACCCGGGCGCGGGAACTCTGCGACCAGACCGGCGCCCTGCTGATTGTCGATGATGTGCGGGCGGGTCTGCGCCTGGCCCGGGACTGCAGCTGGGCCCGGATCGGGATCCAGCCGGACCTGTCCACCTGGGGCAAGTGCATCGCCAACGGCCACCCGATCTCCATGCTGATGGGCTCGGAAAAGGTGCGCAAGGCCGCCGCCTCGATCTATGTCACCGGATCCTTCTGGTATCAGGCCGCCCCCATGGCGGCGGCTCTTGAGACCCTGAAGCTGGTGCAGAACTCCAACTATCTGGAGCGGCTCCAGGGCCTGGGCGAGCGTCTGGCCAATGGTCTGACGGAAAGGGCGGCCGCCGCCGGCTTCGGCTTCAAGGTTTCCGGCCCTGTCCAGATGCCCCTCTTCCTGTTCGAAGATGATGTGGACCTGCGCAAGGGCTTCTGCTGGTCCAGCGCCATGCTGGCCAGGGGGGTCTATGTGCACCCCTGGCACAACATGTTCCTCTGCGCGGCCATGACCGAGACCGACATCGATCAGGCCCTGAACGCGGCCGAAGACTCATTCGCCGAACTCAAGCGGCAGGCTCCGACCCTGGCGCCTATCGAGAAGATGGCCTTCCTGGCCGCCACCGGCCTTCGCTGACCCTTACCGAAAGACAAGATCATGAGCCGATCCGATTACAGCGACCACGACGGCGTGGCCCTGGCGGCCCTGGTGGCCAAGGGCGAGACCACCCCCCTCGAACTGGTGGACTGCGCCGTCGAACGGATCGAGCGCCATAACCCGACCCTGAACGCCGTAGTCCACACGGCCTTTGATGAGGCCCGGGACCGCGCCAAAGGCCCACTGCCCGACGGCCCCTTCAAGGGCGTGCCCTTCCTGATCAAGGACCTGGGCATGCCGGTGGCCGGCTGGCCGCGCAGCTCGGGCAGCCGTTTCGCCCGCCACATCGTCGACACCGAGGACGGCGGCCTGACGGCGGCCTATCGCCGGTCGGGGGTCATCCCGCTGGGCAAGACCAATACCCCGGAATACGGCATTACGGGCACGACCGAGAGCGCTCATCTGGGGCCCTGCCGCAATCCCTGGAACCCGAACCACATTTCTGGCGGATCCTCCGGCGGGTCGGCCTCGGCCGTGGCGGCGGGCATTGTGCCCATGGCCCATGCCTCTGACGGCCTTGGCTCCATCCGCATTCCCGCCGCCTGCTGCGGCCTGGTGGGGCTGAAGGTCAACAAGGACCGCAATCTCAACCTGCCCGACGACTTCGACTACGCCATGGGCTTTGTGGTGGACCACGTGGTCAGCCGGACGGTCCGCGACAGCGCCGCCATGCTGGACGCCACGGGCGTGGAGGACCCGTCCTCGCCCTATCCCTTCCCGCCCAAGGCCGCGCCCTACATGGAGGAGATCACCCGTTCGCCGGGCAAGCTCCGCATCGCCTGGTCGTCCGAGACCGCCTCAGGCCGGCCCATTGATCCGGAAGTCCAGGCCGCCCTGGAGCGGACCGCCGATGTCCTGAAGCAACTGGGCCATGAGGTCGTGGAAAAGGGTCTGGGCATCGACTACCGGGCCCTCTATGCGGCGCGGGGCCCGGTGTCGGGCGCCAACTTCGCCGCCGGCATGGGCAAGCTGATCGAGCAGGTGGGCCGCGAGCCCGAGCCCGATGAACTTGAGCCCCTGACCTGGGCCTCCCTCAAGGGCGGTCGCAAGGTGACCGGCGAAATGGCCTTCAAGGGCTGGCAGGACCTGCGGCGGCTGAACCGGGTAACCCTGGCCTTCTTCAATGACTGGGATGTCTATCTCAGCCCGGTGCTGGGAACCCCGGTTCCCGAGATCGGCTATCTGAGCCCCGTGGATCACGAACCCAAGGAGGTCAATCGCCGCCAGGGTCAGGTCTTCCCCTATACCCCGCCCTTCAACTTCTCGGGCCAGCCCTCCATCTCCCTGCCGCTGGAAACGGACTCAAGGGGCCTGCCGATCGGCATGATGTTCACCTCGCGCTATGCCGATGAGGCGACCCTCTTCCGCCTGGCCGCCCAGCTGGAAAAGGAAGTCCCCTGGGCGGGTCGCAAGCCGCAGGTCTGGGGCTGATGCCGCGCCGACAATGGATGATGATTGCCGCCCTGAGCGGCTTTCTCGCCGTCGCTGTCGGCGCCTTCGCCACTCACGGGGTAAAGGACCCGGCGGCGAAAGAGTGGCTGAAGACCGGCGCCCAGTACGAGTTCATGCATACCATGGCCACCTTCGCGGCTGCGGCCTTCATGCAGATGGGCGGTCGTCGGGCACGGTTCGCCCCGGCCCTCTTCCTGCCCGGCACCCTGCTGTTTTCCGGCTCGCTCTATGCAATGGCCTTTGGCGCGCCCCGGTGGCTGGGGATGATCACGCCGATCGGCGGCCTGATGTTCCTGGCTGGCTGGCTGGTTCTGGCCTGGGCGGCCAGGGACATCGACCATCCGGTGCGATCAGCTGTGGCTGAGGCCCACCTGGAGGGGGCGAAGGAGACCTAACGACGCGGCAGGGCCAGCATCCGAAGGGTCAGGGCCGAACCCAGGACAGCGATCAGAATCGTCATGGCCATGGGCCGGGCTGTTCCGTCGTGGAAGATCCCCACCGCCGTCGAGGCCAGGGCTCCGCTGGCGAAGGACACTCCGCCCATGAGGGCCGAGATGGATCCGGCGCGCAGAGGGTCGACATTGAGGGCGCCGGCCATGGTGTTGCCCTGCATGAAGCCGAAGCTGGAGAGCAGCAGGAACAAGAGCGGCATTACCGTCCATGCCCCGCCGATCCCGGTCGTCGCCGCCAGGACCAGGACGAAGGCCACTACAGCCGCGCAAAGGCTGGCCGCCCTCAAAACCTGATCGGGGGTGTAGGTCCGCAGGACATAGCGGTTGACCTGCCCGCCGCCGATAATCCCTACGGCGTTCAGACCAAAGACCCAGCCGAACATCTGCGGGCTGATCCCATAGGTCTTGATCAGCAGTTCCGGCGAGGACGAGACATAGGTGAACAGGGCCGCGCCGTTCAGCGCGCCGGCCAGGGTATAGCCGACCAACCGGCGCTGCCGGATCAGGGCGCCATAGGCCTGAAGGGGATTTTCCGACCGCGCCTGGACGGCTGTCGCTTCCGACCGCGACTCCTTGAGCTGGAAGAGCGTGGCGGCGCCCACCGCCAGGCCAAAAACCATCTGCGCCCAGAAGTTGGCCTGCCATCCGCCGATGGTCATCAGGAAACCGCCCAGCAGGGGGGCCAGGATCGGCGCCAGACCCATGACCAGGGTCAGCAGGGACAGCATGCGGGCCGTCTCTGTGTGGTTGTACAGGTCCCGGACAATGGCCCGCGCCACCACAGCGCCCGAACAGGCGCCCAGGGCCTGAAGGAAACGGGCGCCCAGCAGCATTTCGATCGAGGTGGCGTTGGCGCAGATCACCGAAGCCAGGGCGAAAACCCCTGCCCCCAGCAGGACCGGCGCCTTGCGGCCGATCCGGTCGGAGGCCGGGCCATAGAAGAACTGGCCAATGGCCATGCCCGCCAGAAAGGCGCCCATGGTCGCCTGGGTCTGGCCCGCCGTGGCGTTCAGGGACGCGCCGATGGTCGGAAGACTGGGCAGGTACATGTCGATGGCCATGGGCCCGAAGGCGGTCATCGACCCCAGCAGGATAACCAGTCCCCAGGGGACCTTTTCAGGCGAAGCGGCGGGGGACTGGCTCATCGGGGTCTTTTAGTCGGTTTGCCGAATCTGCAAAGGCTTGCCTTCCGCAGGCGGAACCCAATGACTATGAATTGCACAAAAGGAGATCGCCCATGTCCGCCCTCGCCAGCCAGATGCCGCCGGTCCAGTACGCCAAGGTCAACGGGATCGACATGGCCTATTACGAGGTGGGTCCCCGCACCGGAACGCCGGTCATCTTCTGCCACGGCTTTCCCGAGCTGGCCTTTTCCTGGCGCCATCAGCTGACGGCCTGCGAGGCGGCCGGGATCTGGGCCATTG
Source organism: Alphaproteobacteria bacterium PA2 (assembly GCA_002256425.1). Taxonomy (NCBI): domain Bacteria; kingdom Pseudomonadati; phylum Pseudomonadota; class Alphaproteobacteria; species Alphaproteobacteria bacterium PA2. The sequence goes on along the minus strand of NKIZ01000001.1, from coordinate 1,302,794 downwards.
CGCCTGACCAGCGGGGCTATGGCCTGACCTCCTGCCCGGAGAAGGTGACGGACTATGACCTGGACCACCTGACCGGCGATCTGGTCGGCCTGCTGGACCATCTGGGCGTCGAAAAGGCGGTGTTCTGCGGCCATGACTGGGGCGGACTGGTGGTCTGGCAGATGCCCCTTCGCCACCACAGCCGGTGCGCCGGGATCATCGGGGTCAATACGCCCTTCCTGCCGAGGGGTCAGTTTGACCCCATCGCCGGCATGCGCATGGCTTTTGGCGAGGACATGTACATTGTCTGGTTCCAGAAGCCCGGCATTGCCGACGCCGCCCTGGGCGCCGATGTGGACAAGACCATGCGCTTCTTCATGCGCCGCCCCGCAGCCGTCGAGGCTGCTGCAGCTGACGCCCCCAAAACGACGGGCGCCCTCGACACCGGCGGCGATGCGCCGACATCCACCCAGGGCAGCTTCGCCTTCGGCGACGCCCTGGCCGCCTGGGACAAATCCGACACCAGCCATCAGCTGCTGAACGCTGAGGAACTGGCGGCCTTTGTGGAAAGCTTCGAGGCCACAGGCTTCACCGGCGGCATCAACTGGTACCGGAACTTCACCCGCAACTGGGAGCGGTCCGCCGACCTGCCCACCAAGGTCGAGGGCATGCCCTGCCTGATGATCATGGCCGAGAAGGACGTGGTCCTGTCCCCGGCCATGGCCGACGGCATGGAGGCCTATGTTCCCGATCTGGAGAAGGCCCTGGTGCTGGAAAGCGGTCACTGGACCCAGCAGGAAAAGCCTGAAGAGGTGAACCGGCTGGTCATTGACTGGATGACGCGCAAGTTTCCGAAATAGCCGAGCGGGGTTGAACTCGGGCCGCCGCCGCCCCTAATGGGCGGATGCATCAAGGCTCTTCCCCTTCGTCCTTTTCCGCGACCGCCGGTCGTCGGGGCCTGTTCCGCGAGAACGAACCCTTCAATGAGGGTTTCCTCTCAACAGACGGCCCGCACCGGATCTTCTACGAGCAGTGCGGCGCGCCGGGGGGCAAGCCCTGTGTGATCCTGCATGGCGGCCCGGGCGGCGCCATCAACTCGACCATGCGTCGGTTCTTCGACCCCGACAAATGGCGGATGGTGCTGTTCGACCAGAGGGGTTGCGGACGCTCCGAGCCCAATGCCAGCCTGGAAGACAACACCACCTGGTCGCTGATCGCCGACATCGAACGCCTGCGGGAGCACCTGGGTATTGAGAAGTGGACCGTGTTTGGCGGCTCCTGGGGTTCCACCCTGGCCCTGGCCTACGCCATCATGCACCCTGACCGGGTCGAGGCCCTGGTCCTGCGGGGCATATTCCTGCTGACCGAACGCGAGGTCTCCTGGTTCTACCAGGACGGCGCCTCCATGCTGTTCCCGGACGCCTGGGCGAAATATCTCGAGCCCATTCCGCAGGATGAGCGCGACAACCTCATGCTGGCCTATCACAGGCGACTGATCGATCCTGACCGCAAGGTCCAGGCTATTGCAGCCCAGGCCTGGAGCCAGTGGGAGGGCGACACCATCTCCATCCGCGGACCTGAAGCCCGGCCCAGCAAGTTCAATGACGTGGACTTCGCCATCGCCTTTGCGCGGATCGAGTGCCACTTCTTCGTCAACAGGGGCTTCATGAACGAGGACGGCTGGATCCTGAAGAACGCCCACAAGATCAAGGACATTCCCGGCTGGATCGTCCAGGGCCGGTTCGATGTGGTGACCCCCATGGACAGCGCCTACAAACTTTCGGCCGCCTGGCCAAAGGCGCGGATGTCGGTGATCTGGGACGCAGGCCACGCCTCAACCGAGCCCGGCATAGTCGACGGCCTGGTCCGGGCGACTGACGAAGCCCTGCGGCTCTAGGACAGAAGGATCTGATGCCGCTCCGGGAGGAACTGATTGGCCTGATCGAGACCGATCGCGAGACCGCGCGAAGCCTGCTGCTGGACCTCACGTCGGCCCTGCCGGACTCGATGGAGGCATGGGAGCTTCTGGCCGTCTCCTACCTTCGGACCCTGGAATATCCCGACGCCATAAGAGCCTACAGGCGGCTGCTTTCACTGGCCCCCGACCATCGGACCGGTCTCAACAATCTGGCGTTCGCGACCCTGGCCAACGGCGACAATCTTGCGGCCAGAACAGCCTACCAGCAGGCCTTTGCCGCCACATCGAGCGTGAACGCCGCCAATCATCTGGCCAATGTCGAGCACAGGCTTGGGAACCTGGAGCGGGCGATCGAAATCTATGGACGAGTCCTCGCCCAGGCTTCCGCAGAGAGCACGGAACGCCTGGCTTCAAATCGGGGATTGATGCTCGCCCTACGCGATGCGGGGCGTCCGCAGGAAGCTGATCGACCGGCCAGGGTTCTTCTGGACGCCTATGCCGCCGCCCCTGTGCGGACCTCCTCATGGCTGGCGGAAAGGGCGCAGTCCCATACCTTCCACGAGTGGCTGATGCTCGCTGACAAGGGACGGCTGGCCGACCTGATGCGGCGAGGTCTGTCCGCCCTGCCCGGCGCCTTGCGCTTCCCTGAGACCTTCATACTTCCCGGGGAGCGGAAAGCTCTGGAGGCCCGGGCCGCGGCCGGAACCGACGGCGCCCTGTTCATCGTGAAACCGAATAACGGATCCGGGGGACAGGGCATTTCAGTGACAGCCGATCTGGCCTCAGCTGCAAACCGGACGGACACCGTCGTCCAGCGCTATGTCGACCGGCCCTATCTGATTGACGGTCGCAAGGGCCATCTCCGGATCTATGTGCTGATCACAAGCGCCGACCCCCTGCGCGCCTACATCTACCGCGACGGCATTGTAAGGTTTGCCCCGGAACCCTACGACCCCCGGCCCGAGCGGCTGGGCGACATCAGCATGCATGTGACCAACACCGCCCTGCATGCGAGCCATCCTGATCTGAAAATCTCCCAGGATCCCGACAGGGACGATGAGGGCATGATCTGGAGTCTGGCGGGGTTCTTCCGAAGGATGGATCAGGATGGCGGGGACAGCCAGGCGGTGTTCAGGGAAATCAGCGATCTGGCATGCGGCTTTCTGAAGATCCTCAGACAAGACGGCTTTTTCCAACGATGGTCCGATGCCGGCCCGCGACGCGCCTTTCCGCCCAAGGTCTTCGGCATGGACGTGCTGGTCGATGAGGACGGCCATCCCTGGCTGCTGGAAATCCAGGCCAGCCCCGCAGTGACCGGGGCCCCACTGGTCAACAGGGTCAATGCGGGCCTTATCAGAACCATCTTCGACATGTCCGTTGGAGTGCTTGGCAGTGAGACTGAGCCTGCTCTTAGATCCGCCGACCTGGAGGCGCGGGAGCTGATGCTTGAAACGACGAACCAGGGGCAGTTCGAGCGGCTGACCATCGATCCTGCCTGAGCGCGGCGTCTTTAGGGCTATAGCCCCTTCAGCCAGGGGATCAGTCGGGCATTCACTTCGTCAGGCCGCTCCTGCTGGGTCCAGTGGCCGCAACCTTCGAGGACGTCAGCGACCTGCAGGTTGGGAACCTTGGTGCGCATGATGGCGATGGGGTCGGCGCCGCCCAGCATGTTGAAGGCCATGTCCTTCGTGCCGGACACGAAGAAGGCCGGCTGCAGGATCTGGGTGTCCTTGAAAGGGGTCAGCCAGGCGTGGTCAGCCTCGTGATTGCGATACCGGTTGATGGGTCCGCGCAGGCCTGACTCCCGGAACTGGCTCTCATAATAGTCCAGGTCGGCTTCGGTCATCCAGGCGGGGAAGGGATCCGGATCGGTCAGGCCCAGCAGAAGCGGATCCGAGGCCGTCTTGTTGTTGGGCCAGGTCCCCTCGGGGGCATCTCCGGAAATCGCATAGACGAACTTGCGCAGGAAGCCGGGGACATCCGCCTCCGCCTCTGCCTCGGCTATGCCTTCAGCCTGGAAATAGGCCTGGTAGAAGAACCGGTTCTTGGCCGTGAACAGGGCGTTGAATATCTCGGAAAACGGTCGGCTGGCCACGCCGAGATAAGGAACCGACAAGGCGCCGACCGCGGAAAACCGTTCTGGCCGGGTCAGGGCGGCGTTCCACACCATGGGCGCACCCCAGTCATGGCCCAGCAGGATGGCCGGGGCTTCGGGCTGCAGAAGCTCTGCGACGCCGGCAAGGTCGGCGACCATGTGCTCCATGGCATAGGCTTCCACCGGCAAGGGCTTGTCTGATCCCCCATAACCGCGGACATCGATGGCGCAGGCGGTGAATCCGGCCTCGGCGACGGGGGTCATCTGATGGCGCCAGGAGTACCAGCTCTCCGGAAAGCCGTGGACCATGATGACCAGAGGCCCCTGCCCCTCAATCGCCGCCCTGAGCCTGATCCCGCCGAGGTCGAGGGTTCTGAATTCCCGCATGCCAGGCCTTCCCTTGCCGCGCGTCCGACCGCCCTAGAGGAGAGCGCCCTTGCCGCTGGTGACTTCAGTGTACCGGTGCACCCTGGTCGACTGGACCAGGCCAAAGCCGATCATCACGGTGAGCATGACCGTACCGCCATAGGACAGCATGGGCATGGGCACGCCGACCACCGGCGCCAGCCCCATGACCATCGCCCCATTGATCAGGACGTAAAATGCAAAGGTCGCCGTCACCCCCGAGGCCGCCAGGCGACCAAAGTGCGAATGGGTGCGGGAGGCGGTCTGAAGGGCCATGAAGATGATGGCCGCATAGAACAGAAGCACCGACATGCAGCCCACAAAGCCGAACTCTTCCGCCAGGGTGGCGAAGATGAAGTCGGTCTGTTTCTCAGGCAGGAAGTTGAGCTGACTCTGTGACCCCAGCCCATAGCCCTTGCCCAGCAGCCCGCCCGATCCCAAGGCGATCTTGGACTGAAGGATATGATAGCCCGAGCCCGAGGGGTCCTTTTCCGGGGACAGGAAGGTGAAGATCCGGTCCCGCTGATAGTCGTGCAGAACGAACATCACCATGGGAGGTATGGCTGCAGCAACGGAGAGGACACCCGCCAGGATGATCCGCCAGGCCAGGCCGGCCAGGATCACAACAGAGAGCCCGGTCAGGGTCAGGAGAACCGCCGTGCCAAGGTCGGGCTGATGGGCCACCAGAAGCACCGGAGCGGCGATCATCACCGCTGGTATCAGCAGCCACCAGGACATCCGCGCCCTCTGGGCTGAAATGCTGTGATAAAAACGGCCCAGGGCCAGAACAAGTCCCAGCTTCATGATCTCAGAGGGCTGAAAGCTGCCAAGCGGGCCCAGTTCAAGCCAGCGGCGGGCGCCCAGACGGACCTCGCCAAACAGATCGACGGCGATCAGAAGGACAAGGCCGACGATGTAGATTGGATAGGCCGCCGCAAACCAGACCCGAAGATCAACCAGGGCCAGGCAGATCATCAGAACGAAGAAGAGCCCGAATTTTGTCAGATGATTTGCCGCCCAGGGCTGCCAGCTTGACCCTGCGATCGAGAACATCATCAAGGCGCCTGTGCCGGCGATCAGGCAAAGGACGAGGCAGAAGAGCCAGTCGATCTCGGCGAACTTGACGGAAAGACGGTCCCGTTCGCCGGGGCGTGTCAGGGCGCTGACGGTCATGGTGTGCCTGCTGGACGGGACGTTGGTGGCGGCGCAGCCCCCGCCTCAAGCGGCGTCGGCTCCTGGGGTGCAGCGCCCTCGGCAGGTTGATCAGGTATGACTGGCATTGGGGTGGGCTGCTCGATACGGCTGCGCAGCTCCGGGTCCTTGAGCAAGGCGACCCGCATGATTTCCCGCGCCCGGGGCGCCGCCGCCGCTGCGCCAAAACCTCCGTGCTCCACAAGGACGCTGATGGCGTATCTGGGATCATCATAGGGGGCGAAGGCGACGAACCAGGCGTGGTCCCGACGCTCCCAGGCGAGGGTTCGGGAGGTGCGTTCCCCCGGTCGATAGGTGTGGGCCTGGGCGGTGCCGGTCTTTCCCGCCATCTTGATCGACCCAAGGCCCAGCTGCGCGGTCGCCGCCGCGGTGCCCGTTTCCGTCACCGACGCCATGGCGTCCCGCACGAAGTGGATATGGTCCTTGGCGAACGGCAGTTCGTCAGCCAGGGCGCCGGAGGGCTGCTCCACCCCGCCTATGGACTCGATCAGACGGGGATGCAGAGCCTTGTCCGCATTGGCCAGCCGGGCGACCATGACGCAGAGCTGCAGGGCGTTGAGGTTTGTATAGCCCTGGCCAATGCCCATGCTGGGCGTCTCGCCGGGATGCCAGACCGGATCCTTTTTGAAGGTTCGACGCTTGTAGGCCAGATCGGGCACAAGGCCGGCCTTCTGTCCCGGTATGCCCAGGTCGAAGATCTCTCCGAGCCCGAAACTCCTGGCCACCTTGGCAATTTTGTCCGGCCCGAGGCGCAGGGAAACCTTGTAGAAATAGACATCGCAGGAGGTCACGATGGCGGTGCGCATATTGACCACGCCGTGGTGCTTGTCGCAGTGGAAAACCCGGCCTCCAAAGAGCCAGGCGCCATTGCACACATGGGTCTCTTCCGGATCGACACCGGCCGACAGGGCGGCAAGGGCCACCATGGTCTTGAAGGTCGAGCCGGGAGGATAGGTCGCTGTCAAAGCCTTGTTGAACAGGGGCTTGCGGTCATACTGCGACAGGGCGCGGTATTCGGGCCCGGTAAGGCCTTTGACAAACTTGTTTGCGTCGAAACTCGGCCCTGAATACAGGCACAGGATGTCGCCCGAGCGACAATCCATCATCACCGCAGCACCGCTTTCCTCGCCAAACACCTCCATGGCCCGGGTCTGGATGTCGGAGTCCAGGGTCAGCTTGATCTCCCGGCCCGGTGTGGCGGGGATGTCGCCGCCGGGGGCCTGTCGGACTTCCCTGCCCCTCGCATCAACCTCGACCTTCTGGGCGCCCGGCTTGCCGCGCAGGTCCAGGTCAAACGCCTTTTCAACCCCCTGACGGCCTATCCGGAAGCCCGGATGCAGCATGATCGGCTCGGAATTCGGTCCGGTCGGCTGCAGATCGTTCTGGTTCACCTTGGCCACATAGCCAATCACGTGCGCAAAGGCGCCGCCATGGGGATAGACCCGAACCTCGCCCATATCGGCTGTGACGCCGGGCAGCTGCGGCGCACGGATGTTTATCGCCGAGAACTGCTCCCAGGTCAGGTCTTCCATCACCGGGATCGGCGTGCCCCTCGGCGACTGCTTGAGATCGCGGGTCAGCCGCTTCTGGCGGGCCTCGTCGAGCGGCACAAACTGGGCCAGGGCCTTGATGGTCTCGTAGGGCTTGTCACTGTCGTCCCGCGACATCATCAGCCGGAAATTGGGTCGGTTCGTCGCCAGGACCACCCCGTTGCGGTCGACAATCACGCCCCGCGGCGGTGGGGTAAGGCGGAAGTTGAACTGGTTCGAGACAGACAGCTTTTCGTATCGCGAGGACTCGAGCAACTGCAGATAGGCTAGGCGACCACCGAGAGCGGCTATACCCGCGCCCGCCAGGCCGCCGAACAGGAAGGCGCGTCGGTGGAACACGCCCTGGCGCTGGTTTACTTCGGAAAAGAAGATCGACGGCTCGCTCATGTCGCCCTACCGGAACCGGACGTCAGCGTCGTCAAAGCGCTCGATCAGTCTGTGCGCCAGGGGATAGAGCGCAACCGTCACCCCCCACTGATAGAAGACGCCAAGGATCTGCGGAGTCGCATGGGCGAGGATCTGGGTCACGAGAACACCGGTCAGTTCAGCCATGCCGCAGGCCACGGCGAAGCCCAGCCAGAGGACCGGGAACTGCTGGCCCATCAGCATGTTTCTGACCGACAGGACCGCGCCATAGGGGATCAGCATGGCGACAGACCACAGGCCCAGGGGTGAGCCCCACAGAAGGTCCATGCCAATGCCCAGAAGCAGCAGGCAGAAAGGCGCCAGGACAGAGGGCCGGATCACCGCCCAGGCAAAGGCCAGCACCATGGCGAAGACCGGTTCCGGAGGCCGCAGGCCAAACAACTGCAGGGGCATGGTGAAAAGCCAGGTGGCGACGACCACCTGGAGGGCCGGAATGACAATCCAGCGAAGCGGTGTCAGGGGCTGCGCCAGGGTCATACTCAATGGGGTATGTCCCCTTCATCCGCCGCAGGAGCAGCCGTCGCCGCGACCGCAGCGGGCCGCGGATTTACGGCGGGTTTGACCGTGGGGGGCTTGGGGGCGGCAGGCTTTGGCGTGGTTGGCCTGACGACCGCCGCGGGCTTCAGGGCCGCAGGGAGCGACGGGCTGGAGGTGGTCGTTGGCGAAGCAGGCGCCGCTGTGGGCGGGCTGGCGACAGGCGCAGCTGCAACAGCCGGAGTTGTCGGCGGCGGCGGTGGAGGCGGTTCATCGAGCCGTGGGGTATTGGCCAGTTGCCGGAAATCCTTGAACAGCAGGACGCGGACATAGTCGATGGACCCTGAATCCGCCGCCAGGACCACCCTCCAGCGACCATCCAGACCCTTCACCGCCCGACCGATCGGAATGCCCCGAGGCAGGACCCCGCCATCGCCAGAGGTCAGAATGGGATCGTTTTCCTTCACCGGGTCCTGGCCGCGAAGATAGTCCAGTCGCGGGTTCGGGCCGCCATCGCCGATCAGTATGGCCCTGGAATTGGTCCGATCCACCAGAACGGGGGTCCGCGAGGCGACGTCTGTCAACAACAGGACCCGGCTGACCCCTTCAGCGACGCCCACGACACGCCCCACCAGGCCATTCTCGTTCATGACCGGATTGCCGACCTCGACCCTGGCCTCGGACCCGACATTGATCAGGCGGGAATTGGCGAAGGGCCCCCGGGAGTCAGCGACCGCGAGACCGGACACCATGTCGATGGGCGGATTGACCTTGAGTCCCAGCAGGGCGCGATAGCGGTCATTGGTGTCCTGCAGCGCAATCGCATTTGTCCGCCAGGACTGGGCCGCCTTGAGTTCAGCTCTCAGGCGGCGGTTTTCTGAGACGGCGAAGAAGTACTGGCTGATCGCCCCGGAGCCCGCCTGACCCCACCGTGAGGGCGCCGAAATCCAGCTGGAAACCGGCGCGACGACACGATCGCCCATCCTGCGCGTCACACCATAGGCCTGGGTCTGCAGGGTTTCCCGGCGATCCGAAAGCAGCATGGTCACGCCAACCACCAGCGCGATGACAAGGGCCGCCGCAGCACTGAGCAGCAACGGCAACCTCAGTTCGCTGAAGGGGTTATCGCGAAGCGCCAACGAGACCTCGTAATGTCACCGCCAATGATCAGGCGAAGGTGTTTTCCATGACGCCCTTCATCCACTTGGGATGCTCGAGCACCTTGCCGCAACCCAGGGCGACGCAGGACAGGGGATCATCGGCCACGGTCACCGGCAGGCCGGTATGGTCGCGGATCTCGGCGTCCAGGCCGCGCAGCAGGGCGCCGCCGCCGGTGAGCATGATGCCCTTGTCGGCGATGTCGGAAGCCAGCTCCGGAGGCGTGGCTTCGAGGGCGATCTTCACCGCCTCGATGATCTGACCCACGGGCTCGGCCAGGGCGTCGGCGGCCTGACGCTCAGACACCCGCACTTCCCTGGGAACTCCCTGCATCAGATCGCGTCCCTTCACCTCGATGGAAAGGCCATCGCCCTCGGCCGGAGCCCGGGCCGTGCCGATTTCCTTCTTGATCCGTTCAGCAGTGGTTTCGCCGATCAGCAGGTTATGGTTACGGCGCATGTACGAAATGATGGCTTCGTCCATCTTGTCGCCGCCGACCCGGACCGAGCGGGAATAGACAATGCCCGACAGGGACAGCACGGCCACCTCGGTGGTGCCGCCGCCGATGTCGACGACCATGGAGCCGGTGGGCTCATGGATGGGCAGGCCGGCGCCAATGGCGGCAGCCATGGGCTCATCGATCAGGCCCACACGACGGCCGCCGGCGTTCAGGCAGCTGTCATTGATGGCGCGACGTTCCACGGCGGTGGCGCCGAAGGGCACGCAGACCACGATCTTGGGGTTCACGAAGCCCTTGCGGTTGTGAACCTTGCGGATGAAGTACTTGATCATCTCTTCGGCCACTTCGAAGTCGGCGATCACGCCGTCCCGGAGGGGGCGGATGGCTTCCATGTGACCCGGGGTCCGGCCCAGCATCTGCTTGGCGTCGACGCCCACGGCGTGGACGATCTTCCGACCGCCGACATTGCGCAGGGCGACCACGGAGGGCTCATTGAGCACAATGCCCTTACCCTTCATGTAAATCAGGGTGTTAGCCGTGCCGAGGTCGATGGCGATGTCGTTCGAGATGGCGCCGAAGAGGGACGAAATCATGATTGCCCTTGGGGGATCGAAAACGGAAACGGAAGCCCTGGTTCATCCCGGGTCGGCGCCATTTCGGGCCACGACCGCAAGACTCGCATGGACTCCAATCCCCGCGTGCAAGATTGGCGCCCGTGTGCCCCGGCAATGGGTTGATTTCAAGGCCTATTCTTGAGCCCAGATCGTCTTATGCCGGGAAATAAAGACAAACCGAGATTTGACGCGCCCGGCGGTTCCGTCAATTGAATTCAGGACCGGTCTTTTCGCCTCGGTCAGGGTGATCGCCCCGGCCCCAGACCCCCACGACGATCAGAGAATGAAATGTCCAGCAAGGCCGTATTGGGTGTTGAAAATGCAGAGTTTTCCTATGGCTCCACCCAGGTATTCGCGGGCCTGACCTTCCAGCTGGACGACGCCCGCACGGCCCTGGTGGGCGAGAACGGCGCCGGCAAGTCCACCCTGATCAAATGCCTGCTGGGGGAACTGACCCTGATCGACGGCAAGATCATCAAGTCCCGGGGTCTGAAGATCGGCTATGTGCCCCAGGACATTCCGGACGGCCTTGGCGACCTGCCGGTCCGCGAGGTGCTGGAAAAGGCCCTCCCCCAGGACGATGGCTCCGAGGCCTGGAAGGTCGACGTCATGCTCGACGAGATCGGCATGTCGTACGAGACAGCCGAACAGACCTTCGGGTCCCTGAGCGGTGGCTGGCAGAGGTTGTTGCTGATCGCCGCGGCGGCCCGCCTGTCCGAACCCGACCTGCTGATCCTCGATGAGCCGACCAACCATCTGGATCTTGGCAATATCAATACCCTGGAATCCTGGCTGGACGCCGAGACCCGCCTGCCCATGCTGATTGTCAGCCATGACCGGGCCTTCCTGCAGAGGGCCACCAGCCGCACCTTGTTCCTGCGTCGGGATGTGGCTCACAGCTTCAGTGTTCCCTTTGTCGAGGCCCGCCAGGCCCTGCTGCAAAGGGACGCCGCCGACGCCGGCCGGCGAAAGCTGGAGGAGAAGGAGATCGACCGCCTGCAGAAAGTGGCCGCCCGCTACCGGGTCTGGGGGATCAAGAACGACAAGTTCGACAAGCGCGCCAAGGCGACGGAAAAGCGCATTGACAGGATCGAGGCCGAAAAGACCCAGGTCTATGTCCCCAAGGCCCGGGCCCTGGACCTGCACAATGGCGATATCGGCGCCAAGGCTGTTCTGCGGCTCGAGAACTATTCCGTCATGGTCCCGGGGGGCGGTCGCACCCTGTTCAAAGTCGACCGTCTGACTGTGGGCGCCGGCGACCGGATCGCCCTGCTGGGGATCAATGGTTCGGGCAAGTCCACCCTGCTCAACGCCCTGCGGGACGCTTTTGACCCAGAGGCCCTGCACTATGACAAGTCAGCCGCCATCCGCTTCAACCCGCAATGCCGCATGGTCTATTTCGACCAGCGTATGGCGCAACTGCCCCTCAAGGTCAGCCTGATCGACTATGTGCGCCAGGCCGAGGAGGTCAGCCTGAAGGACGGCATGGCTCTGCTGGCCAAGGCGGGCTTTCCCGCCGTCCGCGTCACGGGACCCATCGGAAACCTCAGCCATGGGGAGCGGGCCCGGCTGGTCTTCCTGCAGCTGAAACTGGCCAAGCCCAACCTCTACCTGCTGGACGAACCCACCAACCACCTGGACATCGAAGGCCAGGAAGACCTGGAGGCCGAGCTGGAGCAGGCCGAGGTGGCCTGCCTCTTCGTCAGCCACGACCGCTACTTCACCCGCACCGCCGCCAACCGCTTCCTGGAAATCCGCAAGGGCAAGCTGGTGGAAGTGGAAGACCCCGAAGACTTCTTCGACGCCCAGACTTCGGGGTTCTAGGGGATGGAAGATGACGTTTCGCGCCTGGCCGGAAGTGGGCTCCAGGCTACAAGGCTGGGTGCGTACGTTGCCTGCTAGCGGACCTTGGGAAGTTCTGAGATGGGGGGAAAACGGACATAATCGCTAAGGGCCTTAGCATACGTTCGGTAGTGCATTGCCGCGCGCTTAATATCGAACTGGGTGGCCCTTCCGACCACTGCCCCGGGCAGCGCGTCAAGGTGAGTGTGCCAGCCGGTGGCGACATCCAGCAAATGTTGCTGTGGCAACCCAGTTTGCACGAGGGTGATGTGGGAGCGACCGTCGCTGGGCTCAGTCAGTGAGATCCTCACTTCTGACAGCGGGTGGTCGGGATGAGGCCATGTCCAACTGAGGAGGCAGTGGGGCTTTACCTCCACGACCTGGCCCTCGACGCTGCACTGCCCCCAAAGTCGAAAAGACCCTCCCGGACGAAGTTCGATCGCGGCTTCCGAGAGCCAGCGAGCGAGTCCTTCTTGGGAGGAGATCACCTTCCACACCTGGTGCGGGGCGTGCGGAAGGTCGCGCTCGAACCTTAGTTCGTAGGACCCATCGACTGTCTTGGAAACGATCCCCAGCGGCAGGTCTTCCATCCTCGCCTCCACCGCGAAAGATCCACCCTCAAACTAGAGCCGCTAAGCAGAATGAGTCCAGTTTGTCGAGCGTCGGCTTTGGGTCGAATCTCACCGTTGGCCCCGGGCGAGAAATCAGACCCGGTTATCGACACGCGCATCAGCCGACAGCCGGACCCCTAACCTGTGAACCTATCCACTAGGTCCCCGCCTTCAGCTCATCGGCCACCACCGGCGGCACCCAGTCCGGATCCAGAGCCTTGAGCGGATGTGACGCCGTTACATGGCCCATGAAGGGCGGCCATATGTCATAGCCCAGCAGGCGCTGCAGCCGGGGGGACATGGCCCGGACCCTGTCCTGCGGCACGCCGAGGAAGAAGTTCTCCTGGGTCCGGCCCCAGGGCTGGCAGTACTGGTTGGTGAAGGCCAGCCGCGAGGCGTCGCTGCGGTTGGCGCCGCCCTGGTGCAGGAGGTGGCCCTGGAAGACGATGGCGCCGCCGGCCAGCATGATGACAGGCTGCAGATGCTTCGCCGCGCCACTGGCCATCACCGCGTCCACCTGGGCCTGGTCCCAGGCATGGCTGCCGGGAATGATCTCTGAAGCGCCATTGGTCGCCGTGAAGGCGTCAACGGCGACAATGACGCTGAGGCTGGCCGCGCCCCTGGGCCTTGGCAGGCGATAGAAGCTGTCATCCATGTGGACGCCCTGGGCGGTCTCGCCGGGATGGATGCAGATGCCCTGGCTGGCGGTGAGCAGGTAGCCGGGCAATAGCCAGCGATCCATGAGGGCCAGTATCCGGGGATCTTCGGTGACGTCCTCGAAGACCTTGGCCCGGGCCACCAGGGTGTAGACCCGCTCGGTCCTGAAGCCCTCGAAATTGTTGCGACCGGTATGGGCGCCCAGATGCCGCTCCAGGCCCGCCCTGGCAGCGGCAAGGGCGTCCGGCGAGAGGAAGTCTTCGATGACGGTATAGCCGTCGGCGGCCAGCCGGGCGGCGTGGGCCTCAAGGTCGAATGTCGCCATCAAACTTCCTCCGATGATCGGACTATCTCAGCCCAGGGCGGTCATCACCACCCCCAATGCGGTGGCTGCGCCGCCAAGGGTCTGGCGCAGGGTCAGCTTTTCCTTGAACAGGCGGCGACCGGCGGCGGCGGCGATGGGCGCCTCTATGACCCCCACAGCCCGCACCGGACCCGCCGGCGCCATGGCCAGGGCCGAGAACCAGAAGGCCGAGGCCAGGGCCCCGCAGAAGCCAGCGCCCAAGGAGGCCCGCCAGGACGAGGCCACAGCGCGCAGGGCCGAGGGCCGCAGGAACGCCAGAGCGCCACCCAGCAGGACCGACTGCAGGGTCTGGGCCACCACCACTCCGGCTGTCGCCGCATAGATCGGATGGGCAGGATCCAGGGCCAGGCCTGCCTGTCGATAGCCGTTCAGGGCCACGGCGAAGCAGGCGCCGGAGGCGAGGCCGAAGGCTGACCCGACCATGGCGCCTTTTGCGTCGTCCACCTTCGGCCAGGACAGGACGGTCAGACCCAGACTGGTCACCGCCAGACCCAGCCACTGGAGGATGTCCATGTGGTCGCCAAAGGCCAGCCAGCCGACAATGGCCCCCAACGGCAGGGAGGCCTGCTGCATGAAGGTGGCCACGGCGAAGCCTGACCTGTGCATGGCCACCAGCAGGGCGGCGGTGGCCCCCATCTGCGCCAGGGCTCCAGCCGAAATGGCCAGCCAGAACCGGGTCGAGACATGGGGCGCCGCCTGTGGCGTCAGGGCCGCCACCAGGCTGAAGATCAGGATGGAAAACGGCAGGCCAAACAGGAACCGCACAAGGGTCGCCCCCCACGGTCCTGCATCGCCGATCAGCCCGCGTTGAAACACGTTCCGCGCCACCTGGAGGGGCGCGGCCGCCGCGGTCAGCAATATCCAGAGCATGACGCCCTCCTGTTTAGGAGCGCGGCTTTAGAAGCCGCTGGCGATGGCGTCGGGCGCTGTCTTTTCCTTGCGGGCGAAGAGGTTGTTGAGGGCGTTCACATAGGCCTTGGCCGAGGCGGTCAGGGTGTCGGTGTCGGCGGCCTGACCGGTGGCGATCCGGCCCTCTTCCTCCAGACGGACCGAGACCTGGGCCTGGGCGTCCGTGCCCTCGGTCACTGCGTGCACCTGGAACAGGCGCAGGGTGGCGGCGTGGGGCACGACCTTGTGGATGGCGTTGAACACCGCGTCCACCGGACCATCGCCGGTGGCGGAGTCCGACTTCTCGATGCCGTCGACGGTCACGGTCAGCTCGGCCTGCTGCGGGCCTTCGGTGCCGGCGATGACCTTCAGGTGCTTGACCTGGATCCGGTCGGCGCCCGAGGCCAGGGCGTCGTCCACCAGGGCGATGATGTCATCGTCGAAGACGTGCTTCTTCTTGTCGGCCAGGTCCTTGAAGCGCTGGAAGGCTTCGTTCAAGGCGTTCTGGCCCAGCTCGTAGCCCAGCTCCTTCAGCTTCTCGCGGAAGCCCGCCCGGCCAGCATGCTTGCCCATGACCAGGTTGGAAGCGCCCTGCCCCACGGTCTCGGGGCTCATGATCTCGTAGGTGCCGCGATCCTTCAGCATGCCATCCTGGTGGATGCCGCTCTCGTGGGCGAAGGCGTTCTTGCCGACGATCGCCTTGTTGAACTGCACCGGGAAGCCGGTGATGGCCGAAACATAGCGGCTGGCCCGGGTGATATGGGCCGGCTCGATGCCGGTGAAATAGGGCAGGCGGTCGCCACGGACCTTCAGGGCCATGACCACTTCTTCCAGGGCGGCGTTGCCGGCCCGCTCACCAATGCCGTTGACGGCCACTTCGATCTGACGGGCCCCGCCCTGAATGCCCGCCAGGCTGTTGGCGACCGCCAGGCCCAGGTCATTGTGGCAATGGGTCGACAGCACGACGGCGTCGGCGCCCGGAACATGCTCGAGAATATCGCGGAAGATGTCGGCGTATTCGCTGGGATAGGAATAGCCCACCGTGTCAGGCAGGTTGATGGTCTTGGCGCCGGCGCGGATGGCGGCCTCAACGCAACGGCGCAGGAAGTCCTGCTCGGTGCGCGTGGCGTCCTGGGCCGACCATTCAATGTCATCGCAGAGATTGCGGGCATGGGTCACCGACTTGGTGATCATTTCCAGGATCTCTTCCTGGCTGGCCCGCAGGATGTGGTCGCGGTGGGAAGGGCTGGTGGACAGGAAGGTGTGGATGCGGCCGCGCTTGGCGGGCCTGATGGCCTCGGCGCAGCGCTCGATGTCGGCGACGCCGGCCCGGGCCAGGCCACAGACCGTGCTCTCGGTGACGATCTGGGAGATCCGGTGCACGGCTTCGAAGTCGCCGTTGGAGGCGATGGGGAAACCGGCCTCGATCACGTCGACCCGCATGTCCTCGAGGATCTTGGACAGTTCCAGCTTCTCGTCCAGGGACATGGAGGCGCCAGGCGACTGCTCGCCGTCGCGCATGGTGGTGTCGAAGACGATGACGCGATCCTTGGGATCGCGGACAGGGGTCACGCCTTGGGCGTCGTTTGCAGATTGGGTCATTTGGAAATCTCTTGCTTCGCGGGGGCTTTTAGTGAGGTCGGGCTCTTGGGTCATCCCCTGAAACGCCCGGCCGCGAAGTCGCGCAGCCTAAAGAGGCGCCCAGGGGCGGCTAAGCCGAAGCTCAAGGAGCAAGAGGTGCGAGGCGGTGCGCATGGGAGGGTGTGTACAGATTCCGGGGGTCTCGCGCAACAGTCTTGCGTGAAGGGGGCGCTGATGGCCGCGATGGGGGCGAATATTGCGCGACCCGACCCCACACCTGTCATACCGGCGGAGGCCGGTATCCAGTTCCCAGGTCACGCCATTCCCGGAGAGGTCGCTCCTGGGACAACAAACCAGCCCCGAGCCCTATGAACTGGACCCCGGCCTCCGCCGGGGTGACCGGGGTTGAGGGTCCTTTGGTGTGGAATTGGAACGCACCATTGGGCGGCTGCGAGAAATCGCATAGGTTGGTGTATCCAGGGAATTCGCTTTGCCGGTGCGGCAATGACGATGGACACTCCAGGCAGGAGATCGCCCACAATGCCGGACTTAAATAGCACCACCGACCTGACTGAAATCAATCGCACCGCCTGGAATGCCTCGCCTTATGAGGCCTGGGTCCGAATGTACGGCGAACCATCTGTGGTCGCTCGGCAGATTGCCGGAGATCCCGGCCGCATGATGCGTCGCTTCCGAGACCATTTGGGCGACTTAAAGGGCAAGAGGATCTGCAACCTCCAGGGCTCCCATGGTCGATTAGCGGTTGCCCTCGCCCTAGAAGGCGCCGATGTCACCGTCATCGATTTCGCTAGCGAGAACCAACGCTACGCTCTCGACCTAGCCAGGCATGCTGGCGTCGGCCTTCAATACATTGTCAGCGATGTAATGCGGGTGGTCGGCTTGGACCTGGGGGGCCAGTTCGACCTTGTGCTGACGGAACTCGGCATCCTCCACTATCACACCGACCTGATCCGGTTTTTCGGCGTTACCCGCTTCTTGCTCAGTGAGACTGGCGTCGTGGTTTTGAACGAATTCCACCCCATGGAACGCAAAGTCTTCTCACAGCCCAATGGCGATGGCGACTACTTCAAGTCCGATCTGGTGCTGGGAGACGTTCCCTATGCTTCTGGAAATGATTTGGTGGCCCAATGCGCCTATCGCTTCTGGACGCTTGGCGAAATCGTCACTGCCGCCATCGAGGCCGGGTTGACTATCAAGCGACTTGAAGAACATCCGGACTGGAATGTCCCCTTGCGGCCGGGAACCTTCACTTTGGTTGCAGCACGGTGATCTCGGCCAAATCCAATCGCGGGATGGGGCCTAGGGCCGCGGTCCAAATACTGTTCGGAGGCCCCGACTGAGCCCAGCTGGGATAACAGAGGTATGGGTTTCTCCATCAAAGATATGAGACGCGAGTTCCAGCCCCTGGATCTTCCCAAGGCATCCAACTAGCCGATGGAAATTGTCCACCATGAGCGATGGGGCATCGTTGGGCTCAGCTCCGCCAACAGACACGAACATTGTTGTTGAAGTGTCCGGAACCAGCGCAATCCGCTCGGCCAAGTCCATGATTTCGCTATTGTTCCACCAAAGTGAGGGGCTATTGATGACGTAGCCTGTAAAGGCGTCTGAGTGTCGAAAGTAGGTATAGATGCCGAACAAGCCGCCAAGTGAACTGCCGACCAGTGTCTGGTCTGCCGGGTCGACTTTGTAGCGCTCTTCAATGAAGGGACGAAGCTCATGGACAAGGAAGTCCAAAAATTTGTCAGCACCGCCTGCAGGCAAAATGTCCTTAGGAACAGGACTTCCGTTTCGTGCCGCTGACACTCGGTCCAGATAGGCTTGATCAATGGAGGGGTAAAGTCTCGCGTGCGCAGAGCTCCATAGGCGTCTCTGGGGCGAACTAAGCCATCGAGACAGTATCCCACGCCGACCAGGATTGCTGGCCTTGCCCCATCGCCACTTTGGAGAAATCTGGCAGTCTCGACGGCCATGCCGAATTTCGTATTTGCGTCCGTGACAATGGCCACCGGCAAGGGAGGTCCATCTGAAGCAAATCCATTCGGTAGAGCTACGTCAATTTGGAACGTCTCGCCGACCAAGTCGGAGTAGAGTCGATACCGCCGCGTCCCTCGTAGAGTGGCGCTTTCAAACACCATATTGGTCACCAGACTTTTCCAGAGATGACCGTGAGCATCGCGTCGGGCTACGGGTGTGGCAAGTCTTGAACCGGACTGATTTCAACCCATATCCAATATGCGGGTATGGATATTGTCGAGGTCACTTTCTCCCTTACAGCCCCCAGTCCGCCGACACCTTCTTCACGGTCTCCCGCTCGCGCATCATGTGGAAATGCGCGTCCACCTTGGGAAACTGCGCGCGGTCAATGCCGTCGCGGTCCAGCCATCCGGAGAGGACGTAGAGATAGGGGTCGCAGATCGTATAGGCCTGCCCCATCACGAAGGGCCCCCGGAAGTATTCCTCCTCGATCACCCGGAAGCAGTCGGCCACCACTTCGGGGGATTTGGCGGTCATGGCCTTGATGGCGTCGGGGTCGTCGGCCCAGCGATAGCCGCGATAGCGGTGGGCCATGGCCACGTGGACCGTGCTGCAGAGATAGATGTTGAAGGCGTTGATCTCCGCCATGGCGAACGGATCATCCAGGGGCGCCAGGTTCGCGGCCGGATGGGTCCGGGCGATGTATTCCATGATGGCCGGGGTCTCGGTCAGGACGCCCCGGTCGGTGACCATGGCCGGCACCCGGCTCTTGGGATTGATGGCCAGAAATTCCGGCGTCCTCTGGGCGTTGGTGCGGAAGTCGACGAATTCGGCCTCGGATGTCGCACCGGCGTCCTCCAGGGCGACCTGGACGGCGAAGGAAATCGTGGCGGGGTGGTAATAGAGCTTCATCATTTCAGGACTCCTTGGGATCGGCCGCCTCCCGGGCGCGCAGCCATTTGCGGGCGAACCAGCCTATGCCGATCCAGACCGCCAGGCCCAGACCCAGGGTGAGTAGGCTCTCAACGCCTCCGCCCTTCAGGGCCCTGACGATGGAATTTCCGGCAAAGGCGGTCAGGGCGATCTTGGGCACAATGCCGAGGGCGGTGCCGGCGGCGAAGTCGACCACCCGCATGGGGGTGACGCCGGCGGCCATGTTGATGACGATAAAGGGCGCCGAGGGCACCAGCCGGACGATCAGACTGGCCAGGAAGCCATTGCGGCCCACCAGATCCATGAACCGGGTCATGCTCTCGCCAGACAGGGTCTTGAGGGGCCGCGCCCCCGCCGCCCGGCCGAGATAGAAGCCCACCAGGGCCGAAACCATGGTGCCGATCCAGCTGTAGGCGAAACCATCCCAGGGGCCGAAGGCCACAACAGCCGCGGCGATCAGCACGAACTGGGGCACGCCCAGGAAGGCCAGACCGGCGAAGGCCCCGACCGCGGCCGGCAGGGCCCAGGGGCCGGTGGCCGAGCCCAGCCAGCGCTCCACCGTCGCCTCGCCATTGAAGCCCAGCACCTGGGCCCCGAACAGGAAGACCATCCCCACGCCGCCGAACAGGACGAAGGATATGGCCAGGCTCCGCCAGGCCTGGCGGTCCATTGTGGTCAGGAAGGTCATCAGCCTGCGCATGGGCCTGCCTCGCCTGTTGAGGGCCTGCGGTCAAGGCGCCCCTATGCCTGAGGCCCGGCTTCAGCTAAACCCCGCGCGTTTCCTTTCACCTCCGACCGGGAGTCCGCCCGTCATGTCACTTGAGTCGTCTACGCTCGCCCGCGTGAAGCCTTCGGCCACCATGGCCACCGATCAGAAGGCCCGTGAACTGAAAGCCCAGGGCAAGGACGTCATCAGCCTGGGCGCCGGTGAGCCCGATTTCGACACCCCGGAGAATATCAAGGAAGCGGCGATCAAGGCCATTCGCGACGGCAAGACCAAGTACACCACGGTGGACGGCATTCCCGAGCTGAAGCAGGCCATTGTCGACAAGTTCGCCCGTGAGAACGGCCTGACCTACAAGACCAGCCAGGTGAACGTGTCCCCCGGCGGCAAGCCGGTGATCTTCAACGCCATGATGGCCACCCTGAACCCCGGCGACGAGGTCGTGGTGCCGACCCCCTATTGGGTCAGCTATCCCGACATGGTCCTGCTGGCCGGTGGCACGCCGGTGTTTGCGCCGACCACCGCCGAAACGGGCTTCAAGCTGCGCCCGGCCGATCTGGAAAGGGCCATTACGCCGAAGACCCGCTGGCTGCTGCTCAACTCGCCGTCCAACCCGTCCGGCGCGGCCTATACCAAGGCCGAGCTGCGGGAACTGGCCGACGTCCTGCTGCGCCATCCCCATGTGTGGATCCTCACCGACGACATGTACGAGCATCTGCTGTTTGACGACATGGAGTTCTGCACCATCGCCCAGGTGGAGCCGGCCCTCTATGACCGCACCCTGACCATGAACGGCGTGTCAAAGGCCTATGCCATGACCGGCTGGCGGATCGGCTATGCGGCGGGCCCAGAACCCCTGATCAAGCTGATGGCCAAGGTCATGAGCCAGTCCACCTCCAACCCCTCGTCCATCTCGCAGTATGCGGCGGTGGAGGCCCTGAACGGCCCGCAGGACTTCATCAAGCCCAACGCCCGCCTGTTCCAGGACCGCCGCGATCTGGTCGTGTCCATGCTGAACCAGGCCACCGGCCTGAAGTGCCCCGTCCCGGAAGGCGCCTTCTATGTCTATCCGAGCTGTGAGGCCCTGATCGGCAAGACCGCCCCGTCCGGCAAGCTGATCGCCTCAGACAAGGACTTCGCCAATGAGCTGCTGGACGCCGAGGGCGTAGCAGTGGTGTTCGGCGAGGCCTTTGGTCTCTCTCCCTTCTTCCGCATCAGCTATGCGACCTCCAACACCGTGCTGGAAGACGCCTGCGGCCGCATCCAGCGGTTCTGCGCTTCGGTGAAGTAGGCAGGCCATGACGGTCATCAACTTCAACCAGGCCAAGAAGGCCAGGGAGGCGGCGAACGCCAAGGCCCTGGCCGCCGCCAACCGCGCCAAGCATGGTCAGACCAAGGGCGAGAAGACCCTGGTCAAGTCCATCGCGCAAAAGGCCCGGGAACTGCTGGACGGCGCCAAGCGGACGGACTGATCTGTCGCGCCTGGCGGGACCCATGGAGCCAAGAGCGTGCCGACACTGCGTCAACTGGAATACCTGGTGGCCCTTGCGGACGCGCGGCACTTCGGCAGGGCGGCGACGGCAGTCCATGCCGCCCAGCCCACCCTCAGCCAGCAGATCAGGACCCTGGAAGCCAGCCTGGGCGTTATTCTGGTGGAACGGGGCGACAATCCGGTTCAGCTGACCCCCATAGGCCGGGAAATCGCCGAGCGGGCCCGGCGGGTCCTTCAGGACATGAATGACCTGCAGGCCCTCGCCCAGCGCAGCGTCAACGCCCTGGCCGGGACCATCAGACTGGGGGTCTCCCCGACCCTTGGGCCCTACCTTTTGCCCGCCGTGGTCGCGATCCTGCACAAGACCTATCCGGACATGCGGCTCTACATCCGTGAAGGCATTCCGGAGGACCTGACCTCCACCCTTCGCCGTGGCGGCCTGGACATGGTGCTGGCCTCGCTTCCCGTGGGTGGCGCCGACCTGGACATCGAGCCCCTGTTCCAGGAACCCCTTCACATGGTCGCCGCGCCCGATAATCCCCTCTTCCGCAAGAGGGTAATCCAGCGAGCGGACCTGGAGGGCGCCCAGGTTCTCAGCCTGGACCCAAGGCATCCCTTCCATCAGCAGACCCGGAGCATCTGCCTGGAGCTGAAGGCCACGGTCATGCGTGAATATGAGGGGACCAGCCTGGACACCCTTCGTCAGATGGCCGGGTCCAATATCGGCCTGGCCCTGCTGCCGGAACTGTATCTGCGGTCCGAGGTGGGCGGGGAGGACATGGTCCGACGACTGGAGATCCAGGATTGGCGGGCAAGCCGGACCATCGCCGCCATCTGGCGTCAGGGCTCGGCCTATGCCCAGTCCTACGGCCTGATCGCCAGGGCGATCGCCGACAAGGCCCATGCGACCCTCTCCACGTCGATAGATAAAACCAATTAAAAGACGATCACACTTTCCATCATATCGATCTTTCAGACCCGCACCTGACCGCCCATCTCGGGTGGGCCGACAAGGCATGACAGGAAAGACCCGATGACGATCACCACACGCCTCAAGACAACTGTAGCGGCCCTCGCCCTCGCATCCATCGCCTCCTCAGCCTTTGCGGCAGAAAAATCAGGCTGGAGCTATGCCGGCCCGACGGGCCCCAACAAGTGGGGCGAACTCTCGGCGGACTATCACCTTTGCAAGGCAGGCCTCCAGCAGTCGCCAATCGACCTGGCTGAGGCCAATGCCCTTGGCGAAATTCCGATCAAGACCAATTACACCTCTGGCCCCCTGACCATTCTGAACAATGGTCACACGGTGCAGGCCAATTTCGCCGAGGGGTCCTCCCTGACCAGCGGCAAGGCGGAATTCAAGCTGCTCCAGGTGCATTTCCACACCCCCTCTGAAGAGGCGGTCGCAGGCAAGCGCTATCCCATGGTCGCCCATCTGGTCCACGCAGACGGGTCAGGCAAGCTGGCGGTTCTGGGCGTCCTGTTCGAAGAGGGCGCCGCCAATCCGGAGCTGACCAAGATCATTGATACGGCCCCGTCCAAGAAGGCGGACCCCAAGCTTGTCAGTTCGGTGACCATTGATCCGGCGGGCCTGCTTCCGGCATCCCGTTCGGTCTACCGGTTCCAGGGTTCCCTGACGACGCCGCCCTGCAGCGAGGGTGTGAACTGGCACGTCATCAAGCAGCCAGCCACGGCCTCCAAAGAGCAGATCGCCGCCCTCCACAAGATCATGGGCGACAATGCCCGGCCCCTGCAGCCCCTGCATGGCCGGCTTGTGGTCGCGCCATCCGAATAGGCGATTGACGGCCCTTGCTACCCCGCAGGGCCAAATCGCTTCCCGGGATGACAAAAGCTCATCCCAAGCGACGGATCATGTCTTACGCCGATTACCGCCCCCCCCCAATCGGCGCATGATCCGGGGACCTTGTCCGGCCTGAACGCCCCCTTCAGGCCGGACAGGATCCTGCCTCCGTTTTCCGACATCGCACCATCTGGAAACCTCGTCAGGGTCTCGGCTACAATGACCCGGCTCTATATCCTGGAGCCGACCGCCGCCGACTCATTGTACGTGCACGGAGCAAGGCAGGCCTGACGGTCTGCAGCTGTTTTCGATGCCAATCCAGGAACTCGCCCATGAAATCCGCCGCCCTGATCGCCCTGGCGCTCACTGTGACCGCCGCTGGCTCGGCTCATGCCACGGATGAGGACTTCAACACCTGGCTGGCGCAGACCGCGTCCATCGGGGTTGGTGAAAAGGGCGTGCTCTGGCTGGAGGCGCAGGAGCGCTTCACCAGTGACTCCTCCAGGCTGGGCCAGTTCCAGCTGCGCCCGATGATCGGCTACAAGTTCACGCCGACCACCACGGCCTATCTGGGCTATGTCTATACCCTCAACGCACCCAAGGGCGCAGCCTCCACCCAAGAGCACAGAGTGTTCCAGCAACTGTCCGTCCGGCTGATGGGCGATGGCAAGGGGCTGACCCTGTCTTCGCGCACCCGGCTTGAGCAAAGGTGGGTGGTGGACCGCGATGGCGTCGGCTGGCGGCTGCGCCAGCAGCTGCGCCTGACGGCGCCGATCAATGACAAGCTCACCGGCGTCGTCTGGACCGAGCCCTTTGTCGGGCTCAACAAGACCAGCTTCCAGCAAAGGGATGTCACCAACTGGCGCAATTTTGTCGGTGTGGCGACGCCCCTGAGCCCGACAGTGACCCTCGAACCCGGATATATAAACCAGGTGGTTGTCCGCCGTGGCGCCAACCGGGTGGATCACATTCTCAGCATGACCCTGAACACCCGCTTCTGATGCGGCGGGGCCGGGCCTAGTCCCCGTTGAAGACCGGCGGTCGCCGCTCGACGAAGGACTGGACGCCCTCCTTGAAATCGTTGGACCGGAACAGGTTCAGCAGGCTCATCAGCACATGGTGCGAATGGCTTTCGAAGTCCTGGGTAAGCCCGTGACGGAACAGTCGCTTCATCTCGGTGACAGCCAGGGGCGCGTTGGCCGCGATCTTTTCGGCCCATGCTGTGACCTCAGCTTCGAATTCGTCCGCAGGGACAGCCTTGTTGGCGAGGCCATAACTGACCGAGGCCTCGGCGTTCAGGGTCTCACCAAGCATGGCCACCTCGCAGGCCTTTGCCCAGCCCAGCAAACGGGGCAGGTACCAGGTGCCGCCGCTTTCGGGGATGACGCCGCGCCTGGTGAAGCCGGGCATGAGGCTGGCGCGGTCTGACATCAGACGGATATCGCAGCCCAGGGCCAGATCCAGCCCATAGCCTGCCGCTACGCCGTTGATGGCGCCGATCACCGGCTTGTCCATGCGCTGCAGGGTGACGGTGCAGATCTCGCGGGTGGAGTGGTGCCGTGCGCCGGCGCTGGCCAGGCCCGAGCCGCCAATCCCCTCCCCGGCAGCCGCCTGCTTGAGGTCCAGCCCGGAACAGAAGCCGCGGCCTGCGCCGGTCAGGACCACCACCCGGACGGAGTCGGTATCGTCAGCCGATTTCAGGGCGTCATTCAGTTCGCCCAGCATCCGGCCGGTAATGGCGTTCATCACTTCGGGGCGGTTGAGGATGATCCAGCGGACAGGACCGCGATCTTCGACGACGACTTCAGACATGACCCTGCTCCTGACCCCAATGGCCGCCGCCTGACGGCTGTTGCGGGTGAGGATAGGAACAAATCCGGCCAGGCGTCAAAGTCAGGCCGTCCATCCGGCTATGGGCCGGGATGACAGCTATTTGGCTGGCTTCCAGACCAGGGCGAAAAAGCCCTTCCAGAGGTCGATATAGTCACGGACCATGTCCGGAACGATCCAGAACCCATGCCGGTAACGGGTATCGACGCCGATCGGCTCGTCGGGATTGTAGTAGTCATCCCAGGTGCCAAAGAGCCGATCCCAGATCGGAACCGTCGAGAAGTGGATGGTCGGGTGGGTCATGTCGAGCTTGTGGTGCATGCGGTGATGCACCGGCGACTGCAGAAGGTATTTTCCGATCCAGCCCCAGTCCGAGTTGATCTTCGAATGGATCAGAAGGCCGGGGAGCTGGGTCAGGACAACCACATAGATCATGACCTCCGGCTGGGCGCCCAGCAGGGCCATGGGCAGGTTCATGAAGAAGATCGGCACGAAATTGGCCGGGTGCTGCCGCCCGCTGGTGAGGATGCAGAAATCCTCCGCCGAGTGGTGATAGCGGTGAATGGGCCAGAGCAGCGCCGAGTGGGACGCCCGGTGGGTCCAGTAGTCGAAGAAGCTGGAAATGAAGAAGAAAATGACCACCTGAATGGGCAGGGGTATCCCGCTGGGGTCGACGGCGAAGCCTGTCTTGTCGGCGATGAGCTGGCGCAACCACATCCAGGAGATCATGGAGGCGCCGAACATCAGTATGCGACCGACAATCGAAAACAGATGCAGCTGGTCAAGGACCAGTACGGCGATGTCGCTCTTCACCGAAGCTGTGGGCGAGAGGAAGATCTGGCGGAAGGAACACGTTTCCCAGCCGACCAGAATGCCCTCGATCAGGAAGGCCAGGGGCAGGAAGGCGACCAGCATGTAGAGATTGTCCAGCAATCTGGTGTGGATGCGATCAATCACCAGCTGATGGGACAGGAAATCCAGGCTCACCCGGTCGGGCAGCAGGGCCGGCAGAAACTTGACGACCAGGGCCACGAAGACCGCATAGGCGCAGCACACAGCCAGCATGCCGAGGCGGAGTTTCGGCCGCAGCGCGGCCTGTGAATCCGCGGTATCAGATGCAATGGTCACGACCAGACTAACCTTCAGCTATGCGCCGGGAAGGCTAGGTTCTTTAGATTAATGAACTGCCAAAACCGGCCGGGCGAAGCCCCGGCCGATACAGCATGATGCCGGCTTCAGATCAGGCCGCCATCTGGGTCGCCGGCAGGACCGTATCGCGGGCTTCGGGCGGAATGGCGTTGTAGAGGGTGGCCGGGGTGATGTTCAGGCGCTTGCGGGCGGCCTCAAGGGGTTCCGCCATCAGACGCTCATAGTCTTCGCCCAGCAGCCAGGCTGCGGCCTTGCCCCGCTGATAGCCCTGCCAGATCGCTTTCGGATAGGGATAGTCGCCCTTGCGGCTGCGCAGGACTGCGCCGACAGCGATCAGGGCCCAACCGAGGCCCTTGGTCTGGGCATAGGAAAACGCCACCAGACAGGCCTCGCCGAGGGCGTCGCGATGATAGCCGCTGAGAACATGCCAGAGATCATGGACATCGCGGTTGCGACGACCAAACCAGGCATAGGGATGCTTGACCTCGATGTCGTCGCCCGTGGTGCGGCTGACTTCGGCGAGACCCTCGGCCGAGAGGTTTTCCGACCTGATGAAGTCACGATAGGCTGCACCGACCGACCCGGGTGCGAAGCTGTCCAGCCAGGCGTCATCCATAAGTCTGGGCGCCAACTCTCTTGCCTCATAAGCCATGCGGCCGCCGTCCGGGACGGTCAGAAGACGGTCATAGCCCTTCTTGATGGTGTCGCCATTCAGGGCGCGCATGATTTCAAAAACGGCAGTTGTGTCTTCCTTGTCGGCCAGAAGGCGACGAAGGGCGGCCAGGGCCTTGCCCCATTCAAGCCGTGGCGCAAGGCTGGCTTTGGGTTTCGAAGGATTGAGACTGACAATGTCGGCGGTCATTGGGGGGAGGACCTTGAAAAGCTGACTTGATCGAAAGATGACGACAGCGTCACTTTTATGCAAGTGAAATTGCCTTAACGTTAACTCGGTAAAATTGGGCTTGCCTTCTTCTCGCAATTAGGGCGTGTGCACTTGTGATGCCCAGACTTCGTAAAAGATCGATTCTCCTCGCTGGCCACGCGACCTCCATGGCCCTGGAACCTGAGTTCTGGGCCGTGCTTGAGGACATGGCGAAATCCGAAGGCCTCAGCATGGCCGGACTGATCGCAAAGGTCGATCAGGGCCGGGGCGAAAGCCCGCTGGCGTCAGCCTGTCGGGTCACCGCCCTGGCTTACGCCGGACAGCGCTGAGGGCCTGAAGCCCTTTCGGCATCGCCCCCCTTAAGCAGGGCGGGGTTTGTGCTACATATGTTCCCATGTCCGCGCCTGAATCACCCCTGCCCTCACCCCGCATCAGCGACCTCGCGCGCGTTCGGGGGCCGGACTATCTTGAGGGCCTGAACCCGGAACAGCGCGCCGCCGTCGAGGCGACCGAGGGTCCGGTGCTCGTCCTGGCGGGCGCCGGAACCGGCAAGACCCGGGTCCTGACCACCCGGCTGGCCCACATACTCTCGACCGGCAAGGCCAAGCCCTGGGAACTGCTGGTGGTGACCTTCACCAACAAGGCCGCACGGGAAATGCGCGAGCGCATCACCCACATCATCGGCCCGGAGGCCGAGGGGCTCAGGTGGCTGGGCACATTCCACTCCGTCGCCGCCCAGATCCTGCGCAGGCATTCCGAGCTGGTTGGGCTGAAGTCGAACTACACCATCCTCGACACCGATGATCAGGAACGCCTGCTCAAGCAAGTGATGGAGGCCGAGGGCGTTGATCACAAGCGCTGGACGCCCAAGACCCTTGCCGGCCTGATCGACCACTGGAAGAACCGGGGCTGGACGCCGGACAAGCTGCCCCCGGCCGAGGGCGCCCAGTTCGCCAACAACAAGGGCCAGACCCTCTATCGCCTGTATCAGGAGCGCCTGCGGGTGCTGAACGCCTGCGACTTCGGCGACCTGCTGCTGCACAACCTGACCATATTCATGACCAAGCCGGACGTGCTGGCCGAGTTCCACCGGCGGTTCCGCTACATTCTGGTGGACGAATACCAGGACACCAATGTCGCCCAGTATCTGTGGCTGCGCCTGCTGGGCCAGGCCAGCCAGAATGTCTGCTGCGTGGGCGATGACGACCAGTCGATCTATGGCTGGCGGGGCGCCGAAGTGGACAACATCCTGCGGTTCGAGCGGGACTTCCCGGGCGCCACCGTGATCCGCCTTGAGCGGAACTATCGTTCAACCAGCCACATCCTCGCGGCGGCGTCAGGCCTGATCAGCGCCAACAAGGGCCGGCTGGGCAAGACCCTGTGGACCGAACAGAATGGCGGCGAGAAGGTCATTGTCCGCGGCGTCTGGGACGGCGAGGCCGAGAGCCGGCTGATCGCCGACGAGATCGAGCGGGCCCGCAAGGGAACCACCGAGAAAGACCCGCGCAAGTACCGCGACGTGGCAATCCTGGTCCGGGCCTCCTTCCAGATGCGGGCCTTTGAAGAGCGGTTCGTCCTGCTGTCCATTCCCTACACCGTGGTCGGCGGACCGCGGTTTTTCGAGCGGGCGGAAATCCGTGACGCCCACGCCTATCTGCGCCTGATCCAGTCACCGGACGACGACCTGGCCTTCGAGCGGATCATCAACACCCCCAAGCGCGGGATCGGCGAGTCCTCGGTGCAGAAACTTTTGCAGATCGCACGGCTGGGCGGAGTGTCGGTGATGACAGCTGCGCGGGACGCCGCCGCAACGGACGAACTCCCCGCCAGGACCAGGACGTCGCTTTCCAACTTCATCCGCGACCTGGACCGCTGGCGGGCCCAGGCCCAGACCGTGGCCCATGCCCGGCTGATGGAGCAGGTGCTGGAGGAGAGCGGCTATACCGACGCCCTGCGTCTGGACAAGACGCCCACCGCCCAGACCCGGCTGGAAAACCTGAAGGAGCTGGTCCAGTCCATGGGCGCCTTCGACACCCTGCAGGCCTATCTTGAGCACGTCTCCCTGGTCATGGACATGGACCGCGGCCCCCAGGCCGACGCCGTGCAGATCATGACCCTGCACTCGGCCAAGGGCCTGGAATTCCCCCTGGTCTTCCTGCCCGGCTGGGAAGAAGGGGTCTTCCCCTCCCAGCGCAGCATGGACGAAAGCGGCGAGAAGGGTCTCGAGGAAGAGCGACGCCTGGCCTATGTGGGCATTACCCGGGCCCGGGAAGAGGCGCGGATCTCCTTCGTCGCCAATCGTCAGGTCTATGGACGGTGGACCAGCCAGCTGCCCAGCCGGTTCGTGGATGAACTGCCCCTGGCCAATGTCGAGGCCAGCTCCGAGACCGGCTATTACGGTGGCGGCCCCGGTATGCAGCAGCACGGAAGCCGCTGGGACGAGAGCCCCAGCTTCGGCTCGGGGTATGACTCCCCCGGCTGGCGGCGGGCCCAGGCCAAGGACTATCGCGGCAGCCACCCTGGTCGGCAGACCGTCATCGAGGGCGAAGGTCGCCTGATCGCCACTTCTGACACGGCCCATGTCAGCGCCTATGCCCGGGGCGACCGGGTCTTCCACCAGAAGTTCGGCTACGGCGCGGTCAAGGCGGTGGAGGGCAACAAGCTCACCGTCGCCTTCGACAAGGCGGGCGAGAAGAAGGTCATAGACAGCTTCCTGGAAAAGGCCTGAGGCCTGCTTGCTCCGGAGGGAGCGGCGCCGCAAAGTGCGGAAAATCCCCCGCTCAGGAAGACCTCATGCCCCAGATCACCGCCAACGGCATTCCGCTGGAATACGACATCCATGGTCCGGAGACCGGCGAGCCCATCCTGCTGATCATGGGCCTGGGCGCCCAGATGACCGCCTGGCCCATGGATTTCGTCCAGGACCTGACGGCCCGGGGTTACCGGGTGGCGCGCTACGACAATCGCGATGTGGGCCTGTCGCACAAGTTCGAGGAGCACGGCGCTCCGGACATGACCGAGGTTTTCAAGGCCCTGATGTCCGGCCAGAAGCCTGCCGTGCCCTACTTCCTTTCCGATATGGCGAAGGACGCTGCGGGCATGGTCGACGCCCTGGGCTGGGACAAGGCGCACATTGTCGGGGCCTCCATGGGTGGCATGATCGCCCAGATGCTGGCGGCCGAGCATCCGCACAAGGTCCTGTCCCTGACCTCCATCATGTCCACTACCGGCAACCCCGCCCTGCCCCCGGCAAAGCCTGAAGCCATGGCCCGACTGACCGACCGCGGGCCTGATCCACGCCAGGATCTTGAGGCCTTTATTGAACACGGCGTCGCCGGTGCGAAGGTCATGGCTGGGGCCGACAACCCCATTGACGAGGACGCCCAGCGCAAGATCATCCGCGACAACTTCGAGCGGTCCTTCTATCCGGTTGGCTTCCTGCGCCAGTACGCGGCGATTGTCGGCAGCGGCGACCGCCGGACGGCGATAGCCACCATCAAGGCGCCCACCGTGGTCATCCATGGCGCCGACGATCCCCTGGTTCCGGTCGAAGGCGGACATGACACCGCCGCCGTGGTGCCGGGCGCTGAAATGCACGTCCTGCCGGGCATGGGACACAACCTGCCCAAGGGCCTGATCCCGAAGATCGGCGACCTGATCGAGCGGGCTGTCGCAAGGGCAAAAGCCGCAGCCTGACGAAAACCCCTTCGCCTTTCGCCCCTCCTGCAACTACAGGAGGGGGCATGAGTGATGACGCCTATCAGATTGTCTCCCGGGGCCCGCGCGCCGTGGCCGAAGCCGCCGCCGTGGCCATTGACGCCGATCCAGCCCTGGAAGCGGCCACCTATTCCATCCTCGAGGAAGACGAGGACAGGGATGTCTGGCGGATCGACGCCTTCCCAACGACGCCGGAAGAGGTGGAGGGCCTGAGCGCCCTGCTGGCGAAATTCCCGCCCATGAAGACCGTGGTGGACAAGCTGGCCGACGCCGACTGGCTGGCCATGGCCCTGTCAGGTTTGCCGCCCGTGCGCGCCGGCCGGTTCTTCGTTTTCGGCGCCCATGACGGCGGCAAGGCGCCGCTCAACACTGTGAACCTGCGGATCGAGGCGGGCGCGGCGTTTGGCACCGGTCACCACGGCACGACGGTGGGCTGCCTCCAGGCCTATCATGACCTGCTCAAGGCCAGGCGCTTTGGCCGGGTTCTGGATGTGGGCGCGGGCACCGGCGTCCTGGCTATCGCCGCCGCGCGAACCGGGACCCCGATTGCGGTCGGAACCGATATAGACGCGCCCTCTGTGAGGATCGCCGGCGAGAACGCCCAGTTGAACAAGGCCAGGGCCAAGTTCCTGCTGGCTTCGGGGCTTGGCCACGTCAGCGTCCGGGCCCAGGCGCCCTATGATCTGGTCTTCGCCAACATCCTGGCCCCGCCCCTTGTGGCCCTGAGCCAGGACATCAAGATGGCCCTGAAGCCCGGCGGTCTGGCCATTCTGTCTGGCCTGCTGCGGTCGCAGGAACGCCGGGTGCTGGGTGCCTATCGGTCCAAGGGCTTCACCCTGGTCCGTCGCATCCACCGAGACGCCTGGGCGACCCTGGTGATCCGACGGGCCTAGATCGCCGACAGTCGAAGAGGCTGCGCTCCCTGCCAGAGGGTCATTCGGCCAAGCTCGTGCAGCTGTTCCATTCCAGAGGTCAAAGTCAGGAAGGGCGTGCCCGCCAACTGACCAGCCTTGCTGGCGAACCGGACGGGGCCATAGGCCAACAGGAGCTCGGTCTCGCTGATCCCGCCCGGATAGAGCAGCATCTGGCCTGGCGCCGGATAGCTGGTGGCGTTCTCCGGCTCGACCCCGAAATCCAGATCCCCCAGCGGCGCCCAGACCGCCTCCCCGCTCCAGCGCACGTGGACCAGTCTGGTTTCGAAGGGCAGCCGGTCGAGGATGGCGGCGCAGGTTTTTGGCGCGATTTCAGTTTCCAGCCGGCCGGTGAAGTCAAATGGACCGGCGGCGAGACGCAAATGGGGCATGGATGATCCTTGGGAAACCAATTCCCAGTCTAGCCTATGACCGACCCGGCCCCCAAGACCCCGCGCCAGTGGGCCAGGCGTTCCTTCAGCAAACGATCAAGGATGTAGGGGCTGACGTCCTTGACCTCGAGCACCTCGAGCTCGGAACAGGCAAAGCCCGCCTCGCCGTGGGTGGCCCAGTCGGCCTGCATGGCCTTGTTGCGATGGCCGCCGATCCGCAGCTGGAAGAAGACAGAGTTCTGGGCCGAGTCCAGATTGCGGCTGATCCCCACCCAGCAGGCGCCAGAAGCCGCGCAGTCCACCCGGAAGATTCCCGGCCGGGTCTTGCGCTCCTTGTAGGCTTCGGTGATTTCGCGCTTGCGCTGCTTTTCCATGATCCTGATCCGAACTGACGGAGGCGGCTTGTACGCCCTTTCCTGCCCCCGTCAATTTATATCCGGATGAAATTATGATTGGGCGGCGCGCCACTCATCCGCCAGAAGGCCATAGGCATAGGTGTCGCGCCAGGCGCCCTTGACCTGTTTGTCCCGCCGGAAGTGACCCTCCCGGCGCATGCCAAGCTTGCGCATGACTCCCCAGGAGCCACGGTTGCGGACATCGCAGGTGGCGACAATGCGGTGCAGGCCCAGGGTTTCGAAGCCCATCTGGATCAGCGCCCGGGCTGCCTCAAAGGTCAGGCCCTGACGCCAGAAGTCCCGATGCAGGCTGTAGCCGATCTCGGCTGTGCGGTTTTCAGTGTCCACCTCCCACAGGCGGATGGCGCCGATAACCCTGTCCCCGGACTTCGTCGCCATGGCAAGGCTGACATCGGTTCGTGGCCAACGGGTCTGGCTCTCAAAGCTCTTGCCCAGGAAGAACCTGGTCTCTTCCTCCGTATTCGGTCCCCAGACCATGTAGCGGGAGACTGCTGGAATGCTGGCATAGGCATGCACATCCGCCTCATCCCCCAGGCGGAATTCCCGCAGGCGTAATCGTTCGGTCTCAATGGGAAACCAGGGTTTGGGGTCAGTCATGGAAGCTCTCCGATTTCTGGGATTTCGGACGGGCTTCTTCAGCGATCCCGTCCGGTTGGGCGGGATCTGATCGTCTGGCTGGGGCCTTAAGGCGCGCGCCGACGAACGATCCCGGTGGGACCGTTGGAATTGGAGCAGGCGCGGGCGGCGATCGCGATCATGGGGGAAAACTGCCTGAAAATCGGCGATCCGGCAAGACCGCCCCCTTTGCGGCCCACCGCCGAAGGTCTTAGATGTCCGCCATGCATCAGACCTTTTCAGAATCCACAGATCCGACCTTTGGCCCCCGGCACGTGCCCCTGATCCGTCAGGCCATGGCCAGCCAGGGCCTCGACGGCTTCCTCGTCCCCCATGAGGACGAGCACCAGAATGAATACCTGCCGCAGGCCAATGACCGGCTGGCCTGGGCCACGGGCTTTACCGGATCGGCCGGCGCCGCCGTCATCCTGAAGGACAGGGCCGCCGTCTTCGTTGATGGCCGCTACACCCTGCAGGTCCGCGACCAGGTGGATCAGTCGGTCTTCGAAATCCGCGACCTCGTGGAGGGCGGGGTGCCGCTCTACATCGAGACCGCCGTAAAGGCAGGACAGGTCGTGGGTTATGATCCCCGCCTGCACAGCCCCGACGCCCTGGGCCACCTCCGAAACGCCGCCGCCAGGTCCGGCGCTGTCCTGAAGCCTGTGGAGATCAGCCCCCTGGATCAGGCCTGGGGCGCGGCCCGCCCTGCCCAGCCCATGGCGCCTGTGGTTCCCCAGCCCCTGGACTATTCCGGCGAGGACTCAGCCGACAAGCGGGCCCGGGTGGGCGCGGCCCTTGCCAAGCTCGGCGCCGACGCCGCCGTCATCACCGCCCCGGCCTCCATCGCCTGGCTGTTCAACATCCGTGGCGGCGATGTGATCCGCTCACCCCTGCCCATCAGCCAGGCCGTGCTGAACAAGGACGGGACGGCGCGCCTATTCATGGAGCCTGCCAAGGTGACCGAGGCCCTGCCCGCCTGGCTGGGCAATCAGGTCTCCCTGGAGACCCCAGCTGATCTCGATCCCGCCCTGGCGGCCCTGAAGGGCAAGCGGGTTCTGGTGGATCCAGCCCTGTCTTCCGCATGGTATTTCGAGGCCTTGAGCGCCGCCGGCGCCCAGGTGGTGCGGGGCGATGATCCCTGCGCCCTGCCCCGGGCCTGCAAGAACGCCGTGGAGATCGCCGGAACCACCGAGGCCCACATCCGCGACGGGGTGGCACTGGCCAAATTCCTGCACTGGATCGACACCGAGGCCCAGACGACCTTCCCCGATGAGATCGAGGTGGTCACCCGTCTGGAGGCCTTCCGGGCCGAGAGCGGCGCCATGAAGGACCTTTCCTTCGACACCATTGCCGGCGCCCTCTCCAACGCCGCCCTGCCCCACTACCGGCCCACAGAACGCCTGAACAAGAAGACTACGCCAGGCTCCCTCCTGCTGGTGGACTCCGGCGCCCAGTATCTGGACGGCACCACGGACGTCACCCGCACCATGGCCATGGGAACCCCCAGCCGGGAAATGTGCGAGCGGTTCACCCTGGTGCTGAAGGGGCACCTGGCCCTTGCGGCCGTCAGGTTCCCGCCTGGCACCACGGGCTCGGCCCTGGACGCCCTGGCCCGGACAGCGCTCTGGGCTCAGGGTTTTGACTATGACCATGGCACCGGCCACGGGGTCGGGGTCTATCTGGGTGTCCATGAAGGCCCGCACCGGATCGCCAAGGCGCCCAATCTGGTGGCCCTGCGCCCCGGCATGATCGTCTCCAACGAGCCGGGCTATTACAAGGAAGGCGCCTACGGCATCCGGATCGAGAACCTGGAATATGTGACCGAGCCCCAGGAAATCCCGGGCGGCGAGCGGAAGATGCTGGGCTTCAGGGCCCTGACCCTGGCCCCCATCGACCGGCGCCTGATCGCCGTTGACCTGCTGAGGCAAGACGAGCGGGACCAGCTGGACGCCTATCACGCCCGGGTGGTGGCAGAAGTCGGTCCGCGCCTTGAACCCGACCTGCGCGCCTGGCTGGAGGGGGCCTGCGCCCCGATCGCGCCATGACGCAAGCCAACGCCGATCAGATCGCCTACTGGAACGCCGGCGCCGGGGAAACCTGGGCCGCCATGCAGGCGCGCCTGGACCAGCAATTG
The DNA here is from genome assembly GCA_002256425.1 of Alphaproteobacteria bacterium PA2. Lineage (NCBI taxonomy): Bacteria > Pseudomonadati > Pseudomonadota > Alphaproteobacteria > Alphaproteobacteria bacterium PA2. The sequence goes on along the minus strand of NKIZ01000001.1, from coordinate 1,267,565 downwards.
GAGCCCCTCGGCCTGAGGGCCATAGAGGCCCTGGCGCCAAAGCCAGGGGAACGACTCCTGGATATCGGCTGCGGCGCCGGGCAATCCACCCTGGCCCTGGCTGCGGCGGTAGGATCATCAGGATTGGCGCAAGGGCTCGACATTTCCCGCCCCCTGCTGACTGTCGCCGAAGGCCGCGCCAAAGCGGCGGGACTGGATCAGGCCCGGTTCATGGAGGCTGACGCCCAGACCTGCCCCTTCGAGCCCGGATCCTTCGACGGCGTCTTCTCGCGCTTTGGCGTCATGTTCTTCGCAGACCCCACAGCGGCATTTGTGAATATCCGCAAGGCCCTGAAACCCGGCGGCCGGCTGGCCTTTGTCTGCTGGCGCAGTCCGGCGGAAAACGTCTTCATGTCCCTGCCCGCCCAGGCGGTGGCTCACCTCCTGCCGCCGGGTCCGCCGCCGGTCCCCCATGCGCCGGGGCCCTTCGCCTTTGCGGACGGCGACCGGCTGAAGGGCATTCTCGAGGCCGCTGGCTTCTCGGCTGTCACCCTGACGCCCCACGATCAGAAGATCGGCAGCGGCGATCTGGAACAGACCCTGGCCACATCCCTGAAGGTGGGTCCCCTTGGCGCCGTGCTGCGGGAAAATCCTGACAAGCGCGATGCGGTCATTGAGGCCGTCCGCGCCGCCCTGGCTCCCCATGAGGGCCCGGACGGGGTCAAGCTGCCCTCAGCCACCTGGATTGTCTCAGCCCAGGCTTGAGACCCAGGCCGGCAGTTCAGAGATCGAACCCAGTTCCCGGAACCGGGGATGGTCCATGGGCAGGTCCACCAGCTCGTGCTCCCAGGTCAGGACATAGGGTACATGGGCGGCCCAGGCCCCGGCTTCCAGGGCCGGCAGGATGTCCGAGCGCGGAGAGTTTCCACACATGACAGCCTGGTCGGCGCCTGTGCCATGCCGCTCGAAGACCCGACGATAGGTGTCGGTGTCCTTTTCGCTGACAATCTCGACGGCGGCGAACAGGTCGCCAAGGCCCGAGGCCGCCAGCTTCTGCTCCTGGTGCAGCAGGTCACCCTTGGTGATCAGGACCAGGCGGTACCGATTGGAAAGCTCGGCCAGGGCCAGATCCACCCCTGGCAGGGGCTCCACCGGCTCATTCAGCATTTCCCGACCCGCCGCTAGGATCTCCCGGATGACCGAGGCAGGCGCCTCTCCATGGCACAGCTCCATGGCCGTTTCGATCATGGAGAGGGTGAAGCCCTTCACCCCATAGCCGTAGAGCCTCAGGTTGCGGCGCTCGACCTCTGACAGTCGGGCCTTGGCCGTTTCCGGATCCGTGACATCGGCCAGAAGTCCGCAGAACCTGTCATGGGTCAGACGGAATATGGTCTCGTTGTGCCAAAGGGTGTCATCGGCGTCGAGGCCGACCGTGGTGATGAGCATGGGCCAGTCCTAGCGCGGTTCGCGCCGGGATGCAGCCCTAGCGCGGCTTGAAAACCCGCTCGGTCGAGGCCGGATACTTGGCCAGAAGTGCGGCGGGCCGGATCGGACGCGGGCTGAAGTTTCCGCCGCAATTGGGACAGGCTCCGCCAAGTTTCGTTTCAACGCAGTCGGCGCAAAAGGTGCATTCAAAAGTGCAGATCCGGGCCTCCGGGCTCTCCGGCGGCAGGTCCCGGTCACAGCATTCGCAGTTTGGTCTCAGGGCGAGCATGGGCGCCTCCTTGGGTCATGCTGACCATAAACGTCCGTCGCTGGCCGCGGAAATGACGAAGAACCCTCGAATTGCGCCACGAATCCTTTGCCCTGCCGGGAGGCTGGAGAGGGAGAGGTATCCCTACTTCTCAGCATCAGGTTGCGAGGCTAACCTGTTACCCAGAAATTGGGGTGGCGAAATCATGGTCTGGCTTGGCCTTGTCTGCGGAGCATTGTTCGGCTGGATCGCCGGCGATTTCGGAGTGACCGGACTGCTGGTCGGAGCCCTTGTGGGCGGTCCTGCGGGACTGGGGCTACGGGCCGCCATCCAGACCGAAATCCGGGCCATACTGAAGGAAGAAAAACAGGCCGCCCTGGGTCGACAAGGCCCGGACCTGGCGTCCCGCGAGACGGCTCCCTCCCCTGTTGCCGCCCGACCTGCCGCCTCACCGCCGAAGCCAGCACCCGCCATGATCCGGGAGGCGGCCCCCGTCCTGCAGGAGAGCAGCCAGCCGCTGGTATTCCATCCCGCTCCGCCCGTAAGGGAAAGCGCGTTTGACGCCGGCTTTACGGCGGCCAGGACATGGCTGCTGGGCGGCAACACCATTGTCCGCGCCGGCTTGGTGATCCTGTTCATAGGCCTGTCCTTCCTGGCCCGATGGGCGGCCCAGCACGATCTCTTCCCGGTGGAACTGCGCCTGGCCCTGGTCACCCTGGTAGGCGTCGCACTTCTGGGCTTCGGCTATTCGCGCCGGGAAAGCCGCCCCGCCTTCGCCCTGGCCCTGCAGGGGACAGGTATTGCGGCGATCTATCTGGCCCTCTTCGCCGGAGCGCGACTGTTCCACGTCATCCCGCCACTGGCGGCGTTCGGCCTGATGGTCGTAGTCTGCGCCCTCGGGTGCGCCCTGGCCATACTGCAGAACGCCCAGACCCTGGCCCTTGCGTCCTTTGTGGGCGGGTTTGCGGTTCCCATCCTCCTGTCCGATGGGTCAGGAAACAGCCTCATCCTGTTCAGCTACTACGCCGTGCTCAATCTGGCCGTGCTCGCCATCGCCCACTTCCGGGCCTGGCGGCTGGTCAATCTGGTGGGTTTTTTCGCAACCTTCGGCGTGGCGACCGCCTGGGGCGCGCTCAGCTACAAACCCGCTGAGTACGCCATGGCCCAGCCCTTCCTGATCGGCTTTGTGCTGAACTACATCATCGCCGCCCTGCTCTACGCCCGGAACACGGCCGGCAAGCTGACCAGCTTTGTGGACAGCACCCTGCTCTTTGGTCCCGCCCTTGTCGGCTTCGGCCTGCAGGTGGGGCTGGTCCGTCACATGGAAATGGGCAGCGCCTATTCCGCCCTTGGATTTGGCGCGGCCTATCTCGCCCTTGTCTTCTTCGCGCGGCGCAAGGGTTATGCCCAGAACCCGCTACTGGCCGAGTGCCTGCTGGCCATCGCCCTGGGCTTCCTGACCCTGGCCATTCCCCTTGCCCTGGGCGCCAAATGGACCTCATCGGCCTGGGCCCTGGAGGGCGCAGGCGCCTTCTGGGTCGGTAGCCGCCAGGCGCGCTGGATGCCCCGGGCGTTTGGTCTGGTGCTTATGGTCGTCGCGGCCATGGTTTTCCTGTCGACCCTGGATACACAGCCCTCCGCCCTGGCCTTCCTCAATCCGGCCTTCATGGGCGCGGTTCTGATCGCTGGCCCCCTGCTGGCCGTGGCCTGGTGGCTTCGCAAGCCCCTGCCACACAGCGGTTCAGTCTTCGCCAGGGCCTATGCCGCCGCCGAGGTCAAATTGGCGACCCCGGCCTTTCTGGCAGGGTTCGGCTTCTGGGCGATCGCACTCGGGCTGGAGGCTGGCCGCCAGGTCCCGGCCCCCCTGGCCGATGGCCTGCCAGTCGCTGTCCTTTCTGACGGCCTCCAGCGCGTGCTGTTCATGACCGGTCTTGTGGTCAGCGCCGTTCTCGCAGCGGCGTTCGGGCGGTGGGTCAAATGGCGGGTGGCCACCTGGCCAGCCCAACTGACGCTCCTGCCGATCGTCCTTGTCCTGGTCCGTCAGATGGGAGCCGGCGAGCATGTCCTCTACCTGCCGGATCTGCTGTTATGGCTGGTGACCCTGGGCGCTCACTTCGCGGCCCTCTACGCCAGCGACAGGGACGATCAGGCCAGCGCAGGATGGCGGAGGGGAGTCCACATTGGCAGCCTCTGGATGCTGACCCTCTGGCTGGCTGACGGCCTCGTCCTGGGCATAGACCAGGCCAAGCTCTGGGGGACGTCCTGGGCGGGGGTCATCATGCTGTTCAGCGCCAGCCTGGTTCTGGCTGGCCTGACGGCGACTGCGAACCGGGGCTCGGGGATCTGGCCATTGAAGCAACATGGACAGGCCTATTACTGGACCGCGGCCATTCCGCTCGCCGTGCTTGTATTCCTGGGCGGGCTTGGGGCCAGTCTGCTGGATTCCGGCCGGACTGCGCCCTTGCCATATGTTCCGCTGATCAATCCTCTGGAATTGGCCTTGGGTATTGGGCTGGCTGCGCTCGTGCTCTGGCGTCGGACAGTCCTGGCCAAGGGTGCTGAAGGGTCAGCCTGGCTGAGGTCCCGCATGGCCCTAGGCGCTTTGGCCCTCATGGCCTTCGTGATGGCCAGCACGGTCTGGCTGCGCATCGCCCATCACTATCTCGACGTGCCGTGGACCGGGAAAAGCCTGACTGAGAACTTCATTGTCCAGACCGGACTTGCCATCCTCTGGACCAGCCTGGCCCTGGCCCTGATGATCCTGGCCCATAGGCGGCTGCAGCGCAGTCTGTGGCTGGTTGGCGCTGGCCTTCTGGCCCTGGTCGTCGTGAAGCTGTTGTTGATCGACCTGGCCAATGCCGGCGGGGGCGAGCGGGTGGTGACCTTCATGGCGGTCGGTGTCCTGATGCTGATAACGGGCTACTTCGCGCCCCTGCCCCCTGCAGCCTCCAGCAAGGATCAAGTCCAATGAAAGCCAACGGATTGGGAATTGCACTGGGGCTCCTGCTGGTCTCGACGCCATCTTTGGCGGCTGATGATGCGCTTGAGGCCTCCTACGCCTACAGGGCGCCCCTGCCTGTGGTCGCCGGCGCGCCCCTGCAAAGGATAGGCGTGCCTCCCCAGGTCCTGGTCAGGCTGCAGGAAGCAGACCAAGCCGACCTGAGGATCTTCAACGCCCAGGGTCAGGCCCTGCCCATGGCCCTGCTGCCGCTACAATCATCACCGTCAGAGCGCAGGATGGTTGACCTGAAACCCTTGCCGGTTCTGGGGGCGCCGGGGTCCCTGACCGTAACCGGCGTCAGCCTCCGTGTGGATGACGGCGGCCAAGCACGAGTCATCGGACTCAGCGGCGCGCCGGGCTCAGCAACGACAGAGGTTCTGGGAGTCCTGCTGGATACCCGGGCCGTGGCGGATTTCGCCTCCGGCCTCACCCTGTCGGCCGACATTCCGGCCCAGCAGCCCGTGACCTTCAGCCTGGACTCCAGCGCGGATCTGTCGCGATGGGCGCCAGTTACGGAAGTGGTCGCCTACCGGTCGCCGGATGATGCTGCAAAGGTCTTTCTTCCGCTGGACCGGGTCTCTGTAAAAGGAAGGTATCTGCGGGTTACCTGGGGATCGTCCACCAGGCTCCTGGCGCCGGTCACCGTCCGAGGCGCCAGCCTGACCACTGAGCGGTCAGCGGCAGCAAAGGTCAACCGTGCCGAGATCACCGGCGCGAAGCTGACAGGATCCCACGTCCTGGAATTCGGTCTGCCGTTCGCAACACCCGTGACAGCACTGCAACTGACCCTGGCCGGACAGAACGCCATACTTCCAGTCCGCATTCTCGGGCGGGAGAACAGCGAGCAGTCCTGGACCCTGCTGGGCTCAGGGACGGTTTACCGAATGCAGGGCGCGGCAGAAACAAAGACCGGCCCGGCCATTCCGCTCAATGCCGGCCGGTTCAGGTTCATCCAGATTGAAGCTGACAAACGGACTACGGGATTTTCAGCGCCTCCACGAATTCAGGTCCAGTTTGAACCCCGGGAGGTGGCGGTGCTTCTGACCGGCGCGCCGCCCTACACGATTGCGGCAGGCCTGAAGGGCGCCAAGGCGAACTACCTTCCCCTGGACAATCTGATGGCGGCGTCTCCCGGACTGAGGGCCGTTGACCTGCCCCATATGGAGGCGTCGCCATCGATTCCGGTTGTGGCCTCCATGACCGATGGCGGCGGGGCCTATTCAACAAAGACCCTCATCCTCTGGGCGGTCCTGCTGGGCGCCACCGCGATCCTGGGCCTCATCGCCTGGCTGGCGGCACGGAAGCCTGAGAAAGCCTGAAGGCGAGGCGCCCTATTCTCCGAAGCCTTCCCCCGGCGCGACGGGATCAAGGCGCAGGAGACGGGAATCCTCCACGCCGGCCGTCCGGTGCTTGACCAGTTCCCGGTATTCCGGATCGCGGACCATTTCGATGAAGGCCGCCGGGGACGGATATTCGGCAATGAAGGCGATGTCCCAGGCTTCCGATTGGGGGCCGGTCACCATGACCTGGGGCTTGCCCGACCAGACCTGCCTGCCACCGACCCGTTTGAGGATATGCGCCGTTGTCCGGCCATAGGCACGATAGGCTTCAAGGCCTGTCAGGCCTTTTCCATGGTCTGGATGATCCTCCGGGTAGGTCGCAAGGGGTTTGACCTTGACCAGATTGAGCATGTGGATGGGCTGATCAGACGCCAGACTACGAAATTGCGCCCAGGCCTCGCGGTCAGGATCAATATGGCTCATGATGGACCTCCCTCAGCTTCCCGCGATTTGATGGCATAGCTCGCGCGGTTTCGCGACTCATTGACCCGGGGGACGTGAAACTCTACCTACGCCGCCGTTTGCCCAGAAGGTCTCACCTGAGACGCCGGGCGCCTTGAAGGAGACTCCGACCATGAGCGAACTCTTGCCTGGGGTCACCGGAGTCCTGGTTCTGGCCAACGGAACCGTCCTGCAGGGCGTTGGTGTCGGGGCCGAAGGAACGGCGCCTGGCGAGGTGTGTTTCAACACCGCCATGACCGGCTACCAGGAAATCCTGACCGATCCGTCCTACATGGCCCAGATCATCGCCTTCACCTTCCCCCACGTGGGCAATGTCGGCACCAATCTGGAAGACCTGGAGCAGATGTCCGGCGCTGCCGACACCGCCGCCCGGGGCGCCATCTTCCGCGACGTGCCGACGGCCCCGGCCAACTGGCGGGCTGACTCCGACCTGGACAGCTGGATGAAGCGTCGTGGCGTTGTGGGCCTGGCCGGGGTCGACACCCGCGCCCTGACCCGGGTGATCCGGGAAACCGGCATGCCCCATGGGGTCATCGCCCACTCGCCGGATGGCAAATTCGACATTCCGGCCCTTAAGGCCCAGGCCGCTTCATGGTCAGGGCTGGAAGGCCTGGACCTGGCCAAGGACGCCACCTGCACCCAGGCCTTCACCTATACCGAGGGCCTGTATTCCTGGCCGGAAGGCTATGCCAAGCCCGGCGAGACGAAGTTCAAGGTCGTGGTCATGGACTTTGGGGTGAAGCGGAACATCCTGCGCTCCCTGGTCTCGATCGGCGCAGAAGTGACTGTGGTTCCAGCCACGACCTCGGCGGAAGACATTCTGGCCCGCAAGCCGGATGGCGTCATGCTGTCAAACGGGCCGGGCGATCCGGCCGCCACGGGCGTCTATGTCGTGCCGGAGATCAGGCAACTGGTCGCCAGCGGTGTGCCCGTCTTCGGCATCTGCCTGGGCCACCAGATGATGGCCCTGGCCCTGGGCGCCAGGACCGTGAAGATGGAACAGGGACACCATGGCGCCAACCATCCCGTGAAGGACCTGACCACCGGCAAGGTCGAGATCGTTTCGATGAACCACGGCTTCACCGTGGACCGCGACAGCCTGCCTGAGGGTGTTGAAGAGACCCACGTCTCCCTGTTTGACGGGACCAATGCGGGCCTGGGTCTGAAGGGCAAGCCGGTGTTCAGTGTTCAGCATCACCCGGAAGCCTCGCCGGGCCCGACGGATTCCCTCTACCTGTTCCAGCGCTTCGCTGACCTGATGGCAGGGGCCAAGGCGCCGGCCTGACCCCTCCACGCTTCGCGACGAAGCGGGAGGAGCCCGCCGCGTTAGACCTACGGCATCAGTACGGTGTCGATCACGTGGATCACGCCGTTGGACTGATTGACGTTGGCGATGGTGATCATCGACATGCCGCCCTTGGCGTCCACCAGCCACAGGCCGCCATTTTTCGCGACCACGGACAGGGTCTCACCCTGAACGGTCTTCAGCATGGCCTTGCCGCCGCCAGCCTTGACCTGAGCTGCAAGGGTCGAGGACGACAGTTTCCCGGCGACGACATGATAGGTCAGGATCGAGGTCAGGAGAGCCTTGTTCTCGGGCTTGACCAGGGTCTCGACGGTGCCGGCCGGAAGCTTTGCGAAGGCGGCGTTGGTCGGGGCGAAGACGGTGAAGGGGCCCGGGCTCGACAGCACATCCACCAGCCCGGCAGCCTTGACCGCCGCGACCAGAGTCGTGTGATCCTTTGAATTCACCGCATTCTGAATAATATTCTTTGACGGATACATTGCGGATCCACCTACTGTCACAGTTTTTTCATGCATGCTTCCAGCAAGACTGGCGTTAGCTCCCGTCAAGGCAAGCGTCATCCCGGCGGCAACAGCCGCAATCATCTTTATAGACATGTATGGAGTCCTTGAATTTCTGCGTCGCCACGGTGGCGATGTACGAAATACGCGGGATCTATTTGGGTGGATGCATCAGACCTGAAATTAAATCTTGGTCAGAGCGCCCTTGGCCACAACCGGCCCCGTGGGCCCGACCTTTTTTGAGCCGCCGGGCGCCTCTACTGAAATGGCGAGTGTCGCCTGGGTGTCCGTCAGGCCAGCGGCCGGTGGGGCCAGAGGGATCTTCACCGAAGCGCCGACGGGCACGAAGCCCAGCGCCCTGGGCTTGCCGTCCGCCGGGATCAGCCAGAGCTGATGGACATGACCGGGATCCGTGCCAGGCGGCACCAGCGACGAGATCACCACCGCCTGCCTCTGGGGATCATAGGCCGCAACGAACAGGTGCTGACCCTGGCTGGTGTCCAGCTTGGCGCTGAGCATGGGCGGCGGCGTCGCGGGCGCCAGGGGACCCTGCAGGACGATGACGGCTACGGCCGCCATGCTGGCGGCCGCCAGGCCCAGCCCGCTGAGCGCCGCCCCACGCCAGAAGCGCAGAGCCCGGTTGTCATTGGCCGGGATGGACCGTTCGATACGGGTCCAGACATCGTCAGACGGCGAGACCGGCTTCAGCATGGCGGCCAGTGGGGCCAACCGGTAGCGCCAGGCCACGACCATGCGTGCAAAGGCGAAGTCCTGGACCATGCGCATTTCAGCGGTGGCGCGGTCGGTCGCGTTCAGTACGCCCAGGGCATGCTCCGCCGCCAGGGCTTCATCTTCGGGAAGTTCGGTCTGGTCGGTCATGACTCGAGACACCCGCGCAGTTTGAGCAGACCCCGTCGGATCCAGCTCTTGATGGTCCCGAGAGGCGTATCCAGTCGCAGGGCCAGGGCCTCATAGGTAACGCCCTCGAAGAAGGCCGTGCGGATGACGCTCTGGGTGCGGTCATCCAGTTGCGCCAGGCAGTCGTTCAGGGCTTCTACAGACTCGGCGACTTCGAGGATCGATTCAGCGCCGGGTGTCTTGTCGGCGATCTCCATGTCGTCGATCTGGGCCGCAACAGCCAGGGGCCCGCGGGCGCGCAACCGGTCAATGGCGCGGTTGCGGGCAATGGTCGAAATCCATGTCATGACACTGGCCCGTCCCGCTTCGAAGCGGTCGGCGCGACGCCAGATCGTCAGATAAACCTCCTGCAACACGTCTTCGCTCTCATCCCGGTTGGACAAGATACGTAGGCAGACGGCGAAAAGCTTCGCAGAGGTCGCCTGATACAGCTGGCGCAGGGCGGCGCGGTCCCCACCGGCAATGCGGGGAATGAGCAGGGCCAGGGGATCGGAGGTTGCAGTGGGGGACACGGGGGCCTTCAGGAACAGAGCAACGGGGAAGCTGCCTGCATCCCCCCTGACCAGCAAGCGGCAATTGTAGAAACTCTGTTACAGCAACGTAAGAATCCTAGTCTTGCCAATGGCTTTTTCTTGATCCAATGTGCACACGTCAAACTCGTAGGTTCGGCTGACTTTCGACGCTTCATTCCGATGCACCGGACCTGCCCCCTCGAAATTTGATCCCGTTCGGTCGAGCTTGGCCCTCGGGCAAATCTATCCAAGGACTCATATCTCTATGTCTACCGGCACCGTGAAGTGGTTTAACGGCACCAAGGGCTACGGCTTTATTCAACCTGATGAAGGCGGCGCGGACGTCTTCGTTCATATTTCGGCCGTGGAACGCGCCGGACTTCGTTCGCTGAACGAAGGCCAGAAGGTCACCTACGAGCTCGAGCGCGACAAGCGCAGCGGCAAGATGTCCGCGGGCAACCTGCAGGTCTAGCAACCGCGACCGGCGGACCCAAAAAGTCCAAAGGATGAAAGACCATGACGGGCCGGTGGAAACACCGGCCCGTTTTCTTTTGGCGGCTTAAGTCGGGCCGGTGGCGACACCGGCCCGTTTCTTTTTGTCGCGATGCCCTCAGAAGGCGCCCTCGCCGCTTGCGCCATCCCGACTCCGTCTCTAAACGGGCGTCTTAACCTACAGATTGACCGGGCACGGCGCGCCAGCAGCGCGGCCGCCCATTTGCGCGAACGGAATTTGATGCCCAAACGCACCGACATCTCTTCGATCCTGATCATCGGCGCGGGTCCCATTGTCATCGGACAGGCCTGCGAATTCGACTATTCCGGGGTCCAGGCCTGCAAGGCCCTGCGCGCCGAGGGCTACCGGATCATCCTGGTCAATTCCAATCCCGCCACCATCATGACCGATCCTGATGTGGCCGATGCGACCTATATCGAGCCCATCACCCCGGAGATGGTTGAAAAGATCATCGCCAAGGAGCGGCCCGACGCCCTTCTGCCGACCATGGGCGGACAGACGGCCCTGAACACCGCTCTTGCCCTGGAGGCCTCAGGGGCGCTGGCGAAGTACGGAGTCGAGATGATCGGCGCCAAGGCCGATGTCATCGACAAGGCCGAGGACCGCCAGAAGTTCCGCGACGCCATGGACAAGCTGGGTCTCGAAAGCCCCAAGTCCAAGGCCGCTCACAACATGGATGAAGCCCTGGAAGGCCTCGAATTCGTCGGCCTGCCCGCCATTGTCCGTCCCTCCTTCACCCTGGCCGGGACCGGCGGCGGCATCGCCTACAACATGGAAGAGTTCCGCGAGATCGTGGAACGCGGCCTGGACCTGTCCCCGACCACCGAAGTGCTGATCGAGGAAAGCGTCCTGGGCTGGAAGGAGTATGAGATGGAGGTCGTCCGCGACAAGGCGGACAACTGCATCATCGTCTGCTCCATCGAGAACATTGATCCGATGGGGGTCCACACCGGCGATTCCATCACCGTCGCGCCTGCCCTGACCCTGACGGACAAGGAATACCAGATCATGCGGTCGGCCTCGATCGCCGTCCTGCGTGAGATCGGCGTCGAGACCGGCGGGTCCAACGTCCAGTTCGCGGTCAATCCTGCTGACGGCCGGATGGTGGTCATCGAGATGAACCCCCGAGTGTCGCGGTCCTCGGCCCTGGCCTCCAAGGCTACAGGCTTCCCGATCGCCAAGGTCGCCGCCCGCCTTGCTGTCGGCTACACCCTGGATGAGCTGATGAACGACATCACCGGGGCGACGCCGGCCTCGTTCGAGCCCAGCATCGACTATGTGGTCACCAAGATTCCGCGCTTCGCCTTCGAGAAGTATCCAGGTTCGGAACCCCATCTGACCACGTCCATGAAGTCGGTGGGCGAGGTCATGGCCATTGGCCGGACCTTCAAGGAAAGCCTGCAGAAGGCCCTGCGTGGGCTTGAGACCGGCCTGAGCGGCCTGGATGAGGTGGATATCGAAGGCTCCGCCGATCCCGAGACCGGCCACGCCGCCGTGGTCCGCGCCCTGGGCAACCCTACCCCTGACCGACTGCGGGTCATCGCCCAGGCCTTCCGTCACGGCCTGAGCGTCGAGGACGTCAACGCAGCCTGTTCCTATGAGCCCTGGTTCCTGCGTCAGATCCAGGAACTGGTCCGGGAGGAAGGCCTGATCCGCGCCGGCGGCCTTCCCACCACCGCCCAGGGGTTCCGCGCCCTCAAGGCCCAGGGCTTCTCCGACGCCCGCCTGGCCATGCTGACCCGCATTGCCGAGGGACAGGTCCGCGCCGCCCGTCAGGCCCTTGGGGTCCGCCCGGTCTACAAGCGCATCGACACCTGCGCCGGCGAGTTCCGCGCCGAGACGCCCTACATGTATTCCACCTATGAGACCGGTGTCCTGGGCCAGACTCCCGACTGTGAGAGCGAGCCATCGGGCGCCCGCAAGGCCATCATCCTTGGCGGCGGACCCAACCGGATCGGCCAGGGGATCGAGTTCGACTATTGCTGCTGCCACGCCGCCTTCGCCCTGGCCGACATCGGGGTGGAGTCCATCATGGTCAACTGCAATCCCGAGACCGTCTCCACCGACTATGACACCTCGGACCGCCTTTATTTCGAACCCCTGACGGCGGAAGACGTCCTCGAGCTGATCGCCGTCGAGCAGCGCGCCGGAACCCTGCTGGGCGTCATCGTCCAGTTCGGCGGCCAGACGCCGCTCAAGCTGGCCCAGGCCCTGGAAGACGCCGGCATTCCGATCCTCGGCACCAGCCCTGACGCCATCGACCTGGCCGAGGACCGCGAGCGGTTCCAGCAGCTGCTGCACAAGCTGGAGATCGCCCAGCCGGTCAACGCCATCGCCCGGTCGCGGGATGAAGCCTTCGCGGCGGCACATCAGGTCGGCTATCCGGTGGTCATCCGTCCGTCCTACGTCCTGGGCGGCCGGGCCATGGAAATCGTCCGCGATGACGAGCAGCTGGAGCGCTACATCACCCATGCGGTGAAGGTCAGCGGCGACAGCCCGGTGCTCATCGACCAGTACCTGTCCCGCGCCACCGAAGTGGACGTCGACGCCCTGTGCGATGGCGAGACCGTCTTTGTGGCCGGGGTCATGGAGCACATCGAAGAGGCCGGGGTCCACTCAGGCGACAGCGCCTGTTCCCTGCCCCCCTTCTCGCTGAAGCCGGAAACCATCGACGAGCTGAAGCGCCAGACCGAGGCCATGGCCTTCGCCCTGAATGTGCGCGGCCTGATGAATGTGCAGTTCGCCATTGAAGAGCCGCACTCGGAAAGCCCACGGATCTTCGTGCTGGAGGTCAATCCCCGGGCCAGCCGGACCGTGCCCTTCGTGGCAAAGACCATTGGTGCGCCCATAGCCGCAATCGCCGCCAAGGTGATGGCGGGTGTGAGCCTGGCCAGTTTCGGTCTGACCGAGCGGGTCTATGATCACGTGGCGGTCAAGGAAGCCGTCTTCCCCTTCGCCCGCTTCGCCGGTGTCGACACCATTCTGGGCCCGGAAATGCGCTCTACCGGCGAGGTCATGGGCCTGGACTGGCAGCGCCCCGGCGGCACCAAGGCCGCGGCCTTCGCCCGGGCCTTCGCCAAGAGCCAGCTGGGCGGCGGCACCATCCTGCCCGAGGCCGGGACGGTTTTTGTCTCGGTGAAGGAAACCGACAAGCCCTGGGTGGTCGAGCCCGTGCGCCTCTTGCTGGAACAGGGCTTCAGGGTCCTGGCGACCAGCGGCACCGCCGCCCACCTGACGGCCCAGGGCCTGAATGTCGAGACGGTGAAGAAGGTCCTCGAAGGCCGCCCGCATATTGTCGACGCCATGAAGAATGGCGACGTCCAGCTGGTGTTCAACACCACAGAGGGCAAGCAGTCCCTGGCCGACAGCTATGAAATCCGCCGCACCGCCCTGATGATGAAGATCCCCTACTACACCACGACAGCCGGGGCCCTCGCGGCGTCACAGGCCATTGTGGAAATGGCCAATGGGGCCTTGGACGTGCGGCCGCTGCAGAGTTACGCCTGAAGCGCCTTTGCCAGGATGAAGTCGTCATAGTCGTTGGCGCCAACGGGAAACCGGTGCTCGCCGACCTGGATGAAGCCCTGACGGCCGTAGAAGCCGATGGCGTTTTCATTCCTGGAGTAGACGCTCAGCAGCAGGCGTCTGAAGCCCGCTGACATGGCGGCTTCGACCACGGTGGAGACCAGCCGGGCGCCAAGTCCGGATCCATGGAAGCCCTGAAGGACATAGATCCGCTTGAGCTCCACATCGCCCGCCAGGGGATCAACCGGCAGTTCGCAGGGGCCCATGACGGCATAGCCCACCGGGGCCGAGGTCGCCTCATACTCGGCAAGCCAGAGTCGGTGATCAGGCCGGGACAGGAAGTCGACATAGCGCGCGATGCTGTGCGGACCTTCGCAGTGCTGGAGAATGTCCTCTACCGGCACGGTTTCCGCATAGGTCGCCAACATGGTGGCCTGCCCCAGCAGGGAGAGCACCCGGGCGTCGCTCGGCACGCAGGGTCGGATCAGTATGGTCATGGTGACCTGTCCTAACGGTTGGCCCGCCCCAAGCAAGACTTGACCATCTGACATGCGTAAGTTATTCCTGACGCATGGATCGAATCCCACCGACCGGAGACCAGTTGCTGGCCATGCTGTCAGCCCTGGCCAACCCACACCGCTTGCGGATCATAGCTTCCCTCTCGGCCGGCGGCCGCCAGTACATCAGCGCCATGGCGCGCGAGATCGGCATCAGCCGCCCCCTGCTGCATCTGCACCTGCAGAAGCTGGAGGATGCGGGACTGGTGGTCAGTCAGCTGGAGCTGTCTCCGGACGGCAAGGCCTTGAACTTCTTCGACCTGACCGACTTCGCTGTCGAGCTTACCCCGGAAGCCATCGCAGCGGCGGCGGCCACCCTCACCCCGAAACCTGAAGCCTAGAGAAGCACCATGTCCACGCCCGTGTATTTTCTGACCCTGAGCCTGTTTATGGGCACAGTCGTGATCATCTTCGCCATGCGTTACTTTTCGTCACTCGCCCAGGCGAGAGCCCGGATCGCCCAGGAGCTGAGCTATCGGGAAATGGCCGAGCAATCCTCGGCGGCCCAGGCCGAGGCGGCCACCACACTGGGGGATCTCAAGGCCCGCATCGCCCGCATCGAAGCCATTCTGAAAGAGGTCGAATAGCGACGGTCTGGCAGGCCTAAATCAGGCCCTCATGCCGTCCGCTGACGCCGGGTAGACGAAATGGTCAGCCCCTTGGGCATTGCGGCGGGGCGACAACTTCTGGATCCTCTTGCGCTCATACATGTCCTGATCCGCCCGCTCCACCACTGCCATGATGTCAGTGTCCTCTTCGGTGCTCAGGGCGAAGCCGACAGCCACGCCGACCTTCACGGCCAGGCCATTCAGCCGGATGACCTCATCCAGGCAGGATTCCAGGTTGTCGACCGTACGCACGGCCTTGAGGGAGGTAATGTCACCACGGGTCAGAATGGCGAACTCATCGCCCCCCAACCGCGCGATTACGTCCTGTGAGCGGGTGACCGAAGAGAACCGTTTGGCCACAACCCTCAGCAACTCGTCGCCGACCGCATGCCCGTGGGTGTCGTTGATCTGTTTGAACCCGTTGAGGTCAAGGAAGAAGACACCGCACTTTTCTCCGGCGCCCAGTCGGACCTCGCCAATGGCGCGGTCAAATCCCAGGCGATTGCGCACGCCCGTAAGCGGATCCGTCACCAGCTTGCGCTCAAGGTCATCCACCAGAACTGTCTGGTCGGTCACATCGCGGAAAACCGCCAGCGCCATGTCGCCGCTCAGCCATTCCAGCCGCCAGGTTGTCCCGCCGAAGTCTTTCTGAACCCCACGCAGGCCGCCGTGCGCAAGCGATGACATGCAGTATCGGGACACTTCCGGGCCAATCCAGGCTCTGGGCGCCCTGGTCAGACCGAAGGCGCGAACAGCCTCGGCATTGGCGCGCTTGATGACGCCGCCGACGCCCAGCAGCAGGACCGGCTGGTCAACCTGAGCCTGACTGCGCCAGGCCCAGGCCTCTTCAGGGCTCAGGTCGCCGGCCAGGAAGGTCTTCACCAGCTCATGCAGTTGCAGGCGGAGTGCAACCGCCGTCAGCAAGGACCCTGTCAGGATGAGCGCCAGCGCCAGGGGATAGACCGCCTGTCCAGCTATCTCTGTGGCAAGGAGCCCGGCTGCAATGGCGACGCCTGACGCCGCCAGGCATGACGCCGTCAATGTCCAGGCGGTGCGCAGGAAGGCTCCCAGCCAAAGGCCAGCTGCGACACAGGCCAGGGCGAGCCCCGCGCCGGTCCATCCTGCGATCACCTTGCGTGCGGACGCCTCCCTGTCGACAGACTGGGCGCCAACCAGGAAGAAGGGACCACGATCTGTCAGTCCATAAACGGGCATGGCGACGCGGGCCCTGGACGCCACGCGGGTCAGAGAGACAACGACAACCTTGTCCTTGAACTGCGCCACATTCTCAGGGTTTCGGGCTGCATCCAGGGTCACTGTCCTGACGGACCCGGGCGCTATGGAAAGGTCCAGTGGAGTGGATTCCGCTGCGATGTTTCCTGACGAGAGCCAGAGAGCGGCGTTGGCGAAGTGGGCTCCAGCCGGGCTCGCAACCGACCGGAAACGGCCATCCACATCGGGCGTCAAGGCGCCTTCAACCTGTATCGCAGACTCATAGAACCCCTTGGGTCTGGGCAGGTCCTGTCGATTGTTCGAAGCAATAGCCACCCGGTCTTCACCAAAGCGCCTGATCGCGCCTTCCAGGTCCCGATCACCCTGGTTGGCTTCTTCTCCACTGAAGATAAAGTCCAGCAGAAGTCTTTGGGCGCCGCCGGCTCGGGCGCTGTCGACCACGTCGGCAATCGCAGATCTCTGGGCGGATACATGCTCAAGGCGAACCAGGTCCTCCTGGGTCATCCTGACAAAGACATACCTGTCCGAAACAGCAACCTGCCCTCTCGCCAGCAAGAGGTCGGTCACCGCACGGTCGACCCGAACCAGGGGGTTCAGGCACCAGATGGCCAGGGCGAGCGGCAAGGCCACCCGCAAGGTCTTCCAGAGTGGTCGCTTGGGACTTGCCGACACGGTCTGACTACCGGGTGGTGGCCGACACGTTGGGCTCGTCGCTCAGGGCGGCGGCTATCCCGTTATAGGTCTGCTCGAGAGACGCCCCAAGATGCGAGGCAGCACCGAGGATCACCAACCCCATCACAGAAGCCATTAGGGCGTACTCAATGGCGGTCGCGCCGCCCTCGTCGCGGTTCAGCTTCGAAGCCAGGGCAGACAGGTCGGAAACAAAGATCGATTTCATGTTCAGGGTCTCAAATCGGGACTGTTCCCCCTGAAATCGGCAAGTCGTGTGCCAATTTTCCGGCTGGGCCGTGCTCGCCGCTTGCATGCCATGGTCGTTCGGCTAGGCATGTCGCCAACCAACTTAACGCCGATAAGGGAGGACTTCACATGGCGGGTCGAGTTCAAGGCATGGTGGCCCTGGTCACAGGCGGATCCAGCGGCATCGGCCGCGCCGCAGCCGAGCGCCTGGCGCAGGAAGGCGCCCTGGTTGTCGTCACCGACCTGCAGGACGCCAAGGGCGCTGAAGTCGTCGCCGCCATCCAGGCCATGGGCGGCAAGGCCGAGTACCACCACCATGACGTCACCCAGGAACAGGCCTGGATCGACGTGATCGCCGCCATCAAGGCGCGACACGGCCGCCTCGACGTCCTGGTCAACAATGCCGGCATCGGCATTTCCGCTTCAGTCCTGGATATGACCCTGGCCGATTTCCAGCGACAGACCGCCATCAATGTCGACGGCGTCTTCCTGGGCTGCAAGCACGGCATTCCCCTGATGCGGGCCAGCGGCGATGGCGGCAGCATCATCAACATCTCGTCCGTCGCAGGCCTGAAGGGCTCGCCCATTCTCGCGGGCTATTGCGCCACCAAGGGCGCAGTCCGGCTCTTCACCAAGTCCGTCGCCATGGAATGCGCCAACGCCAAGGACGGCATACGGTGCAATTCGGTCCACCCCGGCATCATCGAGACCCCGATCTGGGACACCATCATCGGGACGGGTGAACCCGGAGACAATGCCCGCGCACCCCGTAGCGCCACCCTGGACGCCATGACCGCCGACGCCGTTCCCCTGGGGGTCAAGGGGCTGCCGGAGGACATTGCCAATGGCATTCTCTGGCTGGCCAGTGCGGAAAGTCGCTATGTCACCGGCGCCGAGCTGGTCATTGACGGGGGTTTCTCCGTCAAGTAGCCGCAGTCCCATGACCGCCACACTGCATGTGATCTTCGGCCCCTCTGGCGCCGGCAAGTCCACCTACGCCCAGAGCCTGGCTCGTCGGGAGCCTGCCGTCCATTTCGCGATCGACGACTGGATGGCCCGGCTCTTCGCTGCAGACATGCCTGATCCGATCGAGTTCACCTGGGTCATGGAGCGGGTTGAGCGCTGCGAGGCCCAGATCTGGTCGGTGGCGGCAGGGGCCATGGCAGCAGGAACCAGTGTGGTCCTTGACCTGGGCCTCACCCGCAAGGGCGACAGGGCACGGGTGGCTGAAATCGCCCAGGCCTGCGAGCTGCCCTTGCAGTTCCACTTTGTAACGGCGCCCAGGGACATCCGCCGGGCGCGGGTGCTGTCCCGCAACGAAGTGAAGGGTGAGACCTTCTCCATGGTCGTCACGCCGCAGATGTTCGACTTCATGGAGGGCATTTACGAGGCGCCGGACGCCGATGAACTGCAGGGCGCCATCGTCTCTGAGAGCAACTAGATTACCGCGAATTATCTTGGCCTGGAGCCGGGAGCACGACACAAGATCGCCCTCATTCGTCGGCATTTGCAGGCCGGTTAGAGGAGCCTTCCCGTGATTGGACTAGTCGCAGCCGTTTCAATCACAGGCGCCCTCTCGGATCTGCCGCGCCTGCAGGACATACCGCCCCTGCCCGCCATACGGCGCGACCCCCAGATCACCTATCTGGACCGGAATGGTCAGGTTATCGGCGTTCGCGGGGGACGCTATGCTCCGCCCGTCGATATCTCGCGCCTCCCCGCCCATATCCCCGCCGCCTTCGTCTCCATTGAAGATCGGCGGTTCTACGAGCACAGCGGGGTTGATCCGATGGGGATCGCCAGAGCCATTGTCGCTGATATTGCCGACGGCAAACGCCAGGGCGCCTCGACCATCACCCAGCAGACCGTGAAGAACGTCTTCCTGACCTCTGAGCAGACGGTGGAGCGCAAGGCCAGGGAAGCGGTCATGGCCATGCAGATGGAGCAGACCTATTCGAAGAAGCAGATCCTGGGGCTCTACCTCAGCCGGGTCTATTTCGGCGAAGGCGCCTATGGACTTGAGGCGGCGGCCCAGCGTTACTTCAACAAGCCGGCGTCCAGACTGTCTGTGCGCGAAGCGGCCATGCTGGCTGCGATCCTGAAGGCGCCCAGCAATTACAATCCTGTCGATCAGCCCAAGAAGTCGGCGGACCGCACGGCTCTGGTCCTGAACGCCATGGTCGAGACCGGCGCCATCACCCCGGCTCAGCATGCCAAGGCGCTGGCCGAGAAGCCGCGGGTCTGGAAAACATCACCCACCGCGCCTGCCCAGTACTTTGTCGACTGGATCGACACCCAGGCAAAGGCCCGGATCGGCGCGCAGAAGTCCGACCTGATCGTCGAAACAACCCTCGACATGCGCCTGGAAAGCGATGCTGCAGACGCTGTGCGAGGCGCCGTCAGCACCCACTACAAGCAGGGCGTCCAGCAGGCGGCCGTTGTGACACTGGATGGGTCCGGAGCTGTCCGCGCCTTCGTGGGCGGGGCCGACTACGCCAAAAGCCCCTTTGACCGTGTGGTCGACGCCCACCGCCAGGCGGGGTCGGCCTGGAAGCCGTTTGTGTACCTTGCCGCCCTCGAAACCGGGCGCAGCCCGGATGACCTGGTCGTCGACGAGCCTGTGACCATATCCGGCTGGTCCCCCAGCAATTACGAACCGGGCAATCTGGGCCCGATCTCCATGGAGGTCGCCCTGGCCAAGTCGGTCAATACAGTCGCCGCAAGGCTGGCCGACGAGGTCGGTC
This sequence comes from Alphaproteobacteria bacterium PA2, assembly GCA_002256425.1. Lineage (NCBI taxonomy): Bacteria > Pseudomonadati > Pseudomonadota > Alphaproteobacteria > Alphaproteobacteria bacterium PA2. The sequence goes on along the minus strand of NKIZ01000001.1, from coordinate 1,247,755 downwards.
GGCCCAATGTGGCGGCGCTCGCCCGCCGGGTCGGCATTGTTTCCACCGTGAATACAGATCCTGCCATGGCTTTGGGGACGACCCTGGTCACCCCGCTCGAGATGGCCCAGGCCTATACGACCTTCGCCAATGGCGGCAATCGCGTGAACGCCTATGGTCTGCTGCGCATCCGCGCCGCGTCGGGCGGCGTGATCTATGCCCGGCCAGCGGTCGCCGGGGTTCCCGCCGCCGGCAATCCCGCCCTCAGCCAGCTCAACCGCATGCTCCGCGCCGTGGTCACGTCGGGCACCGGAACCAAGGCGGCGCTGAAGGGCTATGACGTGGCCGGCAAGACCGGCACCACCTCAGATTACCGGGACGCCTGGTTCGCAGGCTATACCGGCCAGGCGACGACTGTGGTCTGGGTCGGGAGAGATGACTCAAAGCCCATGGTCCGGGTGACCGGTGGCAGTGTGCCGGCCGAAATCTGGAAAGGGGTCATGGGCGTCGCTGTCAGACGCATACCCGTAACTGCCATTCCCTACGGACCGCCGTCAGTCGTTCCCCTGCCCCCGCCTCCTGAAGTCGCCCCGCTCAATCCTGCAGCGCCCGCTCAAACGGAAACAAAGGCCCAGTCGCCTGGGCCTTTATCACCTGAACCTCTGTCACCTGAGCCGGATTCTCCGGAGCCCAAACCTTCCGTCGCCGCTTCGGCGCCCCTCGGCTAGCGCCGCCAGCTGTCCCGAAGGTAACGGGGCAGGTCCTGAGGCTGACCCTGATAGGGCTGCTGGTACTGCTGCTGGTACTGTTCCTGGTATTGGGGCGCGTACTGCTGGGGCGCGTACTGGGGCTCAACCTGGCTTTGATATGCCCCCGGATACTGCGACTGGGGAGCCTGACTGACCTGCGGAAGGGGCTCTTCGTATCGGCCCTGATATTGTGACTGATACTGGGATTGCGACGAATAGCTGTCCCGGTACTGGGGCTGGTATTGGGGCTGGTATTGGGGCTGGGGCGCCGCATAGGTCGGCGCAATGTCGCGGTTGTCATAGGCCGGAGGGTTATAGGTCGGCCGGACATAGGAGGGCTCAGCCTGGCGCAGCATCGGGCGGGGCTCGTCATAGACGGGCGGATTATAGACCGGGCGGACCGAGTCCATGGCGGCGTACTTCCGGCTGGTGTCCGACATGCAGCCTGAACCGTTTTCCCCGGTATAGACGAAGTCGGCCAGCTGATAGACGCCCAGTTCGATCAGGGCGCGGACGCCAGCCTGGATCGGCTCAATGGCGCTGACACCGCCGGTCAGGCCGAGGATCTTGCGCGACTTGCTGCCGCCCAGTGTGGCCTCGTTCTCATGACCGATGATCTGCTTCTGGAAGGAGACCGTCTTCACCACTTCCTGGGTGGTCGAGTTCACAAGCCGCAGGTCGACGCCAACATTCAGGACATAGTTGCGGTTGGTGATCTGGCCCTGGCCAGCCGGATTGAGGGGGTTGGAAGCAGCGCTGCTGCCAACCAGCTGGAAGCCGGACGACTTGATGTTGTTGTTCAGTTCGGTGACCCCGCCGACAATATAGTAGCCTGAGCCAGCGATCTGACCGGCCAGGGTCTTGCGATAGTTGTTGGGGTCAATGCCGGCCCGCTCAGGGGTGTCAGACAGCAGATGCTGCTTGGCATAGTTGAGTTCGATCTCGGAAACTGACGAGTCCAGGCGCTCAACAACAGGCAGCCCGGCCTTGCCAAGGGCTGTGATGGCGAAGAGCGAGGCGCCCTGGGTCACCTTCGCCCCTTCATCGAGATTGCTCTTGCCGGTCATGTCGGCAATGCGGCCGACCGCCATGCGAGGCGCTGTCCATCCGCGGCGATGGGCGGTATCGGCAAGACAGAACAGCGAGCCGGAATAGGCGGTCTGGTTGTCCGTTGCGAGCGCGTCTCCTGTGGTGGAGACATAGTTGCCGGCGTCGCGGGCCTGCGCTTCGGAGGCTACCAGTTGCGGGCCAAACAGAAGACCAACCATGGCTGTGGTCTTCAGCAGGGTCTTGAACGTCGTCACCGTATTCATATCGCAGGTCCGTTTCTGTATCTGCTTTCCCGACCGCCTTGTGCGTCAGGGTTTCTTGTCCATCGGATTTGCAAGGGCGAGGCCAGAGCGCACCCCTGGGGCGAGGACGATTTTTTCTTTTTATCTTCAATGTGTTGGGTAATTTTCCGCGGCGCTTCAGCCTCGACTTCCCGCGCCAGGCGAACAGCCTGTGCCAATTTCACCTGAAGCATCGTCTTGTTTTGAGACAGGCCGGCAAACGCCAAAAGCCCGACGCCCGTTTGCAACGGGCGCCGGGCTTCCAGGCGAATTCGGAGCGAGCGCCCCGTAAACAGGAATGACTAGTTCAGCTGGCCTGTGCTGGTCTGGGTCCCGCCATTGATGGTGGTGACCGCCGACAGGGCGCCATTGTTGATCTGGGTGGTGTTGAGAACGATGGTGTTCCAGTTCCCGCCGACCTGAAGATTGATCAGATTGCCAACCGCATAGTTGGTCGTGCTGATCGCGCCGCTCTGGAGCGTCGCCGCCCCTCCGGACATGCCGCCCGTAAGGAACTGCGAGCCGCCCTGGCCGGTCTGGATCAGACCATCCTGGACAACGCGGTTATTGTTGGCGTCCCGGGTCGAGGGATTGAACGCGCCCGTAACACTGCCGCGCGCATTGCCATATCCCGCTTCAAGGCTTGGCGTCGCGCTGATCCCGCCAGCACCAGCAGCCTGGGCGGAAGTGCCGATCAGGCAGAGCGCCGCAGCGCCCAGAAGGATGATCTTCACCATGGTTGCACCTGCTTCCTGGAAAGGTGGAAATACAAAGACACTGAGCAAAGGAAGGCGCCCCGACCCGGCGAACCGGATCGGGGCGGCCAGGCTCTTAGGAACCGGGGGTGAGCTTCCAGCTCAGGTTGTTGCCAATGGCCGAGCCGCTGACGTTCACGTTGGCGCCGGCATAGCCGAGGTTGACGTTGGCGGTCGCGTTGACCGGAGCCCAGGACGAGGTCTGGGTGTTGTTGATCTGGGCCACGCGGCCTTCGATGCTCAGGTTGTTGGCGACGGCCGTGTTGGCGACGTCGACATCACCACCAACCGTGTTCAGGTTGACGTTGGCGATGGCGGTCGGGTCGTAGGACACGGTCTGGACGTTGTTGACCGTGGGAGCGGTGGTGCAGCAGGCGCCGAGCTTGATGCTGGCGTTGTTGGCGACCACGGTGTTCTCGACGTCGAGAGCGCCGCCCACATCGCCGAGACCGGCGGTCTTGGCGCCGACATTGACCGTCGACGAAATGTTGGTGCCGTAAGAGGCGAAGGACTGGTTGTTGTTGATGGTGCCCGTGGTGCCTTCGCCGGCGTCGATCGACAGGTTGTTGGCGACTGCGGTGCCGGAGACCTTCAGGTCGCCGTGGACGCCATCGACCTTGACGTTGACGGCATTGGTCAGGACGGCGTGGGTGAAGGTCTGGGTGTTGTTGATGGGCGGGAACAGTTCGCAGGCGGAGCACTGGGCCTGGGCGGAACCGGCGATGGACAGGGCGCCAGCGGCGAAGGCAATGGCGGACATGTAGCGAAGCATTTTGAATTCCTTTTTCAAACCGAGACCACAGCGGCCTTGGACCTCCGACTGCAGACACCGTGCCAATTCGCCGCACCATCCATAATCTATTGTTTTTATTGTATTGTATTCGCTCCGACCTGGAATTTAGGGTGAATCCCAGGGGGTGTCCGGTCGTTTGGAAACAGATCTTGGGGAGAACATCCATTGGAAGACTCCCACAATGAAACACCACTGCGGGTAGCGCATACCATGTCTTAAGGGCTGCCGGTTTAAGTCGGCTCCATGCCCCGAGAGCGCTCTGGGCCCAGGGAAACAAGTCGAGGCCTCCATGCCGTTTGAATCTGGCCGATCGCCTAAACGTCCATTGGTGGCCGCCTGCCTTGCAGGGGTCTGCCTTACGGCCCTGTCTGGCTGCACGACCCTGGACTCCAAGACCGGTCTCTATGCCAGGCCCACAGGCGGCGCGCCGGCCACTGACAATGTCTCCAGCTATACCGATGCGCTTACTTGCGAACTGAAAATGGCGGCGGACCGGGGTCTGGCCTCGCCGAGGGTTACGGTTGGTCGCATAGCCGACCTGACTGGCAAGTATGACCTTCAGACGGGATCGCAGATCGGCCAGGGGTCAACCCTGTTCGCCCTGACGGCCCTGGGCCGGGCCGGATTCAGGGTGGTGGAACGTTACGACACCACCGTTTCAGACATTGAACTGGCCTATGCCAAGGCGCACACCCTTTCAGACAGCCCGGAACTGGCCGGAAAGGCCGCCGACAACTACCGGCGGATCTTTGAAGGTCAGGTGGCGGGGTCCGACTACTACATCGTCGGCGGCGTCACCGAGCTGAACTCCAATATCAGTTCCAACGGCGTCGACCTGGGGGTTGGAGCGCTTGATGTCACCTCGCCCAAGGGCACGTTCCGCGCCCGCAACTATGTCATCAATGTCGCCATCGATCTGCGCCTGGTGAACACCCGGACCCAGGAAGTGGTCGACATCGTCTCCTATCAGAAGCAGGTCATTGGCCGGGAGATCAAGGCCGGGGTCTTCGGCTTCGCCAACGGAACAATTTTTGACCTGTCCGGGGGAACCAGCAGTATGGAACCTCTGCATATGGCCGTGCGCACACTTGTGGAACGGGGCATATTCGAGTTCGGTCAGACCCTTTATGGGATAGACGCAAGATCCTGCCTGCCCTCCTCAGGACGTGGCGGAAAGGGCAAAGGCCGCAGCTAGGCGTTGTGCGCCGCACGGCCTTGAATTAGCCAGCAGTTTCGACTAGTTTCTTCCCCCCGGCCGCTCACGCCCAACGGTCGAACCTGTATTCCCAGGGCGAACCCGAGTCCCATCTGCCATGGAAAAAGTCCCGATGACCGCCGAGGGCTATCAAGCTCTCGACGACGACTTGAAGCGTTTGAAGACCATCGAACGGCCGGCCGTGATCGCTGCGATCTCGGAAGCCCGGGCGCATGGAGATCTTTCCGAGAACGCCGAGTATCACGCGGCCAAGGAACGTCAGGGCTGGATTGAAGGCCAGATTGCCGACATCGAGGACCGGATGGCTCGCGCCCAGGTTATCGACGTCTCCAAACTGTCCGGCACCCAGGTCAAGTTCGGCGCGACCGTTTCGGTGGTGGACGAAGACACCGAGGATGAAGCCCGCTACCAGATCGTCGGCGAGCACGAGGCCGATGTGAAGGCTGGCAAGGTGTCCATCACCTCCCCGATCGCCCGCGCAATGATCGGCAAGGAAACCGGCGATGTGGTGGAAGTAAACACCCCTGGCGGCGTCAAGGCTTACGAGATCCTCAAGGTCGAGTGGGTCTAGCCCCGCTTCGCATCTGGGCGGTGTCCGACGGACGGGCCGGCAATGCCGGGCCGGCCCTCGGTCTGGCTGAAGCCGTTTCCCGCCGCACACCTGCGGAAATTGAGGTGAAGACGATCGCCTGGAAGGGCAGGATCGGGCGTTTACCCTGGTTCCTGAATCCATTTCCGGTTCAGGCCCTGACTCCTGACAGCGACATTTCGGCGCCCTGGCCTGACATCTGGATAGCTGCGGGGCGGGCCACCCTGCCCCTTTCTGTCAGAATGCGGCGCTGGTCCCAGGGCAAATGTCTTGTGGTCCAGATCCAGGACCCGCGCATGCCAACCTCGCCATTTGACCTGGTGGTAGCTCCCAAGCACGATCGAACCCACGGCGACAACGTCCTGCCCATAACGGGGTCGCCCCATCGCGTGACGCCAGACAGACTGAGATCGGAGCTGGCGAGGTTCGCCTCCGTGCTTGAACCCCTTGCCCATCCGCGGCTGGCCGTTCTGATCGGCGGAAAATCCAAGGCGCATGACCTTTCGCCAGAGCGCGCCTCTGCCCTGGCCCGGGACATAGAAAACGCCATCGCGAATTCTGGTGGATCCATCATGGCGACCTTTTCCCGCCGCACCCCGCCAGACGCCCGCCGCATACTTTCAGCCCGCCTGGGGCATCTGCCCGGGGTCATCTGGGATGGGGAGGGCGAGAACCCCTATTTTGCCTTTCTTGGTGCTGCAGACGCCGTTCTGGTCACCGAAGACTCAACAAACATGGCGACCGAGGCCGCCGCGACCGGCAAGCCGGTGTTCATTGCCAGAATGGATGGCGGAAGCCTGAAATTCAGGCTCTTCCACCAGGACCTCGAGCATCTTGGCATAGCCCGACCCTTTGAGGGCGACCTGCACGCCTGGACCTATCCCCCATTGGCGGAAACCGATAAGGCGGCTGACGAGGTGATTGCTCGCGCCGACCGCCTCTTGCCTCAACGACAGGGGTGACACCTGCGGCATTCTGCCGCAATTAATCGTTAACGTGATTCCGACCTCGGAACGTGCCACCCCTATTGCGCACCCAAGACCTGCAAGGCGTTCTGACTATGAGTGTCGAAATCCGCTTCGCGGCCCTCAGCGATGTCCCGGACATACTCCGGGTCGACGCCGTCGCTGAGCGTGAGGAGCGCCGCTACGACTACATCAGCAATGCAATTAGGGGCGAGATGGGCCGAACCGTGAAGGTTCTGCTTCTGGATGATCGGATCACAGCCTTCGCCGTCCTGGGTGAGTTTTTCGGCCACCCCTTTCTCGAACTGATCGCAACAGCGACCAACCGGCGCAGGATGGGCATAGCGTCGGCCCTGCTATCCAATATTGAAATCGGCCTCACTGACGACCGCTTCTTTGTGTCCGCCAATGAGTCCAATGTCATCATGAGAGACCTGCTGGTCCAGCGGGGCTACCGGATCACCGGCATGGTGGAGAACCTGGATCCGGATGATCCCGAAATCTTCTTCGTGATCTACAAGGCTGCGATCGACGCCCAGTTGGAGGTCTGAAGGCGGATGCTTCAGACCAATTCCCGTTTCCTGTTCGTCGCTTCAGGTCACGCAGGCCATGGCATTGATCATCTGGCCCGCAGCCTGATCCTTGCCCAGGCCCTGGCGGATTGCGGCGGCGCCTGCACCTTCATTGCAACCCCGGAAAACACCCAGCGCCTCAACGGCCTTTCGCCTGCCATGGCCCGAACCACTTCGGCAGGCGACACCTCAGACGAGATATGCAGGGCGGCGGCCCGTGTGGAGTATGACGCTGTCGTCATTGACCATCCGGGACTGGGGCGAACAGACCACGAGGCTCTGGCCAAGGACCGTCCTTCGGTCATTCTTGACGACGCCGCCGATCGGGAAATTGGCGGCCGGATCGTTGTCAATCCGGCCATGAACTCTGATCCGGCCAACTACAAGGCGCTGGCGCCCGAAAGCGCGGAAATCCTGACGGGACCGATCTTCGCCCTTATGAGCAGCGAGTATGCGCAACAGCGGCTTGGCCGTGTTTTCGAGCCCGGATCTGTCCGGCGTTTATTGCTTTCCATTGATGCTGATACGCCAACCGACCTGACCGTGCGCATGGTCGACCACCTGAGACCCCGGCTCGGGGATGCAACCCTGGAAGTGCTCCTGCCAGAGGATTTCGAAGGTCGGCGCGGCCTTGACCGGATCTCAGCCCGTGACCCACGCCTTACCCTGAACAACCATCCTCTGGAGCGTCCAAGGATCGCTGCACGGGCCGATCTCGCCATATCTGCAATGGGTGCCGGACTTTGGGAGGCCTCAGCCCTGGGTCTGCCCCTGATCGCTGTGGCAGTCCGGCCATCGGACAGGGAAACCGCCATCAGGCTGACCGAACTTGAGGCCGCCATCTGTATTGACTCAGAGGACCCGAATTTCGAAAGCCGCCTGGAGCGCGCCTTTGTCAGACTCGTCGCAGACCTGACCCTGCGCGCGAAACTCAGCGCCAATTCGGCAGCCCTGACCGACGGAACCGGAGCGAGCAGGATCGCGCAAAAGCTGATTGAGCTTTTGCCGCGCTGAATCTGGGCGTACGGCATCGCGCAGGACCAGAATCTCTCTTACATGTGAGACATGACCACGACGCCCCGCACTGCCCGCTGCCTGATCATCGGATCTGGCCCCGCCGGATACACCGCAGCGGTCTATGCCGCCCGCGCCCTGCTGAAACCCGTTCTGATCCAGGGCATCCAGCCCGGCGGCCAGCTGACCATCACAACCGATGTCGAGAACTATCCCGGTTTTGCCGAGGTGATTCAGGGACCCTGGCTCATGGAGCAGATGCAGGCCCAGGCCGAGCATGTGGGGACCGAAATCATCACGGACATCGTGCTGAAGGCCGACCTGTCCCAGCGCCCCTTCCGGCTGGAATGCGACAGCGGCGCGGTCTGGCTGACCGAGACCCTGATCATCGCCACGGGCGCCCAGGCCAAGTGGCTGGGTCTGGAAAGCGAGCAGAAGTTCCAGGGCTTCGGCGTCTCGGCCTGCGCCACCTGCGACGGCTTCTTCTATCGCGGCAAGAACGTGATCGTGGTCGGCGGCGGCAACACCGCCGTGGAAGAGGCCCTATTCCTCACCAACTTCGCGGCCAAGGTCACGGTCGTCCACCGCAAGGCCGAGTTCAGGGCCGAGAGGATCCTGCAGGAACGCCTCTTCGCCAATCCCAAGGTCGAGGTCATCTGGGACAGCGCTGTTGAGGAAGTCGTGGGCTCGGCCGACCCCATGAGCGTGACCGGCGTGAAGCTGAAGAACGTCAAGACCGGCGCGATTCAGGACGTCTCCGCCGATGGTGTGTTCATCGCCATTGGCCACGCCCCGGCCTCGGAACTCTTCAAGGGCCAGCTGGAAATGGACGCTTCGGGCTATCTCAAGGTCCGCCCGGGCTCGGCCTCCACAGCCATCCAGGGGGTCTTTGCGGCTGGTGATGTCACTGATGACGTCTACCGTCAGGCCGTAACGGCGGCAGGCATGGGCTGTATGGCGGCCCTTGAGGCTGTTCGTCTGCTGGCCGAAGAAGACCATGAACACAGGGGCGCCGTCCCTGCATCCGCAGCCGAATAGGACGCGACCATGACCAATCTGATCGTGCGCGGCGGTCGTCCCCTGCGCGGGACCCTGAGCCCCTCAGCCAACAAGAATGCGGTCCTGCCCATACTGTGCGCGACCCTGCTGACGGAAGAGACCGTCACCCTGCACCGGGTTCCGGATATTACGGACGTCCGCAAGATCCTGGATTTCTTCAGAAATCTGGGCAGCTCGGTTTCCATGGATTTCGAGACCGGCACCCTGGTGGTCAAGCACTCGGCTGGCCTTGACCCAAAGGCGGCCCACCTGCCCCTGGGCATGCGCTCGACCCTGATGCTGATCCCTGCCCTGCTGCACCGGTTCAACGCCGCGAGCATCGAGGAGGATGCGACGGGCTGCACCCTCGGCGCCCGGGAAATCGACCCACATATCGAAGTCTTCCAGACCTTCGGGGCCCAGGTCGATCGCGAACCGGACGCCCTGCACATCGCAACGCCGGCGGGATTCACAGCAGCAGATCACTGGCTGGACTATGCCTCGGTCACAACGACCGAGAACTTCATCCTCTGCGCGGCCACGGCAAAGGGTCGCTCCCAGCTCACCAACGCGGCCTGCGAGCCCCATGTCCAGGAATTCTGCACCTTCCTGACCCGGATGGGCGCGAAGATCGAAGGGGTTGGCGGATCCCGTATCGTCGTCACCGGCGTCGAGGCCCTGCACGGCGTCGAGTTCACCTTCGCCGACGACTTCCACGAGATCGCCACCTTCCTGGCCATGGGCGCCATCACGGGCGGCGAGGTGAAGATCAAGAACGGCGCTGTGGAGCAATTCCCCCTGCTGGACCGCACCTTCGCCAAGTTCGGCGTCGAAGTGACCCACAAGGACGGCTATTCCAGCGCCCGGATCGACGGTCGACTGAAGATCCGCGAGCCTTTCACAACCAACATCCTGACCAAGGTCGAGGCGGCGCCCTGGCCCTATGTCCCGGCTGACCTCCTGCCGATCTTCATCGCCCTGGGCGTCCGCGCCGAGGGGTCAGTGATGTACTGGAACAAGGTTTATGAAGGCGCCCTGGGCTGGACTTCGGAACTGGGCAAGTTCGGGGCCCATGCGGTCCTGTGCGACCCGCACCGGCTGATCATTTATGGCGGCAAGCCGCTCATGCCTGCCACGGTTGAAAGCCCCTACATCATCCGCGTCGCCATCGCCCTCTTCATGCTGGCCGCCAGCATTGAGGGGGAATCCATGATCCTGAACGCGGCGCCCATCCAGCGGGCCCACCCGAAGTTCGTGGAAAACCTGAACGCCCTGGGGGCTGATGTTTCCTGGGTCGCCGGGGATTAGTCTCCCGCTCCCCGGGTCAAGCCGACTTCAGGCGTCAGAGACCAGAATGACGTAAAGGCTGTTGAGGCTAGGATCGCCGTCCGGCATGATTGGGGGATCGGGCTCCAGGATCAGGCCCGGCCGACTTCAGGCCCTTCAGCAGGGAAATCCCGGGAGCCTCCGCCATGCCTGTTCACATCCTCAATCGCCCTGCCCTGCGCATTGCTGCGGTCCGTCACAAGGGCCCGCCCCAGGAAATCGGCGCAGCCTTCGACAGGCTTATGGCCTGGGCCGGTCCGAAGGGAGTTGTCATGCCCCCGGCGGTGGGCGTCGCTGTCTATCTCAGCGACATGACGACCGTACCGCCCAAGGACCAGGAAGCCCTTGCCGGACTGACGGTGGGGCCTGATGTTGAGGGAGACGATGTGGTTGAAATCCATCAGGTTCCGGGCGGGAAGCAGGCCGTCCTGCTCTACAAGGGACCCTATGCCCAGATCGGCAAGGGGTATCAGGAGCTCTTTGGCTGGCTGTCGACCAGCGGCGAGGCGCCAGCGCCCCTGCCCTGCTGCGAGATCAATCTCAACGATCCAAGGCAGACCGCGCCTGAGGATCTGCTGACCGAGCTCTGCCTTCCCCTGAGGTGAGATTTCCCTATGCTTGCGGCATGATCCGCTATGCAAAGCCTTCCGATCACCCGACCATCCGCAATGTGGTCGCGGCCGCCTTTGAGCGCACCGATGAGGCCGATCTGGTGGAGCGTCTGCGAGCCGACGGCGACGCCATGTTCGAGCTGGTTGAAATCGACGGCGAAACCCTGGTTGGCCACATACTGTTCAGTCGTATGTGGGCCGACAGCCTTAACCTCTATGCGGCTCTGGCGCCGGTCTCGGTGAGGCCTGACCTGCAGAAATGCGGAACCGGGGGGCGGCTGATCCGCGCCGGCCTCGATTCCGCAAAGGAATTTGGGGCCGCCGCAGTCATCCTGCTGGGACACCCAGCCTATTACCCAAGGTTCGGGTTCAGCACAGAAGCAGCCAGGAACCTGAAGTGCGCCTTTTCCGGCTCACCAGCCTTTATGGCGAAGGCCATTGAGCCGGGCGCCCTGGATCAGCCCCTGACTGTCGTCTATCCAGACGCCTTCGGGGTCTAGCTGCGAGCGGGGGTAACCCGTCCGTCATCCAGGTCATAGCGGGCTGCGACGATCTTGAGTTTCCCGGCCAGGACCCGCGAGCGAAGCGGCGGGCTGCGGGCGAAGATTTCTGCGGCGGTCATGGCGGCGTTCATGGACACCGAAGAGTCCAGGCGATCGCTGGCGCCCTTGGGAACAGCGCCCACGGCCGGTGCAATCAGGGCCGCAAGGGCGCCGATCTTGGTGCCGACATCCTCTTCAGATCCATGACCGTCCAGGGCGTCTATGGTCGCCTTCACCGCGCCACAGCGTTCATGGCCAAGGACCATGATCAGGGTCGAGCCAAGGTGGATGACCGAGTACTCAAGGGATGCCAGGATGGCGTCATCAACCACATTGCCGGCGACGCGGGCGACAAACAGGTCGCCCAGCCCCTGGTCAAAGAGGATTTCCGGGGCGACCCGGCTGTCGGCGCAGGCCAGGATGGAGGCAAAGGGCTTCTGGCCCTTGGCGACTTCAGCCCGCCGCGACAATTCCTGGTTCGGATGGGTCGCGAAGCCCGACATGTAACGCACATTGCCATCCATCAGCCGGCTCATGGCGACTTCCGGATCGAGGCCGGCTTCGACCACGTGGGCGGCCTGGGGCGCCTGCTCTACAGGCGCTGCATGGGACGCCTGGGCGGAGCGGGCTGCCGGCGCCCTGGCCTTCTTCCTGGCCGGAGCGGAATGTTGGGCGGGAGCGTGCCCGGGAATGTCTTCGGCCAGGGCGGCTGCAAGTCCAAGGAAGCTGGCGCCAAGACCGAGAACCAGCCTCCGGCGACCCTGATTATGGCTGGAAACGCGGCCGGAATTTGAATCGGACATGGAGCCCCCCAAGGTCAAACGTCGAGGGTCCGTATCACGAGAGTCCTAACGCCCCGTTCACCTTCGGGTGGATCAGGGCTGGGGCGCTGTCGTTGTCGCCGCATCGGCCTCGCCCTTCTCGATCTTCTCAAGGGCGGCGTTGATCTGGCGGATTTCATCCGGCGTCGGCTTGCGTCGACTTGGAATCAGGGCGCCTTGAACCCGTGTCCGCTCGCCATCTACGGCAAGCGGGTCCGCGACCGTATAGGTCCGCACGTCTCCGGCCACGCCGAGGGTGACCTGCCGACCGGCAGGAACGCCCTGGACTTCCGGATTGAACAGGCCCTGGGTGCGCGCGTCCAGACTGCCCAGTATGTCGGGGGAAACATAGAATTCCGCACCGGCATACCGCCCTTTGAAGGCCGCCGGTTGGCCGCCAGGGCCAGTCCAGCGGTAGAAGATGTGCTGCCCGATACGAACCATCTTGACCAGGGTTGGCGCCCAGTACGGCGCGACATAGCCGGCATGATAGTGGGTGGCTGTCCCGATCTCCTTGACCACATGGCCGCCAAGGGCCTGACGGGCCACAGCCTCCGCCTGGCGCCAGATCAGTGGATCGGGCGGTCTGCCCAGGGAGCCATCACAGGTAAAGGTGAACTGGCACCCCGTGGATCTTGAAGCCCCCTGATAGACGACGCCGCAGATCGACTTGGGATAGGCTGGATGCCTCAGCCGGTTCAGGATGACCTGGGCGACGGCTTCCTGTCCGAGTTTCGGCTCCTGCCCGGCCTCATAATAGACGGCCTGGGTCAGACAGGTCAGGGCCCGGGCCGTATCGTCCATGGAGGCCGCCAGGACAAAGGGGCGCATGGGAAGGATCGGAAGGGTCGAGAACGGTCGCAGGGCATTGATGTCCTCGGCGATGTCCGGGGTCGGATCCAGCATGAAGCCCAGATCCGGAGCCTTTGAGAGATCCAGAACCGCCCACCCGGTGGGTCGTCCCCAGAAGTCTGTACGCCGACCTGGGGTGTGTCGCGCCGCCAGCGCCAGGGCGCTGACCGACATGTGCGCCGTCTCACGGTCCAGCCAGGACTCTGAAAAGGGCTGCGGATAGGCGTCACGCGCCAGGTCCTCACCAGACTTGCGGGTTGCCTGAGGGGAGCACCCGACAAGCACCAGGACGAGTACGGTCAAGGCCACAAGTTGTCGGGAAAGAAACAGGATTCGGACTTCCTCTGCCGTCAGCACATGGCCTTACCATACCGAGCAGCCATACTGCCCCGGACCTTGGCCAAAAAAACGTCTTGGCGTCCGTCAGACACAGGTTTATATCTCCTCAGGACAGTTTTGCTCAATTCGAGCATATCTGCGGCGCCAAAGGACAAAAATCCCAGGCGCTTTTTTGAGGCGGGTGATTTGCTCACTGTGAGCATATGGAGGACCCCGTGGTACAATTGACGTTCACGCCCGAGGTTGAGGCCTCGACCCATGCGGCCTGGGAAAAGGTCAAAACCCACATCACGCCGATGGAATGGCGGGTTCAGGCTCCCCTTATCGAGGCGATCAACCGTCTCAAGCGGGAAAAGAACGCGGTCATTCTGGCTCACAACTACATGACGCCGGAAATCTTCCACGGAGTGGGCGATTTCGTGGGCGACAGTCTGGGCCTCGCAAAGGAAGCTGCACGGTCGAACGCCAGCATCATCGTCCAGGCCGGCGTTCACTTCATGGCCGAGACCTCAAAGATCCTGTCGCCGGACAAGACCGTCCTGATCCCGGATCTGCGCGCCGGATGCAGCCTGGCGTCTTCCATCACCGGCGCCGATGTCAGGCTGATCAAGCAACGGTTCCCCGGCCTGCCCGTGGTAACCTATGTGAACACCACCGCCGACGTTAAGGCCGAGACCGACGTCTGCTGCACCAGCGCCAACGCCGTTCAGGTGGTTGAGCACGTCGCGCGGGAGTGGGGCGTAGATCGGGTCATCCTGATCCCGGACGAATTCCTGGCGCGGAATGTCGCCCGGCAGACTGAGATCAAGATCATCGCCTGGAAGGGTCGGTGCGAAGTCCACGAACGTTTCAATGCCGATGACATAAGGGACCTCAAGGCGGCCTATCCTGGCGCCGAGATCCTGGCGCACCCGGAATGCCCGACAGAGGTCATCGAAGCTTCTGACTTCACCGGCTCAACGGCCGCGATGAATGATTACGTCCTGACGCGGAAGCCCAAACAGGTGGTGCTGATCACCGAGTGCTCCATGGCCGACAATGTGGCTGCCGACGCCCTCGACACCCAGTTCATCCGCCCCTGCAACCTGTGCCCGCACATGAAGCGGATCAGCCTGGAAAACATCTACGAGGCCCTGTTGCACGACCAGTATGAAGTGACGGTCGACCCGGCCATAGCCGAGCGGGCGCGACTGGCCGTGCAGCGCATGGTCGACCTGCCGCCGCCACTGGTTCCGGCGCGGTATGATCTGGTCAAGGCGCGCCACCATGTCGACGTGGAGCTGATCTGATGGCCGAACGGCGTCAGTTCGACGGCGTGATTATTGTCGGCGCGGGGCTGGCGGGTCTGTCCGCCGCCCTGGCGGCCGCGCCTTCGCGGGTCCTGGTATTGACCGGCGCGCCTTTGGCCCAGGGCTGCTCATCCGCCTGGGCCCAGGGCGGTATGGCGGCGGCCCTGAGTGCAGATGACCGCCCTTCCCTGCACGCCGAAGATACGGTCCAGGCGGGTGCCGGTCTGGTCGATCCAGCCATGGCGGCCCTGCTGGCGGCGGAGGGGCCCGAGGCGGTCCGCCACCTGGCGGATCTCGGCGCGCCGTTTGACCGGACTGAAGACGGAGACTTCGCCCAAAGCCTGGAAGCCGCCCACAGCCGGGCCAGGGTCGCCCGGGTGAAGGGTGATCAGGCCGGGCGCGGTATCATGAACGCTGTGGTCAAGGCCGTCCTCTCCTCCGGCCATGTTGAAGTCCGGAGCGGCGCTATCCTGCGGGGGCTTCTGCAGCAGACTTCCGGCGCAATCGCCGGCGTTGTCGTCCAGATGGATGGCCGCCTGATCGAGATCACCGGTCACGCCGTCATTCTGGCGACCGGCGGTATTGGCGGGCTCTATGGCGTCACCACCACACCAGCAGAACTGCAGGGCGATGGCCTGGCCCTGGCCGCCCTGGCGGGCGCCCAGATCGGCGATCCGGAATTCGTGCAGTTTCACCCCACCGCGATCGACATCGGCCGTGATCCTGCGCCCCTGGCCACCGAAGCATTGCGTGGCGAGGGCGCCAGACTGATCAACAGCGTCGGCGAAACCTTCATGGCGGCCTACCATCCGGACGCTGAGCTCGCCCCCAGGGACGTGGTGGCCCGGGCCATACACGCCGAACGGGCGGCTGGCCGAGGCGCTTTTCTCGACGCCCGGCAGGCTGTAGGCGATCACTTTCCCGAGGCCTTCCCGGCGGTCTTTGCAGCTTGCATGTCAGGGGGCGTTGATCCCCGCACCCAACCCATTCCTGTGGTCCCGGCCTGCCACTATCACATGGGCGGGATCGTCACGGATGCGGAGGGAGCCTCAACCCTTCCGGGCTTGTTCGCTGCGGGAGAATGCGCCTCTACGGGTGTCCATGGGGCCAACCGACTGGCCTCGAACTCTCTGGTGGAGGCTGCCGTATTCGGGTCCCGCGCGGGCCGAGCAGCCGCCAACCGCATCCCGACAGCGGCTGCCAAGAGCCTGAAACGCATCCTGCTCAATGCTCTGCCTGACAGCGCCCTCCAGGACCTGCGTCAGGCGATGAGTCGCGATGCAGGCGTGCTTCGCGATGCGGACGGCCTGCTTCGTCTGCTGGCCCTGATTGACAGGCTTGAGGCTGTTCATGGTCTGTGCGGAGCTCTAGTCTCTGCACGTCTGGTCGCCGCCTGCGCCCTGTCGCGCCGGGAAAGTCGGGGCGGACACTATCGCAGCGACTATCCCGGACAAATTCCGCCAGCCCGGACCCTGATAACCTTGAAGGGCGGCGTCATGGAGAGCCTTGCGGCATGATCGCGCCCCTTCCGGACCTGCTGATCGAACCGGTTGTCCGTGCAGCCCTGGCTGAAGACCTCGGCCGCGCCGGCGACATAACGGCCATGGCCTGCATAGCGCCTGAGGCTCGCCTCGATGCCGTGTTCGCCGTCCGGGGGAAAGGTGTCACAGCCGGACTGGCCTGCGCCCGGCTGGCCATTCTCGCCATGGATCCATCGGCCCGATTTGAAACCCTGGTGGAAGACGGCGGACTCCTGGAACCGGGAACCGTCCTGGCGAGGGTATCAGCCCAGGCCCGCGCCCTGCTTTCGGCCGAGCGGACGGCCCTGAACCTTCTGGGCAGGTTGTCTGGCGTTGCAACCCTGACCCGGGCCTATGTGGACGCCGTCGCCGGAACCGGCGCGCGGATCGTGGATACGCGAAAGACCACGCCCGGCCTTCGCCATCTTGAGAAGTACGCCGTTCGCTGTGGTGGCGGCGTCAATCACCGCTTCGGGCTGGATGACGCCATCCTGATCAAGGACAATCACGTGGCCGCTTGCGGCGGTGTTGGCGAGGCCTTGACCCGGGCCAGGGCGTTTGCGGGCCATCTGACAAAGATCGAGGTTGAGGTCGACAGCCTGATCCAGTTGCAGGAAGCCCTGCCTCATCGACCTGATGTGGTCATGCTGGACAATTTCAGTCTGGAAGACCTGCGGAGCGCTGTGGCGATAGCGAAGGGCGCAGTGACCCTTGAGGCCTCGGGCGGGGTTAATCTGATCACGGTCCGCGCCATTGCCGAGACAGGCGTCCAGGTGATCAGCGTCGGAGCCCTGACCCATTCGGCGCCGGTCCTGGATATCGGACTGGACGCCGTCTAGTTCGGGGTTCGGGGCCACCTCAGCGCCGTCCAGATCACCGCGACTGTAAGGGCGACCTCAAGGGCGACCACGATCTGGTAGAACGGGGGTGATCCGGGAAACGTCATCGCCTGGATCGCCGTGTAAACGCCGCCCAGCAGGACATTCAGCCATCGACTGATCACAGGCGGCAGGACAGCCGAGAGGACGATCATCAGGGACGGCGTCGCTAGCATGATCGAGACCCCGATCAGAATTTGTGGCGTTGCAGGACCCAACGGGCCCATACGACCGGCCGTCATGTCAGCGATCGTGCCGGGCAGATAGAGGCTGAAATAGTCATTATAGATGTAGAGGAACATCAGAGCCGTCCACATCAGGGCCAGCTTGATCTTTACGGGCAGCCGATAGTCCTCAAGCGGCGCCCTGGCGTTTTCAGTCATGCGAGCTTCCATTTTCCCGAGATCAGGGTTGCATGATCTGACTTCAGCCAGGGTCCGGTGTCCATAGGCGGCGCGTCTAACCCAGTCCCAGACGCCGCGCTGCTTCGAGCGCAGCCTCCCGACGCCCTCCTGCCGCCGGATCCATGGCGGCCCTCATGGCGGCCAGAACTTCAGGCGGCGCCGTTTCAGGGCGCCCAGAGGTGAACGGCGGCGCCGGGGCGTATTCCAGACCCAGTTGCAGGGACTGGGCGAAGGTTTCCCCAGCCAGTTCCGCCGCCAGGGTAAAGGCGAAGTCCAGCCCCGCCGTGACGCCGCCGCCGGTGATCAGATTGCCGTCACGGGCCACCCGGCTTTCGTCAATGATCACGCCAAAGGGCGTCAGGAGCTCGCGCCAGGCCCAGTGACAGGCCGCGCGGCGCCCGCCGATCAAGCCTGTCGCGGCCAGGATCAGTGAACCCGTGCAGACACTGGTCAGGTACTTGGCGCCCTTGGCCAACCGGGTGACCTCGGCCATGAAGGCTTCGTCCAGCATGGCCGCAGTGGTCCCGAAACCGCCCGGAATGCAGATGATGTCGCAGGCGGTCACCTCCCTCAGGTCGGAAAGGTTAGTGAAGGTCAGGCCATCGCCGACAATATCGACACCGCCCATGGAGGCCACAGTCACCCGGGCGCCGGGCACGCGGCAGAGGACCTGATGCGGTCCCGTGAAGTCCAGATGGGTCACTTCGGGGTAGAGGACGAAAACGATGTCGAGCTGGCTCATGGGTCAATCTCCGCATTTGACGCGTGCACAATGATACGAATAGGGTTCGGCTGAAATGACAAGTTTCCCTCACTTTCTGACATGACACGCTCCCTGGGCATGGTGATCTTTCCCGACTTCCAGTTGCTGGATGCTGCGGGGCCGATTTCCGCGTTTGAGATCGCGGAGGCTTATGCACCGGGGTCCTATGTCCAGAAGATCATGGCGGTCACGCCTGGCGAGGTCGTCAGCTCTTCGGGCGCCAGAATGATTGCCGAGCCTTTGAGCGAGCAGACCTTCGATACAATCCTGATTGCAGGTGGCGAAGGCACCCGTTCGGCCGCCCTGGACAGGACCCTCATTGCCTGGGTGAGAAGACAGGCCGCGACCGCCCGACGAACAGCCAGCATCTGCTCAGGCGCCTATGTCCTCGCCCAGGCCGGACTTCTGGACGGCAAGCGTGCGACGACCCACTGGGTAAGGTCTGTGGACTTCGCCCGTCGCTATCCGAAGGTAAGATTGGAGGCCGACCGCATCTATATCCGCGATGGCGCAATCTGGACATCGGCAGGGATCACTGCGGGAATTGACATGTCCCTGGCCCTGATAGCTGAAGACCTCGGAGAGGATGTCGCCAGAAGCGTGGCCCAGCAGCTCGTGGTCTACCACAGACGCCCCGGGGGGCAGTCCCAGTTCTCCGCACTGATAGAGATGGGCGGACCCGAGGGCCGTTTCGCCACCCTGCTCGACTGGATGCGCAGCCACATCTCCCAAGCCCTGACCGTGGACCGCCTAGCTGATCAGGCCGCAATGAGCCCGCGCAATTTTGCGCGCGCCTTCACAGCCGAAACCGGGATGACGCCGGCAAAGGCGGTCGAGCGTCTGAGGCTGGAAGTCGCCCGGGAACGGGTCGAGGGCAGCGCAGAGCCCATGGACCAGGTGGCCCGCAGCAGCGGATTTGGCGATACCGAGCGCATGCGCCGCGCCTTTGTCCGCGCCTACGGGCAGGCCCCCCAGGCCCTGCGACGCATGGCGAGGGGCTAGTTCGAGGACCCTGCGGGCTGAGGCGAAGTCTCGGTATGCGCCTTGCCGGCTTCACCCGCTGTGGGCTTCTGATCCGCCGGCGCAGAAGCCGGCTCAGGTCCGGCGACCATGGGACCGCCGACGCCGGCCGTCTTGGCCGGGCTCTCCACCAGAACCAGGGACGCCATACGCAGGTCAGGCGCCTCGGCCTCCGGCGCCATGGGCTGAGCCGTCATGTTGGGGAGATCACCGACCAGGCCGCGCGCGGCATTGTAGCCCGGACGGTAGAACTGGTGTGACCCTACCTGGGCGACCCTGAGAAGGCTGGCGCCCCAGTTCGGAGACACAGTCAGGTTGTGATAGTGGGTCGCATTGCCAACGGCCGCCATGACGACGCCAGACAAGGCGTCAGCGGCAACGGCCTGAGCGCGCCGCCAGGCCACTGGCTCGCGGCCCCGGCGGAGGGATCCGTCACAGGCAAATGAGAACTGGCATCCGGTGCTGCGCGCCGCGCCCTGGAAGACGACGCTGCAAACCGTCTTCGGAAAAATCGGGCTGCGGACGCGGTTCAGAACGACCTGCGCCACTGCTGCCTGCCCGGCTGCGGATTCACCACGGGCCTCGTAATAAACGGCCTGGGTCAGGCAATCGAGCTCGCGGGAGGATTCAAGGGCGCCCACCAGCCGGAAAGGCGCTGCTGGCGCTGAGTACGAGACCCGAAGGACCCGGGGCATGTCCATGGCGCCGCTGTCAGGTTCATGCCGTCGCAGGCTGGCCTCGAGAATGGCCATCTTGCGATCCTGCTCGCTGGAGCGGGCGGAACCCTGGGTGTCAAAAGGCCGGGCAAGACGAACGACGCCCGGATCCATGGCGGCTGCCGTCCGCAGCAGCACAGCTTCTGAAAAGCCCTCTGTTGCAGCGCTGGCGAGCCGCGTTGCTCTTGTGTGGTCTGTCGCGCTGCGTGCCATGCCGCCAGCCAGATAGGCGCCGCCCAGCGCCAGTCCGACCGCAGATCCCAGCAAAACAGCCCGGCTCACCGCACGCCTATCGGCGCGGGTTTGGGTGTTATTTAACAAAGAGTAGCGTCCCGTGTGGCGAGGGCGAAACGCCCCCAGACATCGTTGTCGCTCGGCGCCCCTGCTCTTGCTGGCGGCGCTCCGCGACGGGCCTACCCCGGACAGGTTGGGGCGTAGGCTTCGGCGAAGTTGAACTGTGTATGCCCGTAACAGGAGAGATTCGCAACCCCATGCCGCACTGCAGCATAAATTTCATGCGATTGTGGGATCAGGGTCACACCCATCGTCGTGGCCTGGCAATGGTTCCCGGTCTAGTCCAAGTGCGTCATGCAGGACGGGAAGACGCTTGGCAGAAGGGCTACCTACAGTAGGAGCCTCCCATGGGCCTGAAGGCCGTATTCACGCTTTTCTTCGCAATTCTGACTCTTGCCGCCGCCATTGCCGTCATGACGACGGCGCACTGATCATCCTTGAGATTGACAAGTCGCCTGCGTGCAGTGTCCTGCAACGGTTCAAACCACAGGATTTCGCCGTGCGTGCACTTTCTCTCGGCCTTGCGCTCTTGTTCGCTCTGACCCTGCCTGCGGAGGCTGCTGAAAAGCCCGCACCGCGGAAGCCGCCGACACCGGCTTCGGACGTCATAATTCTCGGCAATCCAAAGGCAAAGGTTCGCATGGATGAGTACGCATCCCTGAGCTGCCCCCATTGCGCCGAATTCAACAACAAGGTCTTCCCGGCCTTCAAGGCGAAGTACATCGACACCGGCAAGGTCGCCTATGTGCTCCACGAGTTCATAACGCCCCCGGAGCAGGTGGCGGTCGCTGGCTTCATGCTCGCCCGTTGCGTGCCCCCTTCGAAATACTACCAGGTGGTCGACGACATGTTCCGTCGTCAGGCCCGGATCTATGAAACCCAGGACCTCCGCGGGCCGATCATGGCGGCAGGCAAGGCCGTAGGATTGAGCGAAGACGCCGTAGGCGCCTGCCTGCAGAACCAGAAGGCCCTCGACGCCCTTACCGCCCGGGTCCAGGCGAACATTGACACCGGGATCACCTCAACGCCCACCTTCATGTTCAATGGCGTCAAGGTCAAAGAGGGGGAAATGAGTTTCCAGGAACTGGAAGCCGCCTACGCCGCCGCGCTCAAGGCAAGGCCCGGGAAGAAGAAATAGCCCCAAGTCCGCTCAGGTCCTTCAGCTCGACCCCGGTCAGCTTGAGGCGTCGCGCCTCCTTCATGAGCCAGAAGATGGTCCTGGCTGCATCCTCCGGCTTCAGTCCTGCCGGCCGGATGTTCGAGACGCAATTGCGCTCCGCATTGGAGCGGCCGACCACGGGATTCCAGGTCAGATAGGCGCCCAGACTGTCCGGAGACGACATGCCGGGCCGCTCGCCGATCAGGATGAGCACCATGGACGCTCCGAGACTGGCGCCGACTTCGTCTCCGAGGGCGACCCGCGCCTGAGTCGCGATCACGACGGGCGAAACGATCCAACTGTCCGGGACCATGGCTGACTTCAGTTCAGCAAGTAGACTGCCCGCATGATCGAGCGCCCGGCTCGAGAGTCCGTCGGCCAGCACGATGGTCAGGTCAGGTCCGGACCCGCTCAGGTCCGAAAGTGCTGCATGGGAAGCCGGGGAAAGTCTCGCGCCGAGATCCGGTCTGGAGAGATAGGTATGCCGGTCAGGCGCTGCGCTTGTGACGCTCAGCGCCTCAAATCCCAGCCTTCGGACCTGGTCGCCAAGGGTTTCCACATCAAGCGTCGCGTGGACGGCGTCCCGGGCGCGGGCGTGATCCAGGGCGAAGTCGAGAACCGCTCGGGTGGGCAGGCTGGCGCCGGTCCGGCCAAGCCCGATGCGGGCCGCCGTCAGCCTGGGCAAGGCCTGAGGTTTTTCGACGTCATCCGTCATTTCAGGACCTGAAGCAGGGGATGGCCCGGTCTGGGCGCTGAAAGCCGCCCCTTGTCATCCGTGAGACCCACCTTGGCCAGCCAGGCCTCGAACTCCGGCGCCGGACGCAGGTTCAGAACCTGCCGGGCATAAAGCAGGTCGTGAAATGACGTGGACTGGTAGTTCAGCATGACGTCGTCGGCCCCGGGCACGCCCATGATGAAATTGACCCCGGCCGCTGCCAGAAGGGTCAGCAGGACATCCATGTCGTCCTGATCGGCCTCGGCGTGGTTGGTGTAACAGACGTCGCAGCCCATCGGCAGGCCGAGCAACTTTCCGCAGAAGTGGTCCTCGAGACCTGCGCGGATGATCTGCTTGCCGTCGAAGAGGTATTCCGGGCCGATGAAACCGACGACGGTGTTGACGAGAAAGGGATCAAATGCGCGAGCGACACCATAAGCCCGCGTCTCGAGGGTCTGCTGATCCACTCCATGGTGTGCGCCGGAAGAAAGTGCAGTCCCCTGCCCTGTCTCGAAGTACATGACCTGACCGCCATGGGGATTACGCCTCAGTTCCCGCGCAGCCAGGTTGGCCTCATTCAGCAGGCTGAGGTTGATCCCGAAGGCGGTGTTCGCCGCCTCGGTTCCGGCAATGGACTGGAAGACCAGGTCTACCGGCCGACCTTGCTCGATGAGCGCCAGACTGGACGTCACGTGGGTCAGGACACAGGACTGGGTCGGGATCTCGAACCGGGCAATGACTTCAGCCATCATTTCGACCAGTCCGCCCAGGACCTGCAGATTGTCGCTGGCCGGATTGACCCCGATCACGGCGTCACCGGATCCAAGCAGCAGGCCATCGACCATGGACGCCAGAATTCCCGCCGGGTCATCGGTTGGATGATTGGGCTGCAGTCGACTGGACAGTCGTCCGCGCAGGCCCACCGTGCTTCTGAACCGTGTCGCCACCCTGACCTTGGAGGCCGCCAGGATCAGATCCTGATTGCGCATTATCTTGGAAACTGCGGCCGCCATTTCAGGGGTAACACCCGGCGCGACGGACTTCAGGGCGGCCTCATCCACGGCGTCGGACAGCAGCCAGTCCCGGAACTCTCCCACGGACATGGTCGAGATGGGCGCAAAGGCTTCCCGATCGTGGGTGTCCAGGATGAGCCGGGTGACTTCGTCTGCCTCATATGGGACGAGTGGCTCGTTCAGGAACCGCGTCAGCGGCTGGTCCGCCAGAGCCATCTTCGCCGTGATCGACTCTTCAGCCGATGTCGCGGCCAGCCCCGCCAGCTGGTCGCCCGACCGCAGCGGCGTCGCCTTGGCCATGAGGGTCTTCAAATCAGATTTGGACCATCGGCGCATGCAACAAACCCTGGACCGCCGACCACATTCGACGCCAATTCATAGAAGCCTGAAGGCTGAAGACTTCAAGCCGAATGGCGCACTGCCGCCACACCCTGTCAGCAGGCGCCCCTAGTATCGGCGCCGGTTCGATCCTAGGTTCTAGGCATGCCCAGTTCGTCCACATCCGGCGTCACCGACATTTCGGCGATGTTCGATCACGACCCGTCCGAGTCCATGCCCATGCTCTGGACGCCTCACCGTCCCTCGCGGCCGGAGAAGTCGGAAGGCGGACGCCGGTTCAAACTGGTCAGTGACTATGAACCGGCAGGCGACCAGCCCACGGCCATTGCTGAACTGGTGGCCGGACTGGAGGGCCATGAGTCCGATCAGGTCCTGCTGGGGGTTACTGGCTCGGGCAAGACCTTCACCATGGCCAAGGTCATAGAACAGACCCAGCGCCCTGCCCTGATCCTGGCGCCCAACAAGACCCTGGCCGCCCAGCTCTACAGCGAGTTCAAGGCCTTCTTCCCCGAGAACGCCGTCGAGTTCTTCGTCAGCTATTACGACTATTACCAGCCCGAGGCCTACGTCCCGCGCACCGACACCTATATCGAGAAGGACTCGTCCATAAACGAGCAGATCGACCGGATGCGCCACTCGGCCACCCGGGCGGTCCTGGAGCGGGATGACGTGATCATCGTCGCCTCGGTGTCCTGTATCTACGGCATAGGCTCTGTCGAGACCTACACCGCCATGACCTTCACCCTGGAGGTGGGCCAGAAGGTCAATGACAAGAAGCTGATGGCCGACCTGGTCGCCCTGCAGTTCAAGCGCAATGACGCCGCCTTCGAGCGCGGCATGTTCCGCCGCCGGGGGGACAGTCTGGAAATTTTCCCCGCCCACTATGAAGACCGGGCCTGGCGGATCTCCCTGTTCGGGGACGAGATCGAGACCATCACCGAGTTCGATCCCCTGACCGGCAAGAAGACCGCCGACCTGACCTCGGTGAAGGTCTACGCCAACAGCCACCACGTCACCCCCCGGCCAACCCTCAACCAGGCCATCATCAACATCCGCGCCGAGTTGAAGGAGCGCCTGGCCTGGCTGGTGGAGAACGGCAAGCTGCTGGAGGCCCAGCGCCTGGAACAGCGCACCACCTTTGATCTGGAAATGATCGAGGCTACGGGCTCCTGCGCCGGCATCGAGAACTACAGCCGATATCTCTCCGGTCGCCGCCCCGGCGAGCCGCCGCCGACCTTCTTCGAATACATTCCAGACAACGCCCTGCTCTTCATCGACGAGAGCCACCAGAGCGTGCCGCAGATCGGCGGCATGTACCGCGGCGACTACCGTCGGAAGTTCACCCTGTCGGAATACGGATTCCGCCTGCCCTCGTGTCTCGACAACCGCCCCCTCAAGTTCGAGGAGTGGGAGGCCATGCGCCCCGACACCATCAGTGTCTCGGCGACGCCGGGTCCCTGGGAAATGGAGAAGGCGCAGGGGATCTTCGCCGAACAGGTCATCCGCCCCACCGGCCTTATCGACCCGCCCGTGGAGGTCCGCCCGGTCTCGAAGGACAATCACAGCCAGGTGGACGACGTCATCGCCGAAGCCCGCGAGACCATCGCCAAGGGCTATCGCTGCCTGATCACCGTCCTCACCAAGAAGATGGCCGAGGACCTGTCGGAGTACATGCACGAGCAGGGCCTCAAGGTCCGCTACATGCACTCCGATATCGACACCATGGAACGGATCGAGATCATCCGCGACCTGCGGCTTGGCGCCTTCGACATCCTGATCGGCATCAACCTCCTGCGGGAAGGACTCGACATTCCTGAATGCGGTTTGGTCGGCATTCTCGATGCCGACAAGGAAGGTTTCCTGCGGTCAGAGACAAGCCTGATCCAGACCATCGGCCGGGCGGCGCGGAATGTGGACGGCAAGGTCATCCTCTATGCCGACCGGATCACCGGTTCCATGGAACGGGCCATGGCCGAGACCAGCCGGCGCCGGGAGAAGCAGGAAGCCTATAACGCCCTGCACGGCATTACGCCGGAAAGCATCAAGTCCAGCATCAAGGAAATCCTGGCCAGTCCTTATGAGAAGGACCGGCGGATGCAGGAGGTCTCGGCCGTCGCCGAAGAGTCCAAGCCCTTCCTGGGAGACAATTTCAAGGCGACCCTCCGCGACCTCGAAGCGAAGATGCGTCAGGCCGCCGCCGATCTGGAATTCGAGACCGCCGCCCGCCTTCGGGACGAGATCAAGCGTCTCAAGCTCATGGACCTGGAATTCGCCAACGACGCCCTGACGGCGCCAGGCGAAGAGGTCGACAGGGGTGCAGTGAAACAGGTCAAGGCCGAGGCCCGGGCCGAGGCCGCCGAGCGCTGGCGGAAAGGGAAGCGCTAGGCCAGGAGGGCGAAGGCCATGACGGCCTCGAACGCCAGAGCGCCCCAGTTGGCCCGGGTTCCGGCGCGGTCGGCGAAGATCGAGATGGCGCGACCGACGGCTATGCCGGCCCAGAGTATGCCCGCGAAGGCGAAGAAGCCTGGATTGCGGCTGATCAGGGGTATGACGCCCATGGCCAGGAACAGCCCGCCATAGGTGCCGCGGAACTCAGACATGCCTGCCGGGGTGACCGCCCGCAGATTGACCAGATTGGCCGCGCGGTCAGGGAAGATCAGGCCCAGAAAGCCCAGGACAGCCGTCCCTGCAGCGCCGATCATGTTCAGCCACATCATTGGGCGTGTCTCCTCTTTGCCCTCAAGCCATGACCGAACATGCGGGCGTTAGGCCAGAGAAAACACCCAATGGGCGATCAGTCGATGATGAAGTCCTCGAACCGATAGCCCTGGAAGTATAACCCCGCCGTCAGATCTGCATGGTCCAGCTTGGCGTCGGCCTGGGCCGCTACAATCGGCTTGGCGCGATAGGCCAGGCCAAGCCCCGCCGCCTCGATCATGGCCAGGTCGTTGGCGCCATCGCCCAGGGCCATGGTGCGTGAGGAATCCAGTTTCAGATCCGCCGCCTCGCCCAGAAGGGAATCCAGCTTGGCCTGCCGACCGAGAATGGGATCAGCCACCTGCCCGGTCAGGCGATCGCCCTCGACGATCAGGGTGTTGGACCTGTGGCCGTGAAAGCCCGCCGCTGCAGCCACCCGCTCGGTAAAGAAGGTGAAGCCTCCCGAGACCAGCAGGCATCGGGCGCCGTGATGGGCCATGGTCCGCACCAGGGTCCGGGCGCCGGGATTGAGCTGAACGCGCTGGTCATAGGTCGCCTGAAGGGCGTCGATGGACAGGCCTTTCAGCATGGCCACCCGCTCACGCAGGGCGGCGTCGAATTCCAGCTCGCCACGCATGGCACGCTCGGTGATGGCGGAGACCTGATCCTTCACTCCGGCAAAGTCCGCCAGTTCATCCAGGCACTCGCAGCCGATGATGGTGGAGTCCATGTCGGCGATCAGCAGGCCCTTGCGACGGCCCTCCCAGGGCTGGACGCAGGCGTCGATAGGGCGCTCGCCGAGGGTCCTGTTCACCTCGTCCCGGAGCACTGCGACCTCGCCGCCCTCCAGCAAAAGATCCACCGCGCCGGGTCCAAGGGTTCTTGGCTCCTTGACGCGGGCCCCCAGCGCTGCGAGCCGTGGGGTGATATCGCCGATGGCGGCGGTGACGAGGTCGGCGTTCGGACCGACAAGGGTGAGAGCGATCTGCATGACGCCCCGCATCTGGCTGATCGCCGGTCCGACGGCAAGCGGCAAGTCGGCCCTGGCCCTGGCTTTGGCCCAGAAGTTGGGCGCTGACATCATCGGCGCTGACGCCTTGCAGCTCTATGCCGACCTGCCCATCCTCAGCGCAGCCCCCTCCCGCCAGGAACTCGCCCTTGTTCCGCACCATCTGGTGGGCGTGGCGGACGCGGCCGACGGCTGGTCGGTCGGACGCTGGCAGGCGGCCGCCAACGCCATACTCGAGCAGGACAGGCCCTTTGTGGTGGTCGGCGGCACCGGCCTCTATTTCCGCGCCCTGACCCAGGGTCTGGCCGAAATGCCTTCCCTCCCCCCCGGAATCCGGGATCAGGTGCATGTTGAGTATGACGCCATGGGTGAGGAGGCCTTCCGCGCCCGGCTGGCTGCGGTGGATGCCGACGCAGAGGCGCGCATCATGGCCCGGGATCGCCAGCGCCTGTCCAGGGCCTGGGAGGTATGGGCCGGGACCGGACGCAGCCTCACGGACTGGCAGGCAGACAATACTGGCGCCCTGCCTGCCGGTTCCTGGCGGGGGGTGGTCCTTGAACCGCCCCGGGCGCCCCTCTATGCGAGGTGCGACGCCCGCTTCGAAAACATGGTTCTGGCAGGGGCCCTGCAGGAAGTTGCAGCCCTCGCCGCCCGAGGCCTGCCGCCGGCCCTGCCTGCCCTGAAGGCCGTCGGCTATCAGGAACTGGCCGCCCATCTACGGGGGGACCTCACCCTGGAGGCCGCCATCGCGGCCGCCCAGATGGAAACCCGCAGATACGCCAAACGGCAGACCACCTGGGCCCGGGGTCAGATGGCGGACTGGCCACGGATCACCGACCTTGACCCGGCAGCCCAGCTTGAGGCCCTCAATTTTTGGATTGGGTGAATTCAACCCCCCGCCAGCGGGTTGACGGCCCCTGCGGGGCATGGCATTTCAAGGGCCTTAGTTTTCGGAGAAGACCTTTGCGTCAGACCCTCGTACTCGTAAGGCGACCCGCCGCGGACTGATGCCAGTCCGTGAAAGGTCGCTTGCAACCGGGCCCCCAGCGGGCCTTTTTTAATGCCCTCTTCCCCAGGCCAAGACCATGACCGTCCATCAGACCCTTCAAGCCGCCGAAGCGGCCACCGCCGATCAGAACATCATGTCGGGCGCCGAAATGGTGGTCCAGGCCATGATCGACCAGGGCGTAGAAGTCCTGTTCGGCTATCCGGGCGGCGCAGTCCTGCCGATCTATGACGCCCTCTTCGATCGCGAAGACAAGTTGCGACACATTCTGGTGCGCCACGAGCAGGGCGCGACCCACGCCGCAGAAGGCTATGCCCGGTCCACCGGCAAGCCTGGCGTGGTTCTGGTCACCTCGGGTCCCGGAGCGACCAACGCCATTACCGGCATTGTCGACGCCCTGATGGACTCCATTCCCATGGTGGTCATTACCGGCCAGGTCGCCACCCACCTGATAGGCACTGACGCCTTCCAGGAATGCGACACCATCGGCATGACCCGCTCGGTGACCAAGCACAACTATCTGGTCAAGAACGTCGCCGATCTGCCCGCCATCCTTCACGAGGCCTTCCACATCGCCACCAGCGGTCGGCCGGGCCCGGTGGTCATCGACATTCCCAAGGACGTCCAGTTCGCCAAGGGGGTCTATCAGGGCCCGCAGGCGGTCAAGCACGCCCACAACTACGCCCCCCGCACCAAGGGCGATGCCGCCAAGGTCGCCCAGGCGGCGGCCGTGATCGCCAGCGCCAAGCGGCCGATCTTCTACACGGGCGGCGGCGTGATCAATGCTGGCCCGGGCGCCAGCGCCCTGCTGAGGGAACTGGCCAGCCTGACTGGCGCGCCGGTGACCTCGACCCTGATGGGTCTGGGCGCCTTCCCGTCCAGCGATCCCCAGTGGCTGGGTATGCTGGGCATGCATGGCAGTTTCGAAGCCAACAACGCCATGCACGACTGCGATGTGATGATTTGCGTCGGCGCACGGTTTGATGACCGGGTCACGGGCCGCCTGGACGCCTTCTCGCCGGGCAGCAAGAAGATCCACATCGACATAGACCCCTCGTCCATTTCGAAGAATGTCCGGGCTGACATCGGCATTGTCGGCGACGCCGGCAGCGTCATGGAAGACCTAATCGCCGTCTGGAAGGCGAAGAAGTACAAGTCGGACAAGGCGGCCATGACCGACTGGTGGGCGCAGATCGAAAAGTGGCGGGCGCGGAAGTCCTTCCGCTACAGCCCGGACGCCAAGCACATCAAGCCGCAGTACGCCCTGGAGCGCCTGCAGGCCCTGACCCGGGACCGCGACACCTACATCACCACCGAGGTTGGCCAGCATCAGATGTGGGCCGCCCAGTTCCTGCACTTTGAAGAGCCCAATCGCTGGATGACCTCCGGTGGCCTTGGAACCATGGGCTACGGCCTGCCCGCCGCCATCGGCGTCCAGCTGGCCCATCCGAACAGCCTGGTCATCGACGTCGCCGGCGACGCCAGCGTCCAGATGACCATGCAGGAGATGAGCTGCGCCGTTCAGCACGGCCTGCCCATCAAGATCTTCATCCTCAACAACGAATGGATGGGCATGGTCCGCCAGTGGCAGCAATTGCTGCACGGCGAGCGCTATTCCCACTCCTATTCCGCCAGCCTGCCTGACTTCGTGAAGATGGCCGAAGCCTTCGGCGCCGTGGGCATCCGGGCGGAAACCCCCGACGAGCTGGACGCCAAGATTCTGGAAATGATCAACAGCGACAAGCCTGTCCTGTTCGACTGCCGGGTGACCAAGGAGGAGAACTGCCTGCCCATGATCCCGTCCGGAAAGGCGCACAACGAGATGATCCTGGCCGACGATGGGCAGGACATCGGCAGCGTCATCGGCGAAGAAGGCAAGGGGCTGGTCTAGGATGACAGTAGAGGCGTCCTGTCACTGCGGTTCGGTCCGCATCGCCCTTGAGGCGGCGCCCGAGACCGTGACGGACTGCAACTGCTCGATCTGCCGACGCTATGGGGTGATCTGGGCCTATTACGCCCCCACAGCCGTGACCTTCCTCGACCCCAAGGGTCCAACCGACACCTATGAGTGGGGTGATCACATGATCACCTTCCACCGCTGCCAGACCTGCGGCTGCGTCACACACTGGGCGGACAAGGATCCGGACTATGACCGGATGGGCGTCAATGCCCGCCTGATGCCACTGGAAGTCCGAGCAGCTGCGGCCGTCCGCGTACTGGACAGGTCGGGAAGCGATACCTGAACGGAGTCTAGCGGGTCCCGAAGACCTTGCTGAGCAAGGCGCTGCCCGTCGCCACCGGATTGGCGCGGATCTGCTTTTCCTGTTCGGCCATGTAAAGAAACACGCCGTCGCTGGCCTTCTGCGTCACATAGCCGGTTAGGTCGGTGGCGCCGAACTGACCGGCTAGGGCAGGATTGCGGGCGGCGTAGGCGTCCATGGCCTTGAAGGCGTTCACCCCGCCAAGCGACTTTGCGACTACGGGTCGCATTTCGGCCTGGAGGCTCTGACCCATCGTCCGCTTGAAATAGTCAGTGGCCGAGGTCGGACCACCGGTCACCAGACCAATGGCGTCGGTAACGGTCATCTTCGAAATGGCGGTCTTCAACAGGGGCAGGGTCTTGCCGACAGCGCCCTCAGCCGCCGAGTTCAACTTGCCTGACAGGTTGTCGGTCACGCCCGCATTGTCGAGCAGGGTAAGGACCTGATCATATCTGGCCAGCTTGCCCGGCAAACCGATCCGCACCTTGGGATCATTGGCGAAGCCGCCTGGCGCCCCCAACTGGCCCACCACAACATCCGCGGCCTTGCTGAGGGCCAGTTTCAGGCCACTGGAAGCTTCCGTGCTTGTGACCCTGGAGGCAGGCCCGGCGGACGGAGCCACCGCCGCCGATCCGCCCAGCAATTGTCCGAGAACCTTCTGGGCGTCCTGGCTGGTCTGGGCCATGGCGGCGCTGGACGTCGCCAGGCCGATGGCCACAAGGAAACTGAGTTTGCGCCGCATGAAAGACTCCTGATCTTGCGCCAGTCTGGGGCGGTCAGGGCGTACCTGCAAGGCGACGGTTAGCCGCGCGCCGCCATGTTGCGGGCCATATTGCCAAAGGCCTGCTTGATCAGGGCCTTGAGGGTTGGCTCCACCTCGGCCTCATCGAGGGCCCGGCTCATGGCCTCGACCCATTGACCTGCAGAGCTGGGACTGACCGGTACAGCGGCGTGCATGGACATCATGCACTTGCCGGGATGGGCCTCGAACCAGTCGCGGGGACCGCCCAGCCAACCGTCAAGAAACCCCGCCAGGGACTCGCGCATGGGCGTCAGATCCGAAGCGTGGATTTCCCGCAATTCCGAATAGGACGCATCAAAGTCCATCAGATCGTAGAACCGGTTGACGATGCGCCGCACTGTGGGCGCACCGCCTATGGCTTCGTAGAGTGTTTCTGGCTCGGACGCGGTTGTGGACGCTGGATCGGTCATCATGGACCGAGTGTCGTCTACCGCCGCCCCTCCGCCTTGAGCGAGGTCAAAGGAGCATCAGCCCCGATTGACCACCGAGGCTGAGGCCATCAATTCGGACAGCAGGGCAAGGGTGGACTGCCCCGAACACTCGAACGGGTTCAACTCCACATGCTTGAAGTATTTCAGGACCAGGGAGGGGTTCAGCTTGGCTATGCTGACCAGACCCATGGTCCATGCGCCGAATTTGCGTTCACTGATTTCTTCGTAGACCAGCAGGCGAACCTGCTCATGGCGAGGATCCCGGACAATGGTGGAATAGAGATCGCAGACCTCATTGCGACCCCCTTCGAGAACCTGAATGAACAGCTTCTCGGAAGCGCAAAGCATGCCTGTCACCCCCTGGGCGGGATTGTTCTTGCGGGCTTCCTCCACGATCTTGTCGAGATCAGAGGCGGAAGCACTGGCGACGGGACGGCTGGCGTAAAGGCAACGGACGAGCATCTGAGCCTCACTTTCTCTGATTGAGGAGGGACAGGAATTCGCTACGGAGCGTGTGGTCCATGAGGAAGGATCCGCGCATGACGCTGTTGATCATCTTGGTCTCGGTATCCTTCACCCCGCGCCAGTGCATGCAGAAGTGATCAGCCTCCATGACAATGGCCAGACCGTCGGGACGGACCTTGTCCATCAGGACATTGGCCATCTGGGCGATGGCTTCTTCCTGAATCTGGGGCCGCGACATGATCCATTCCGCCAGACGGGCGTACTTGGACAGGCCGATCAAGTTGGAATGCTCATTGGGCATGAGGCCGATCCACAGCCGCCCCATAATCGGGCAGAAATGGTGGCTGCATGCACTGCGCACCGTGATCGGGCCGACAATCATCAGCTCATTGAGCGCCTCGGCGTTCGGAAACTCCGTAACGGCCGGCGGCTCCATATAGCGCCCACGGAACACCTCGGTGACATACATCTTGGCTACGCGCCGGGCGGTGTCATGGGTGTTGTGGTCGGTCTCGGTGTCGATCACCAGGCTTTCCAGGACGCCCTTGAACTTGTCGGCGACCTCGGACAGCAGGGCGTCCATATCGCCCGGCTCCAGGAAGGCGGCGATATTGTCATTGGCGTTGAAGCGCTTCCGCGCCTTCTGGATCCGCTTGCGGATCTTGGCGGAAACGGGTTCGGAAACGGGGTCCGGGGGAGACTCTGACGGGGGCTTCAAGACACGCCTGTTCTGACGGTGACGGCAGACAAGGTTCTGCCTTCGCCTAACTGATGCCGTCCGCAGCCCAGTGCAAGCCTTAGGTGGGAGGATTGATGATGAAGGGCTGACAAATGGCGCGGAATACCGGAAGGGCCTCCGCCCGGGCGGCGTGGGCGGCCAGGCCGGGCCGCCCGGTGAGGTCGAAGACTTCCGGCAGGGCTTCGCTGGCGAACCGCAGATAGGTGGCCATCAGAATGTCGGCGTGGCCGATCTGGTCGCCGAACAGCCAGGGCGCCGACGAGACGCTCCGCGCGGCTTCCAGGGCGTCCAGAGCGCCGGAAATCTGGCTGCGGCAGCGTTCGACCCAGATTTCCAGGGCCTGATCCCGGAGGACCCGCTCATAAACCAGAGCCACCGACTTGTCGGCCGCCCCTGCCGCCAGGGCGATGATCCGCATGGCCTCCCGCCGGTCGGGGCCTGACGGCGCAATCAGGGCGCGCTCAGGCCCGACCATCTGGTCCAGGGTGTCGATGATCGCCCAGCTGTCGGAAATTGCGATTCCATCATCCAGGACGAGGGTCGGCACCCTGCGGAGAGGAGAATACCGCGCGATCTTGTCGCTATCCCCGAAGGCCGACCACGGCTGATGGTCAAAGGCCATGCCGTAAAGCGTCAAGGCGACGCCGACGCGGCGGACGAAGGGCGAGTCATACTGGCCGATGAGCATCATGGCGCTGATCTCCTGGGAATAGCGCATCAGGATACCAAATTCCGTTGCGGGATCACCAGTCCTCGCGATCAGAGCGCCAGGCGAAGTTCCCGGGAGATGACGCTGGCCCGCGGGCTCTCCTTCACCTGATAGGTCCCCTCTGGCGGGTCGGTCACAAGGCCGGCCTTTCCCGCACCGTCCAGCTGTAACCATTCCAGACCCTGCTGCAGGGTCAGCACCACAGGCTGCCGATCGTGAATGGCGGCGACATCGGGCCCATTGGGGCCGGTGATGAAGGTAAAGCTCTCAAGAGGCTCGTCCAGGTCACTGGGGCGGGACTGATCCCAAAGCCCGGCAAAGAACCGCACCTGGTCTTCCGGACCTTGAGGCTCCCAGCTGATCTCCCAGCGCCTCTTGGGTTGCCCCTTCTTCCAGCCTGGCGGCGCGTCGTATTCGATGAAGCTGGTCAGGGGGATCAGGGCGCGACGCAGGCGATAGACTTCACGGAAGGTCGGCGCCGTATCAACCGTCTCGATCCGCGCGTTAGTGCACATGGACTTCCAGGCCGAAACCGGCCCGCGGTGAAAGTGCGGCACCATCCACCACCGCCGCTCCACCCCTTCGAGCCCGGCCGAGGGATTGGCCGGGTCGACAGGGCGGATCATGGGCGCGCGATTGGTCGGCCCATACGGGTCTTCAAGGTCCCGGTTCGGCTCGGCGTCAGCCCAGGCAAAAGGTATTCTGACTTCACGGAAGGTGACGTCATAGGCCCCGCGATTGAGCTTCAGCTGATACTCGTTGCACATGATCCGGAGCGATCAGCGCTTCATGCGCAGCTGGCCAAGATAGTCGCGCTTTCCCAGGGCCACGCCCTTCTGGCGCAGGATGTCATAGGCTGTGGTGGCATGGAAATGCAGGTTGGGAATTGAGAAGCTCATAAGGAAGCCCTCGGCCGTAAACGGCATCTGCATCTCTCCCAGCTTGAAGATGACATCCTTGCCCTCAAGGCCATTGACCTCGTCCGGGGTCAGGGCAGCCAGGCCCGCCCTGGCGTCTGCAATCAGCTTCTGCAGACCAGCATAGCCGGGCTCCGGGGTTGGGCCGGAAGGGGTGAAGACACCGGCCTTCACGCCCTGGATGGCGCCCAGGGAATGGTGGGCCACAGACACCACCTGAAAGGAGAAGGGCAGCATGTCGGGCGCCAGCTTTACGCCGACAAGATCATCAGCGCTCTCGCCCGCGGCTTCGCAATGGGCCCGGCCCTTCTCAAGAAAGCCCGCAACGCCTGCAAGGGACTGGGTGAAAGACGCGACGCTGACGTCATAGAGCGAAACAGCCATTGGAAACTCCCCAAGTTGAAGCGGCAGTTTCACCTCTGGGGCGGGTCAGGTCAAAGAATTCGTCGACGCCGGGCAGCTGTTAACCGGACGATGGGGAGTTGGGTCTAGTTTCAGGGCTTGCGCAGCAGAACGCGCCGCAGCCGTTGGGAACGGAACAGCCAGGTGGTCGACAGATCCGTCCGAAATCTTGCCAATCTGCAAGCCAACGGCTCGTCATCCCGCGCCCTGAATCTGATTGCTGTCTGGAAAGTCAACGGTAACGAAGAGGGCTATCGCACCCGCCCGCTTTTCCAGAACTACACTCTGAACCGCAGCATCATCGTCAAAC
This sequence comes from Alphaproteobacteria bacterium PA2, assembly GCA_002256425.1. Taxonomy (NCBI): domain Bacteria; kingdom Pseudomonadati; phylum Pseudomonadota; class Alphaproteobacteria; species Alphaproteobacteria bacterium PA2. The sequence continues at coordinate 1,212,405 of NKIZ01000001.1, read as the reverse complement.
ACAAGCTGCGGCCGCACGAACGTGAGCTCCTGCCATACGGCCAGCCTGTAGCCACCAAGGTCATACTGCCCATGGACCTGGACGACCTGAAGGCCGGCGCGCGGGCCTTCTTCGTGGGCGAACGAAATTACAACGACTTTCTGGCGGAAATCCGGGTCCAGCCCGGAGATCCGGACGATGAACTCCTCAGACTGCTGGATGGGGTTCCGTCCCTTGACCCCTTCCTCCTGCGTGAGCGGGTGCTATCAGCCGGGTTCAGTCCTGACCGATGCTATTTCGAACTGGCCGACGCCGACCTGCGCCGCATGATCGATTTCGCCCGCCGGGAGGTGGAACCACTGGTCGGCGTCTCCTTCGGCTCGGGTGGCGCCCGGATGAGCGAAAAGACCCGCAAACTTGCCGCCAAACTGCTGGGGGATGTGTCCGACATAGAGCTGGCGCCCCTGCGCAACAGCATGGGTATGAACAAGGCCGATTTCCTGGAAGGCATGTTCTGCTGGAAGGGCTTCATCTACTACAAATGGCTGCTGTCGGACTTGCTCCCCAAGATCGGTCCGATCATCAACGAAGTGGCCAGGCTGACGCCCATGGGCATGCTTACCAGCGACGAGACCATCTATGTCCGCCGCAGCCAGGCCCGCCTCACCCGGGCGATCAACGCAGCGTGCGACACAGTGCGCGAAACACTCAGGGTCTATGATGACGCCTACCTTGAATTGACCCACAAGGGGCGACCACAGTCCTTCCGCGCCTTCCTGATGGCGGCTCCGAGCATGTTCCATGAACTGGGCGAACGGCTAGGCGCCCTGCAGCACATCATCAGCTTCTGGCGGTTCAGGTTCCCGCTGGACGCTGAAAACCACATCTCGATCGAGGAAATGATCGACCTGCTGAACGACTTCGAGGCCAGCGTCACCTTCGACACCGATCTGGCCCGCTCCGCAGCCTAGACGCTGGTGCCCACCAGGGCCCCGATTCCTGCTGTCGCGGCCATGGCCAGGGCGCCCCAGAAAGTTACCCGCAAAGCGCCCTTGATGACAGGCGCACCACCGGCGGCCGAACCGATCGCGCCAAGGACTGCCAGGAAAATCAGGGACCCTATGCTGACCAGGGGCGTAACCCGGGACAAAGGGGCGAGGGCTGCAATCAGCAATGGCGCCGCAGCACCAGCCGTAAAGGTCGCCGCTGAGGTCAGGGCCGCCTGGATGGGCCGCGCCGCCGTCATCTGCGAAATCCCCAGTTCGTCATGGGCGTGGGCGCCCAGGGCGTCCTTCGCCATCAACTGTTCTGCGACCTTGGCGGCCGTTTCAGGTTCCAGGCCCCGCTTCATGTAGATGGCGGCCAGTTCCCTGGCCTCCGCTGCAGGATCGGTCGCAAGCTCAAAGCGCTCACGGGCAAGGTCAGCCTTTTCCGTATCGGCCTGGGAGCTGACGGAAACGTACTCGCCTGCGGCCATGGACATGGCGCCAGCCACCAGACCGGCTACGCCCGCCACAAGGATTTCCGACGGCTTTCCCGCTGCGGCGGCGACGCCGACGATCAGACTGGCTGTGGAGACAATTCCGTCATTGGCGCCGAGGACGGCGGCCCTCAGCCAGCCAATCCGGGAGACAAGATGGCGTTCGGAATGCAGCCGGCTCATGATTGTCTCCGAAAGAGGTTGGCGCTGGCGGTAAGCAGATTGCACTTTAGAGCCGCCGTGTGAAACATGGGCCACCTATTTGGACCTTGCGAGTCAAACCCTTCCCAAAGGATCTGGTTGCCAGATGCGGGAAGGCGCAAGAGCTTGGTCCGGGAGGTCATCAGTCTAAGGGGCGTTCAATGCTGAGACGAGGATTTCTGGGTGGCGCTGGCGCGACCCTCGCCGCCGCGGGAAGCGCCCTGGCGGCGCCTGGCCCGGTCAAGATCCAGATCGTCACACGCCTGGGCAATTTCGGCCTGGAATTGCGACCCGACAAGGCTCCGGTCACCACCGCCAACTTCCTGGCCTATGTCGACCGGAAGCTGATGGACCACGCCACCTTCTATCGGTCCTCACGCCCGGAAGGCGCAACGGATTTCGATTTCGGCGTGGTGCAGGGCGGCCTGCAGAATGACCCGCGGTATCTCCTCAAGCCGATCGCCCATGAGTCGACGACCCGGACCGGCCTGAAACACACCAATGGCGCCATTTCCATGGGCCGTCGCGCGCCTGGCACGGCAACCTCGGACTTCTTCATCTGCGTAGGAGATCAAGGTTATCTCGATGCTGATCCCGCGCAGAAAGGCGACAACAAGGGGTTTGCGTGTTTCGGCTATGTGACCGAGGGCCTTGATGTGGTGAAGAAGATCATGGCCCTGCCCCTCTCCGCCAATGGCGGGATCGGGGTGATGAAGGGCGAAATGATCCGCAATCCCTTGCCAATGAAGGTCCGCCGGGCCTGAACCATCCATAGGCCCAAGGCGCTATGCCGCAGGCTCATGGCGGCGCTGTTAACCACCATTAAAGGTTGTGACGTATAAGCCTCGGTCTGGGTGCGCAGTAGGCGGTCGCCTCAGGTAATGTACGACCCGGGCGTCCGAATACGCCTCTGTCGCGAGACCAGATCGGGCGACCCATGAAGATCACTGGCAGGACGGACGCGGACCTGGGCGTCGCACCCGTTTTCGGTCTGGCGGTTTTCGCCCAGATGATTTTCAACCAGCAGGACCTCAACCCGGTCTGGAACATCCTGGTCGAAGCCGCCAGCAATGATCCGCCAGATCCTGGCGCCTTGCTGAACATGTCGATGTTACTTCAGCTGACAGGCCAGCCAGAGCCCGGCCTGGACCTGCAGACCCAAGCCCTCGCCATGACGCGCATGTTCAAACGCACCCACGGCGATGGAAGCGGCCTGCGCATTCTGGCCATAGTGACCCCCGGGGATTTCATGGCCAATACGCCGCTGGACTTCCTGCTCAGCGGCTCTGACGCGACGGCCTACTTCGTCTACGCAACCCCGGACGGCGAGCTCCCGGAAGAAGTTCCAGATCACGATGTCGCCTTCTTCGCCATCGGTGAATCCACCGCCAACTATCAGACCCTGCTGGGTGTGGCCCCTGCCCTGGCCGGTTGGCGGCGTCCCATTATCAACGGCTCAGCCCTGACAATCGCCGGCCTGACGAGGGATGGAGTCTGCGAGATGTGCGCAGGCATTCCTGAAGTCCTTGCCCCTTCCACAGCCCAGGTCTTCCGGGAAGGCGTTCAGGCCATCGCCGAAGGACTGGCTCCGCTTTCCGACTTTCTTGAGCCGGGGACCTTCCCGATCATCATACGGCCCATCGACTCCCATGCCGGCCGGGACCTGGAGAAGATGAACGAACCGGCAGACCTCAAGGCCTATCTCGCCGCCAAGTCCGGGGAAAATTTCTACATCACCCAATTCATTGACTATTCCGGTCCGGATGGCCTGTTCCGCAAGCAGCGTGTGGCCTTCCTGAAGGGCAAGCCCTTCATCAGTCACATGGCCGTGTCCGAGCACTGGATGGTTCACTATCTGAACGCCAGCATGGACGAGAAGCCCGAGCGCCGGGATGAGGAGGCCGCCTTCATGGATGGCTTTGACCAGGGCTTCGCCCTTCGCCACAGCAAGGCGTTTGAAGGACTCTACCGGGCGTTCGGACTGGAATACTTCGCCATCGACTGCGCCGAATTGCCCGACGGACGACTGCTGCTGTTCGAGGCTGACGTGGCCATGATCATCCACGCCCTCGATAGCCCTGAACTCTACCCGTACAAGCCGCGCGCCATGGCCAAACTCTTCAGCGGTGTGATGGGCATGCTGGATGAGACCGCCAGGGCGGCCTAGCCCGGCCGGAACGCCGCAATCAGCAGTTTGAGTTCCGGTTCGTCAACCAGGACGGAGGCCTCCAGCTGGGTAGTCCAGAGGCGGTCGCGCTGACCCTTCTCCGGGTAGTCTTCACACTCCCGGCGAACCAGCATGGAAAAGACAGTGACCCTGACCGGCTGGACCCGGCCGCTGGCCAGGCGCTTTTCATAATGAAAGACCCCGACCTTCTTGCGACGGATATCGCCTTCCACACCGGCCTCCTCAAAGGCCTCGCGGGAGGCGCAATCTGGAGATTTCACGCGCTTCATTGGCCATCCTTTGGGAATGACCCAGCGCCGTGTTTCCCGGGATGAGATCAGGAGGATTTCGATCTGGCCGTTTTCCGCACGACGCCAGGGCAAGGCGGCGTACTGGCTCCTGGGCTCGCGATCGATCTCCGCGCGAAGAGAACGCTTTGCCACCCCAGATTTTTTAGTTGCAGCCGCCAATCCGAATTCGCCTCGTGCTAGCGCCCCAAAGACAGTGATTCACGCCATATGTCACAAATAGTGCGTATCCGGACGATTATGACGCCTCTTGCCCCCTGCCTCCGCATATGAGACGTCCAGCGACAATCAATCCAACGAGAGCGCCATGTCCGACGCCCAACCTGCATCTGTCTATGATCTGGCCCATACCGATGAGGCTGACCGTCAGGCCACATACGCCATACTTGTGGAGAACGAACCCGGAGTGCTCCACAGGCTTGTCGGCCTGTTTGCAGCCCGTGGCTACAACATTGAAAGCCTGACGGTTGCGGAAACCGATCGCAACTCCCACACCAGCCGCGTCACCATCGTGACCCGTGGCGCGCCCGCTGTTCTCACGCAGATCGAGGCCCAACTTCAGAAGATGGTTGCGACCCGTGACGTTCAGGATGTCAGCCGCGACCCCAATGGCCTGGAACGCGAACTGGCCCTGGTGAAGGTCAAGGGAACCGGTGTTGACCGGGTTGAAGCCCTGCGTATTGGCGAGATCTTCCGCGCCAAGGTGCTCGACACCGCAATAGACAGCTTCATTTTCGAAATCACCGGCGCCTCGACCAAGATCGACAAGTTTGTGGATCTGATGCGGCCGCTTGGCCTGGTGGAACTCTCCCGCACTGGCGTCCTGTCGATCACCCGGGGCGGAAGCGCCATCTAGGTCCGGGCTGGCTCTCCGTCAGTCGCAGCAGCTGCGGCAAAATAGTTGCGGCGTGCAATGGCCCGCATCAGGAAGAACTGGATCAGGAAGAGCGCAATCTTCGATCCCGGCGCCCACAGCCCCATGACCTTTGCTACGGTCTGGGGGGCCTCCGTGAAGGTCAGGTAGAGGTTCAGTATGCCCGAGCCAAAGATCAGCGCAGCCCAGACATAGCCAAACCCGACCACCAGCGAGCGGGGGACATGGTCAACCGCGATGGGCGGGATATAGCGGTACATCCAGCCCCTTTCGAGCATGGTTGCGCCGATCGCAACATAGACAATGGTCGCCTTGACGAGGACAAACCGGGCGTCGTGGGTAATCAGGGTCAGGCCGCCCATGACCACCACAAGGGCCAGGCTGGTCCATTGCATGGGCGCCACGGCCTCACCCCTGAGAAGCTTGAAAGCCACGAGTCCGGCGCCCAGGGCCATGCCCAGCCCGGTCGCCAGGGGGACGCTGTGGGTGGTGACCAGCACAAGGTAGAAGAACAGGGTGGCGGCGAGGTCGAGGGCCAGAGGTCTGACGGAATAGAGGAAATGGTTCATCGGCAGTCCCGGGGATGATTGCGGTCCCAGCCTAGAACCCCGCACGCAGATCACCCAGTTCATCCGCGAATTTATCCGTCGATTCATGACGAACAGGCGGCCAGGAGGGGTCTGGACCGCCAATCTCACACGACCCCTTCAATCCCGACGGCTTTGGGCCTATATCCATGGGGTCCGGCTTGCCGGACTATGAGGATAAACGCGCACGTAATAAGCGGACTGGACCCGGGTGCGATTCCCGGCGGCTCCACCAATCTTCCCCCGGGTATCGCCGGAAAGTGCGGGGCCGATCAGCATCGACAGACGTGTAAAGGTGTTGCTTTCTTCCGGCGTGGCTCACCGTCTCGGGCCATTAATGTAAATGCGAACGATAACTTCGCTGAAGAAGTCCGTTTGGCCGCGTAAGCGACCCGATAGATTTCGACCTAAACTCCTAACGTCTTAGCAGCGTTAGGCGGGGCCCGGAGGGCGCCTTGCAACAGAAGCCCTCCACCTTCACGACATCCCGTCTTGCGCCCTTGTCCGACCCAAATCATGGTCGCGGAAAGGCATCAAAGGGGAGAGACGCCAATGTCCTGGGGCAAGGCTGCATTCATGGCCATGGGGCTGCTGGCCGCAGGTAGCGCCCAGGCGGCGGAACCTGCGACGAAAGCGACCGTCCAGGCGCAGGAGGCCCTGAAGGCGACCCTGCCCTTTGAAGACCGCCAGGATTTCGACTTTGCAGACCATGGATTTCTGGGAACCAGAGCGGACCCGCTGATCAAACGTGCTGATGGCGCAGTGGCCTGGGATCTGAAGGCCTATGACTTCCTCCAGGGCCCGGCGCCCGACACGGTAAATCCCAGCCTCTGGCGCCATGCAGGACTGCTGGCGAAAAATGGTCTCTTCCAGGTGTCGGACAATATCTGGCAGGTCCGGGGATTTGACGTTTCCAACATCACCTTCATCAAGGGCTCGAAGGGCTGGATCGTCATTGATCCCCTGACGACAGCTGAGACCGCCAGGGCCGCCCTTGACCTGGTTACCGAAAAGCTCGGCGCCAGGCCGATTGTCGCGGTCATCTACACCCACAGTCACAGCGATCATTTCGGCGGCGTCCGGGGCATTGTCACCCAGGCCGAGGTTGACGCCGGCAAGGTGAAAGTCATTGCACCGGAAGGGTTCCTCAAGGAGGCCGTAAGCGAGAACGTCATCGCCGGACCGGCCATGAACCGCAGGGCGCAGTACCAGTTCGGCTACACGCTGCCCCCCGGCCCGACCGGCCAGGTCAGTTCAGGCATTGGCCAGGGCATACCAAAAGGGACCATCACCCTGATCGCGCCGACGGTGACCATAGATCACACGGGCCAGACCCTGCAGGTCGACGGGGTGAAAATGGTCTTCCAGATGACGCCGGGGACCGAAGCGCCGGCCGAGATGAACCTGTACTTCCCGGACTGGCGGGTCCTCTGCATGGCGGAGAACGCCAATGTCTCCATGCACAATGTCCTGACCCCCAGGGGCGCCCTCGTGCGGGACGCCAAGGCATGGGCTGACGACCTGACACAGTCCATCAACCTCTTTGCTGACCGCAGCGACGTCATGTTCACAAGCCACGGCTGGCCACGCTTCGGCCAGCCGGTCGTGAAGTCATTCCTGGCCGATCACCGGGACGCCTACAAATACCTGCACGACCAATCCGTTCGACTGATGAACGGCGGCTTGGTCGGCTCCGAGATCGCGAGCCAGATTTCCCTGCCGCCGGTCCTGGCCAGGGACTGGTTCAACCGGGGCTATTACGGGACCATGAGCTTCAACAGCCGTGCGGTCTATCAGCGCTATATGGGCTGGTACGACGCCAACCCGGTGCATCTTGCCGTCCTGCCCCCGGCCGAGGAGGGCCGCCGCTATGTCGACGCCATGGGCGGCTCGGAAAAGGTGGTCGGTCTGGCTCAGGCCGCCTTCGACAAGGGCGACTATGGATGGGCGGCGACCCTGCTCAACAATGTGGTCATGGCCGATGACAAGGCGACGGACGCAAGGCTCCTGCTCGCCAGGACCTATGAGCAGCTTGGCTATCAGGCCGAGAGCGCCATCTGGCGCAACATGTACCTGACAGCGGTGGGCGAGCTGAGGAATGGCGTTGCTTCAGGAATCCAGGGCGCTGGATCCAGCGATGTGGTTGGCGCGCTCAATTCATCGATGATCTTCGATCTGCTCGCCGTCAGGATCAATCCGGCCAGGGCCGGTGAAAGCCAGTTGCGCGTGGCCTTTGTCTTCCCTGAACGCAGGGAGAGGTTCGTCCTGCAGGTCAAACATGGGGTTCTGACCGCAGAGCCTTCGGCAGAGGGCGCGCCCGCAGACGCCACCCTGACCCTGAACCGCCAGATCCTGCTCAACGCACTGGTTGGCGGTAAGCCCCTGGGCCCGCATATCGCCAGGGGCGAGGTAAAGGTCGCCGGCGACACTGGCGCCCTGGCCCGGCTGATGTCTTGGTTCGACCCGCCCAGGCCGGACTTTCCGATCGTGACCCGCTAGGCCCCGGGCTCCGCGGGATAAGGCAATAGATTTTGGGGTATCAATGGGTTCGGGTATGCGACTATCGAAGAGCGATCCTTGCGCCCTACGAATGAAACGCTAGGTTCAGTACACGCCTGACTGTTGGAGACCCCATGGCTCAAGATCCGCCTGTCGAAGACTTGATGCACTATGACGCCATGGCGCAGGAAGCCCTGCGTGGCGTCGTCAAGTCTGCCTTGCGCAAGGCGGCCCTGCCCGGAGGCCTGCCCGGTGCGCACCATCTCTACATTACCTTCAAGACCCGGGCGCCGGGGGTCACTGGGCCCGTTGACCTGCTCTCGAAATATCCGGACGAGATGACGATCGTCCTGCAGCATCAGTTCTGGGACCTGGCTCCCGGCGAAACCTTCTTCTCGGTGACGCTCAAGTTTGGCGGCCAGCCCAAGGCCCTCTCGGTGCCCTATGCCGCATTGACGCGCTTCTACGATCCGAGCGTACAGTTCCTGCTTCAGTTTGAAGCAACCCCGTCTGTCGAAGCCGAGCCGGCCGCAGCCGAGCCGGAAGCGCCAGTGGATCCCGACGCGCCGAATGTCGTGTCCCTCGATCATTTCCGGAAGAAATAGGTTTCAAGACCAATGACCGACGTTGCGTCGACCACCCCAGAGGAACTTACCGACGAGGCCATTCTGGCCAGGTTCCAGCGCACCAAGAACCAGCCAACGGGCTCCCAGACCCTTGGGTTCGCCATCATTTCGGTGAGCCAGGCCCAGAAGATGGTGGAAGTGGCCTTTGACGCCCGGGCCGAGCTTCTGCTCAACCCAATGAAGCAGATTCAGGGTGGTTACCTCTGCGCCATGCTGGACGAGGCCATGTCGGTTGCCTGCATGGTGGCTTCCGGCATGACGCACGTGGCGCCAACCGCCGAGATGAAGACCAGCTTCTACCGCCCCGCCCAGCCAGGCCCCATCAAGGGCATTGGACGCGTGGTCAAATGGGGCAGGACCATCGCCTTCACGGAGGGCGAACTCTATGATCCGGAAGGTCGCCTGCTGGCCAAGGCCACCGGGACCGCCGTACCCACACCCTTCCAGAGCTACAAGAAGTAATGGCCTCCGCCGATCGCGTTCGGCGCCTTGTCGCCCTGGTTTTCGGCGTCCTCCTGCTGGGCGTAAGTCCGGCCATGGCGGAATCGCCCTTCAGCCGTTGGGCCGCCATTGTGGTGGCAGGCGACTGGCACGCCCATTCCGGCGGTCCTTCTGAGGCCTTTGACAATGCCCGGCGGGATGTCTCGAAGGAACTGGTCCGCATGGGCTTTGCGCCAGAGAACCTCAAACAGTTCTCGGTCAGGCCCGAACGATACAAGGACACCAACCCCGCCAAGACCGAACCCAAGGTCATTTATGACGCCCTGGTTTCATTGACGGCCAAGGCGCCGGACGGTTGCCTTGTCTATTTCACATCCCACGGCGCACCGACCGGTGTGGTCGTCGACCAGAGTATCCTGCCCCCTGGCATTCTGGGGACCATGCTGGACAGGACCTGCGGCCCGCGGCCGACCATTGTCGTCATTTCCGCCTGCTATTCCGGTATCTTCGTGCCTGAACTTGGCAGCGACAATCGCATGGTCCTGACGGCAGCGAGGCCGGATCGGACCTCCTTTGGTTGCGGGGAGTCGGACAAGTATCCCTATTTCGATGACTGCTTCCTGCAGACGACCCCACAGGCAAAGGACTTTCCCAGCCTCGGGAGCCAGATCCAGGCCTGCGTCGCCGACAGGGAAATTAAAGAGAAAATGGCGCCGCCTTCGGAACCACAACTCTACATCGGCCCGCAATTGCGCCCCATGCTGCCACTTTATCCACTTCCCCCGCCGGGAGCGACAAAAGGGGGTTAGCGAAAGCAGTCTGACGCCCTAAAAGATCGCCGTCCCCTTTCGAAAAGAGCCGGCCTTCCACAATGACCTTCGCAAAGACCCTGGTCGTCCTCCTGGCCGGACTGTCATTGACAGCGGGCTCTGCCGCCGCCCAGTCGACGCCGGCGCTTCCCAGCAAACCGATCCCCTATTCGGCCCTGGTGAAGAAGCCCAAACCGAAGGCCCCCACCAGCGGCGTCCGCGCCGCCGCCACGGCGACAGCCAGTACCTTGCAACCCCTGACAGGCCCGGCGCTCCCTACCCAGGTCGGCGCCCGCCTGACGCCCGGACTGACCCTGCCCCCAGGGGAACTCGAAGCCTATGTGGATGGACTGGTCCGCGACGCCATGGACCGGGAACATGTGGCCGGCGTTACCTTGTCTGTGGTGCAGAACGGCCAGATCGTCCTCAAGAAGGGCTATGGCGCGGCCTCTCTTTCGCCTCTCCGGCGGGTCAATCCGGACACCACCCTGTTCAGAATTGGATCGATCTCCAAGACCTTCACCTGGATCGCCCTGATGCGGGAGGTTGAGGCCGGGCGTATCAGGATTGATGGTCCGATTAACCTCTATCTTCCTGAAGGTATTCAGGTTCGTAATCAGGGCTATGAGACCCCGGTCACCGTTCGGAATCTCATGGAGCACTCTGCAGGGTTCGAGGACCGCGCCCTTGGCCAGTTGATGGAACGCTATCCATCCCGCGAGCGGAGCCTGGTGGACTATCTCCGGCAGGAACGCCCAAGGCGCATCGCCGCCCCCGGAGCCATGGCCTCCTATTCGAACTATGGCGCCGCCCTCGCTGGAGCGGCAGTTTCCTATTCCAGCGGCCGCCCCTTTGAACGGCTGGTGGAAGACGAGATCTTCACGCCGCTGGGCCTTGGGCATACGACCTTCCGCGAAGAGCGTCCTGTATTGAGCCGCCTGCCCGCCCCCATGCCCGAGAGGCTGAGATCTGACCTTGCCGAAGGCTATTTCTGGGCCGGATCCAGCTTTGTGAAGCGCCCCTATGAGCTGATCGGTCACGCCGGCCCGGCGGGCTCAGCATCCTCTACAGCTGGAGATATGGGGCGTTACATGGCCGCCCTTCTCAATGACGGCGCCCTGGATGGCGTCTCGATCTACGGCCCTTCGACGGCCAACGCCTTCCGCACGCCAATCCGCCGGACCCCCAAAGGGATCAATGGCTGGCGTCACGGATTCATCGAGTACAACCTGCCGGGCGGATACAAGGGTTTTGGCCATGCCGGCGCGACCCTGAGCTTCATGTCCAACATGGTCCTGGTTCCGGATCTGGGACTGGGGGTCTTCATCTCGACCAATTCCGACACCGGCCAGGCCCTGACCGATCGGCTGGCCCAGAGGATTGTTGAGCAGTTCTATGCAACGCCTACCCACTATCCCCGCGCCGGCAATTTGCGGCTGCTTGATGTGCGGTCAATGTACGACGGGTACTATCTCGGCTCGCGCCGGGCATATGGCGGACTCGAGGCTTTCGTCGGCCGGCTGATCGGCGGAATGAAGGTCGAGGTGACCAAGGATGGGCGACTGCTGACCCATGCCGGGCAGGTGCGCAGCTGGGTTCCTGAAGGGGATCCTGCCAAGGGCCGCTTTGTGGCCGACAATGGCGTCGACCATCTGGTTTTCGCAGTATCCAATGGCCGTGCCCGCGCCATTGTCACCTCCCTGAACACCCAGGTTTTCACGAGGGCGCAAATCTGGGATCGCCCGAATACAATTCTGGCGAGCGCGATCCTGACCGTCCTTGCCTCCGTCGCAACCCTGCTTGGCGGACTGATCCGCAATCGCCGGGACTTCCGCGAAACGTCGATCCAGAGCCGTGCAGGCCTGATTCAGGGACTTCAGGCAGTCCTCTGGATTGCTGCCTTTGTCCTGTTCCTGATCTGGGTGGCCAAGACCGGGGATGTCGCCAACATCATGTACAGCTGGCCCGGCCCGTTCATCCTACTGGGCTCGGCCTGTGCTGTGGCGGCGGCGGGATTCACACTGCTCTCCGCCCTGATTGCGCCGGCAGTCCTTCGGGGCGGACGCCGGGTGGACAGCTGGTCTGTTGCCCGAAAGGCCGGGTATCTGGCGACGGTCATCATTTTCGCTGTCTTTGCGATCCTGCTCTACCGCTGGGGGGCTTTGACCCCCTGGGCAAGCTGACCGCGCAGCAGAGAAAATTTTGCCCACCTCCCCATCCATAAACGCGGCGTTTACCATGTGGTGGGTAAATCCTGCCTAGCGGCGGGTGACATCAGTTTGTGCCCCGCTTTTTGGTAGTGGGGACCCAGGGCGTTGAACGGTTTTGTCGCCGCATTGCAAAGGTTCGGTTTCGGACGTCTTGCCGCGATCATCGGCATAGGCGCCGGCGTCGCAGCGGCCCTGTTCGCCATGACCCTGACCCTTGGACAGCC